>VGRO01000016.1 GCA_016875335.1 Deltaproteobacteria bacterium | reverse complement strand
CGAGCTGGCCGAACTCGTTGCTGCCCCAGCACCACACCTGCCCGGCGGCGTCGAGCGCGCAGGTGTGGGCGCCGCCGGCCGCGACCTGATCGACGGCGTACAGCCCGCCGACCGCGACCACGCCGCTCGCCGGCCCGCTGGCGTTGCCGAGCTGGCCGTTGTCGCCGCGGCCCCAGCACTTCACGGTCTTGTCCAGGCCGAGCGCGCAGGTGTGGGCCTTGCCGGCGACCACCGAAGCGGTCTGGGCGGTGCCGGCGGTCGCGCTGCCAAACCCAACGCTGCCGGTGCTCGGCGCGCCGTTGCACTGGCCGTAGGCGTTGCCGCCCCAGCAGACAACGCCCTTGCCGTTGGTGACGGCGCAAGTGTAGTCGTCGCCTGCGGTCACCGAGACGTAGGCGGTGGACAGCGCTTCGGGCGCTGGCGCCGTCGCCTTCGAGAACGGGCTCAACTGGCCCTGGGCGTTGCTGCCCCAGAAGGTCATGATGCCGTTGCCGCCGTTGGTGCAAACGAAGGCGTTGCCGGCGGCGATGCTGCCCGGGTAGCCGGCGGCCGAGGAGCCCTTGGCCTGCTGCAGCGCGCAACTTGGCTGGAAGCTGGCCGCGCCGATGCCGAGCTCGCCCGAGACGTTGCTGCCCACGCACAAGGTCTGCGCCAGCTTGTCCACCGCGCACAGGTGGTTGGTGCCGACGGCGACCCGCACCACGTCCTTGGCGCCCTGCAACGCCACGGCTTGCGCCTGGTCGCCGGGCGCGCCGCCGAACTGGCACGACTCCCCGCCGCCCCAGCACTGCACGCCGCCGCCGGCCTGGACCGCGCAGGTGGTGTCTGCGCGCGCGGCCAGCGACACGCCGGTCTTGGCCGCGACCACGATGCCCGGCGCGGCCTGGATGCCGCCGAAGCCGCCGTTGCCGACCTGGCCGTGCAGGTTGCGGCCCCAGCACCAGGTGGAGCCGTCGGGGCGCAGCGCGCAGGTGTGGTGGTCGCCGGCGGCGATGGCGCTCGCCCACTTGCAGGTGCCGGCGTGGCAGAAGTTGCCGCCGCCGCACGGCTTGCCATCGGCGGCCTTGGCGTGGGTGCAGGCGCCGTTGCCGTCGCAGCCGTCGACGCTGCACGGGTTGCCGTCGTCGCAGTTCAAGGTCTTGCACACGGTCGAGGCCACCGCGCTCGTCACCGGCACCACCGTCGGCCAGCCGCGCGCGTATTCCGGGCCGTCGCCGCCGTCGCCGAGCATGCCGTAGACCCCGTAGCCCCAGCACCACACCTGGCCGCGCTTGTCGAGCGCGCACGAGCCCATGGTCCCGGCGGCCACCGACACGCACTCGGGCAGGCCGACAACCTGGCGCGGCACCTCCTGGTCGAAGGCGCCGCCGTCGCCGAGCTGGGCGTTGTCGCCCTCGCCCCAGCACCACACCGTGCCGTCGTTCTTGACCGCACAGCCGCCGTGCTAGGCCGCGTCGAGGTGGCGGACGTCCGTCATCCCGGGCAGCGACTCGGCGCTGACGAAGGCCGACGGGCCCGGACAGGTCTTGCCGGTGCCGGTCTCGTCGTAGCTGCAGCTGCCCCAGCACTTGACCGCGCCGTCGGTCCCCAAGGCGCAGGCGTGCTGGTAGCCGGCGGCGACCTGGCGCGCTGGGCCCATGTTCTTGACCGCGACTGCGCTGGTCTGGGGACTGGTCAGCGAGCCGCTGCCGGTCTGGGCGTAGATGTTCCAGCCGGCGCACCTGGCGACGCCGCCGACTACGCCGCAGAGGAACGAATGGGCGACGGCGAGGTCGGTGGCGCCGCCCCAGCCCGTGACGATCGGCGTCGACGCGGAGCTGGGCGTCGTCGCCCCGAGCGCGAATTCGCCGTTGCTGTTGCCGCCGGCGCAGACCACGTCGCCGTTCTGCAAGCGGGCGCAGGCGCCATTGGCCCCGGCCCAGGCGTCGACCGCGGTGCTGACGTTCTTCATCGGCTTGGCGGTGGTCAGCACGTTGGCGATGTCGTCGGTGCCCAGGCTGATGTTGCTGCCGCCGTTGGCGCCCCAGCAGTAGACCTGACCGCCCTTGGTCAGCGCACAGGCTTCTTTGTGGCCCACCGAGACCTTGATGGCGCCGCTGACCCCGGCCACTTGGGTCGGCACCTTGACGTACACCGGCTTGCCGTTCAGGCTGCCGCTCTGCTGGTTGGCGAGCTGGCCGGAGTCGCCCTGGCCCCAGCACCACACCGTGCCATCGGCGCGCACCGCGCAGGCGAACTCGAAGCCGGCGTCGACCTGGGTCGCCCACACGCACAGGCCGGCGCTGCAGAAGCGCTCGCTGGCGCACGGGCTGCCGTCGGGCAGCGTCGGGTTGGCGCAGCCGGTCTTGGCATCGCACGCCTGGTCGGTGCACGGGTCGCCGTCGTCGCACAGCTTGGCGTCGGGCGCGTGGGAGCAGCCCTTGGCCGGGTCGCAGGCGTCGACGGTGCAGGCGACCCCGTCGTCGCAGTCGGGGCCGTGCCCGCCCTGGCAGGCGCCATTCTTGCAGGCGGTGTCGATCAAGCACAAGTTCGCGCTGGTGCAAGGCTTTTGCGGGTTGGTCGTGGTGCAGCCCTTGGCGGGGTCGCAGCCGTCGTCGGTGCAGGCGTTGCCGTCGTCGCAGGTGGTGCTGGTGCCCTTGCAGCCGCCGTCGGCCTGACACTGATCGGCCTTGGTGCAGGCGTTGCCGTCGGTGCACGGCCCGGGCTTGGGCGTGGACGCGCAGCCGGTCTTGGCATCGCACGCGTCGGCGGTGCAGGCGTTGGCGTCGTCGCAGGTCACCTTGGCCCCGGCGCAGCCGCCCTTGGCGTCGCAGCCGTCGGGCCCGCTGCAGGCGTCGCCGTCGCTGCAGGTCGCGCCAGCGGGCAAGAGCCCGATCACCTTGCAGCCGACCTTGGCGTCGCAGCCGTCGATCGTGCACGGCAATTGGTCGTCGCAGGGGAGCGGGCCGCCTTTGCATGCACCCTTGGTGCACGCGTCGGGGCCCGTGCAGGTGTTGCCGTCGTCGCACGGCAAGGCGTTGGGCAGGTTCTGGCAGGCGCCGGTTTTGGCGTCGCAGCCGTCGTCGCTGCACAGCTGGCCGTCGTCGCAGTCGACCGGCTTGCCGATGCACTTCTGGGCGCTGCAGGTGTCGCCCTGGGTGCAGGCATTGCCGTCGCTGCACGCGGCACCGTCGGCCTTTTCGGCGTGACCGCAGCCGGCCTGCGGGTCGCAGGTGTCGGTGGTGCACGGCTTGCCGTCGTCGCAACCGAGCGGCGCGCCCTTGCACGCGCCAAAGGAGCACACGTCGGGCTGGGTACACAACTGCCCGTCGTCGCAGGCGCTGCCGGCCGCGACCGCTTTGTGGCTGCAACCGAGCTTGGGGTCGCAGGCGTCGTCGGTGCAGGCGTTGGCGTCGTCGCAGTTGGCCGGCTTGTGGCTGCACAGGCCGTTCTGGGCGAGGCAGCCGTCGACGCTGCACGGGTCGCCGTCGTCGCAGTTGGCCGGCTTGCCGCCGCACAAGCCGAGCTGGCAGGCGTCGCCCGCGGTGCACAGGCTGCCGTCGTCGCACGGCGTGCCGGGCTTTGCCGCGGCCATTCCGCACTTGCCGGTCAGCGGTTGGCACTTGTTCTTCAGGCAGGCGGTGTCGCTGGCGGTGCCGCACTGCACGATGGTGTTCTTGGCTACCGCACAGCCGAAGGGCGCCGCCGACTTGTCGCAGTACAGCCAGCCATTGCACAGCGACCCGTCGTCCTGGACCGCGCAGTGGTCGTCGGCAGTGCAGGCACAGAAATTCTTTCCGATCACGCACTTGCCGGCGTGGCAGGTGTCGTTGAGGGTGCACGGGTTGGCGTCGCCGTCGCACCACTTGTTCTCGTCGGCCGGCAGCAGCGCGCACGTGCCGGTCGCCGGCTGGCAGGTGTTGCGCAGGCACGCCGCGCTGGCGATGTCCGGGCACGCCACCACCGTCGCCGGGTTGATCGTGCATTTGTTGGCAACGGTGTCGCATACCAGCGTACCGTTGCAGGCGTCGCCGTCCTCCTTGGCGGCGCAGTCGGCGTCCTTCTGGCACTCGCAGACGTTGGCGCCGATCGCGCACTTGCCGGACTGGCAGGCGTCGTAGGGGGTGCAACTGCTGCCGTCGGCGTCGCACGGCTGGCCCTCGTGGATCGGCTGCATCGCGCAGGTGCCGGTCAGCGGGTCGCAGGTGCTGGCAGCGCAGGCGGTGTCCAGGCCAAACGGGCAGTGCACCAGTGTCGCCGGGTTGACCAAGCACTTGTTGATCGCCTTGTTGCAATACAGGGTGCCGTTGCACGGGTTGGCGTCTTCGTATTTCTGGCAGTCGGCGTCGCCGGTGCACTCGCACACGCTGGCGCCGGGCTGGCACTGGCCCTTCTTGCAGGTGTCGCCGTCGGTGCAGGCGCTGCCGTCGGCGTCGCAGGTGGCGCCGTCGGGCAAGGGCACGGGGACGCACTGCCCGGTCTTGGGCTGGCAGGCCGCCTTGGCGCACGGCCCGTCGTCGACGGTCTGGCACTTGACCAAAGTGGTCGGATTCAGCTCGCACACGTGCGGCAACTGCTTGAGATTGCAGTAGAGGATGCCATTGCACAGGTTGCCGTCGTCCTTGGCGAGGCAGTCGGCGTCCTTCTGGCACTCGCAGGTGTTGGCGGTGGCAGTGCACGCGCCACCCAGGCAGCCCTCGTTGACGGTGCACGGGTTGCCGTCGTCGCACGGCAGGCCCTCGGGCGCCGGCAGCGGCTTGCACTTGCCGGTCTTGGGCTGGCAGGTGTTCTTGAGGCAAGCGGTGTCGTCGACGTTGGGGCAGTTGACCAGCGTCGCCGGGTTGACCTGGCACTTGCCGGTGGCCTTGTTGCAGAACAAGGTGCCGTTGCATGCGTTGCCGTCCTCCTGGGTGGCGCAGTCGGCGTTCTGCTTGCACACGCAGATGTCCTCGCCCGGCTCGCACTTGCCGGCGATGCACACGTCGCCCTCGGTGCACTTCTGGCCGTCGCTGCACAGCACCCCGTCCTTGACCGGCGCTGGAGCGCAGCTGCCGGTTTTGGGCTGGCAGGTGTTCTTGAGGCAAGCGGTGTCGCCGGCCGGGTCGCAGGTGACGATCGAGGCCGGGTTGACGGCGCAGGCGCCGCTGGCCAGATCGCAGTACAGCGTGCCGTTGCACGGGTTGCCGTCCTCGAGAG
The DNA here is from genome assembly GCA_016875335.1 of Deltaproteobacteria bacterium. Lineage (GTDB taxonomy): Bacteria > Myxococcota_A > UBA9042 > UBA9042 > UBA9042 > SXRM01. The sequence goes on along the minus strand of VGRO01000016.1, from coordinate 50,712 downwards.
CCGCGCAATCGCCGTCGGCGGCGCACGCCTTGGGTCCGGCGGTCTCTCCGGCGGCGTCGGCGACCTCGGGCGCGGCGTCGTCGGCGTCGGCTGCGGCCGACTCGTCGGCTGCGCTATCGCCCGCAGCGTCGCTGGCCACACTTGCTTCCGCCGGTTCTGGGCCGTCTTGTGGCGGAGGGCCATCGCCCCCAGCGTCGCTGCCGGCAGTCTCTGGCGCCTGCCCGTCGTCCACCGCAGCGGCATCGGCCTGCGCAACCGGCGCGTCGACGCCGGCTGCATCGGCATCGGCCGGCGCCAGGGCATCCTCTGCGTCTTTTGGAGCGCTGGCCTCGGGCGCGTCGGCGACCGCTCCAACGTCGCCGATCCCGTCCGCGCCGCTGGCGCCCTGGTCGGCCGGCGGCGCATCGGCGCTGACGACCAGTTCGGCGCCGGCGTCGGCCAGCGCGTCGCCGCCCGCGTTCACGCTCGGTGCCTTGCTGCACCCTAGCGCGACCACCACGGCGGCGACTGCCGCCGTCCACTTCGCCGTCTGCGCCATGCTGCACTCCGCCGCCCGTCCGCAGGCGACAGGATGCCACAAGCCAATGGGGCGCGTCTGCACTGGAGCTTTGCGCCGGCGGTGGATCGCCACATGGGGTCCGGGCGCAAGCGACGGGTTCTTGGCCTCAGGCACGCCTGATCCGCGGCTGTGGGAAGTCCGCTTTGCGCTGGCAAGAGGGTGTGTTCCATTCACGCCTTGCGCCACAAGCCTCTGATTTTGCGAACGGCGCGCATCACCGACTCGTCGGAACCAATGTTGCCGACCGCGTCCAGTGCAACCCACTTGGCTTGCACCGCATCGTCTGCCGCGCGCACCAACCGGCCCGTCGCCTCGAAGAGGAACCGCACATCGTAGTGGCGGTGCGCGGGGTCGCCCTTGTGCGCCGGGATGAGATGGACGTCGACGTCGAGCGGGGCGCCGAGCAAGCGCAATTTGCCGAGGCCAGTCTCCTCTTGGACCTCGCGGCGCGCCGCCGCCAGGAGATCGGCGTCGCCGGGTTCGATGTGGCCGCCGGGCTGCAGCCACCGGTGCAACTTCGCGTGCAGGATCAGCAGCACGCGCGACCGCGGCGGGTCCACCACGAACGCGCTGGCCGTCAAGTGGCCCGGGATGAACTGTGCGCGGCTGAACGGATCCGGGGTTGTCTGCAACAGCGCGGCGATGGCCTCGGCATGGTCGCGTTCGCGCGCGTCAGCCGGCGTGAAGGTGGCGAGCAGGACGAGAGCGCCAGCGCAGCGCGGGTCGGGCAGGGTCATGGCGCAGCCAACAGCCGGCGGACCTCGCGCCGGGCCCATGGCTTGCGCTGCGTCGTGGTCCCGGCGGCGCCGCCAGCGAAGCCATCGCGGCGCTGCCGGACAAGCCCAGCTGGCGGTGCCCAGCCCAAAAAACAATCCGGCGGCCGGACTTGCGCCGCGGCCGCCGAAGTGTTTGTGGGCGAGGGTGGAGGGGACAGGAGGTGCGTGCGCCGTGCGAAAGGGGTCTTGAGGGTCGAGGATGTGTCGGCGTCCACTCCCTGACGATGGACGTACGAATTGGCCTTTGCTGCGCGTCGAACCTGAAAGACGCCGGTTTGGAGCCGGCGATGGGAAAGGAGGTGAGGAAAGGAGGCAGGAACAAAACAGGGATTCCGCTCGCTCCGACGAATTCCCTCTGCAAGGACCATGCCAACTTGAGGATATTGATGTAGCAGCATGAAATCCATCACGATTCATCCTGAAGGCGTCCCCGCGATCCGCCGCAGGCCCGCCCCAGCGATGGTCGGCCGCGCCGAGATGTCGCAAGTTGAGAAACCGACCCGCCGATCCACCCTTGCGTGCGCCGTCTCAAATTGAGAAGCGCGCACCTGAATCGTGCGCAAGCTACCGACAACGTTGGCGGATTGCGCTGCGTGGCGGGTCGCCCTACACCGCTGACGCCGACGCGTGTTGGCCGGCGGCCCGCAAGGCCGCATGGGCCGCCGCCAGCCGCGCCACCGGCACCCGCAGCGGCGAGCACGACACATAGTCCAAGCCCAGGCTGGCGCAAAACGCGATCGACGACGGTTCGCCCCCGTGCTCGCCACAGATGCCGAGCTTGAGGCCGGGCCGACCACGCCGACCGCCTTCGCACGCCATTTTCACCAACTGCCCGACGCCGGCCTGATCGAGCGCGACGAACGGATTTTCGGCCAACACCTTGTGCGTCAGGTAGTGCGCCAGGAAGCCCACCTCGGCGTCGTCGCGGCTATAGCCCCAGGTGGTTTGCGTCAGATCGTTGGTGCCGAACGAGAAGAACTCCGCCGGCCCGGCGAGGGCCTCGGCCACCAGCGCCGCGCGCGGCACCTCAATCATGGTTCCGACCAGATACGGAACGTGCACCCCCAGGTCGGCGGCGACCTCGATCACCATGTCGCGCATCAAGCGCAGCTCGGCCACATCGCCCACCAGCGGGATCATGATCTCGGGGCGCACCGCGACGCCGCGCGACGCCGCGTGATCCGCAGCCTCGAAGATCGCCTCGACCTGCATGCGGTAGATCTCAGGAAACACGATGCCCAAGCGCACGCCGCGAAAGCCCAACATCGGGTTGGTCTCGTGCAACTGCGCCTTCTTGCGCCGCAGCCGGTGCGCCGTCGCCGCGTCCGTCGCCTGCAGTGCTGCGACCTGGTCGTCGGTGGGCAGGAACTCGTGCAGCGGCGGATCGAGCAACCGGATGGTGACCGGCAGGCCGTCCATGGCCTCGAAAATGCCGACGAAATCGTCGCGCTGCATGGGCTTGAGGTCCGCCAGGGCCGCCACGCGCTCTTCGCGGGTGTCGGCGACGATCATGCGCTGCACCGCCGCCATGCGCTCTGGGTGGTGGCCGCCTTGGCCGAACATGTGCTCCGTGCGGCACAGCCCAATTCCCTCTGCGCCGAGACCGCGCGCGCGGCGAGCGTCCGGGGGGTTGTCGGCATTGGCGCGCACCTTGAGCCCCCGAACATCGTCGGCCCATCCGAGCAGCGTCGCGAACTGCGCGGTCGGGGCCGCGAACACCACCGGTGCCTCGCCCCACGCAACCACGCCCTCGCCGCCGTCCAGGCTGACGACGTCGCCCTCGCGCACCTGTCGGTCACCGCACAAGGCGATGCCGGTCTGGAGGTCGATCGCCAACCCTTCGCAGCCGACCACGCACGGCTTGCCCATGCCGCGCGCGACGATGGCGGCGTGGCAAGTGGTGCCGCCGCGGCTGGTGACGAAGCCGACCGAGGCGACCATGCCGGCGATGTCGTCGGGCGTCGTCTCCGGGCGCATGAGCACGACGGTCTCGCCAGCTGCCTTGAACTGCACGGCTTTCTCAGGATGAAACACTACCCGGCCGACCGCGGCGCCCGGGCTCGCCGGCTGGCCGCGAACGAGCTGTTGCGACGCTGGAAACGGTCCAAGCCGGGTGTGCATCGACCTTGTCAGGTCGTCGCAGTTGACGCGCAAGAGTGCCTGCGCACGGGTGATTTTGCCCTCGTCGGCCAAATCGACCGCGATGCGAATGGCCGCGCCCGGCGCCCGCTTGCCGCTGCGGCACTGCAACATGAAAAGCCTGCCGCGCTCGATGGTGAACTCGATGTCTTGCATGTCGGCGTAGTGGCGCTCAAGCAGGGCGCAGGTGTCGCGCAGTTGCTCATACGCGGCGGGCATCGCCGACCCAAGCAAGGCGATCGGCTGCGGCGTGCGGATGCCGGCAACCACGTCTTCGCCCTGCGCATTGACGAGGAATTCACCAAAGAACCGCGCCTCGCCGGTGTTCGGGTCGCGGGTAAATGCCACGCCGGTCGCAGAGTCGCCGCCCATGTTGCCGAACACCATGGCCTGGATGTTGACGGCCGTGCCGAGATCGTCAGCGATCTGGTGCAGTTGCCGGTAGATCACCGCCCGGGCGTTGCCCCACGAGTCAAACACCGCGCACACCGCCGCCTTCAACTGCGCCAGCGGGTCGTCGGGAAAGGGCGCGCCGGATTGGCGCCGCACTTCGGCCTCGTAGTCATCGACCAGCGCGCGCAGCACCTCCGCGCTCAGTTCGGCGTCGGTCTGGACTCCGGCGCGGCGGCGCGCGGCCTCCAACCGCAGTTCGAACGCGTGCATGTCCAGGCCGAGCACCACGTTGCTGAACATCTGCACGAACCGGCGCAGGCAGTCCCAGGCAAAACGCTCGTCGCCGGTGCGCCGCGCCAGCCCCACCACGCTGCGGCGGTTGAGCCCCAAGTTGAGCACGGTGTCCATCATGCCCGGCATCGACACCGCGGCGCCTGACCGCACCGACACCAGCAGCGGATCGTCGGGGTCGCCGAGCGTCTTGCCCATCTTGGATTGCAGCGCGTCGAGTTCGCAGAGGACCTGCGGCCACAAGCCTTCGGGCAGCGCGCGGCCCGCGGCCTGGTACGCGTTGCACGCCCGGGTGGTCAGTGTGAAGCCGGGCGGCACCGGCAGGCCGATGCGCATCATCTCCGCGAGGTTGGCGCCCTTGCCGCCGAGCAACGCGCGGTCCTGGGCGCGGCCGGTCTCGAAGGGTTGCACGTACGCGAGCGCGCGGGCAGCGGTGTCGGTCATGGTCCTCCAGCGGGGTCGGCCAGGCCGAGCATGCGGCGGCCCGTTTGCACATAGTCCAGTACGCGCACCGCGGTTTCCTCGACGGCCTTGCTCGTGACGTCGATGACGGGGCAGCCCAGGCGCTTGAACACGCTTTCGGCGTACTCGATCTCGGTCAGGATGCGCGCGAGATCGGCGTAGTTCTCGCTGCGCGCGACACCGCTGCCCGCGCCCATCGCCCGCACGCGCTCGGCGCGAATCCGCGACAAGTGCATGGCGTCGACGCGCAGGCCGACCATCTTCCAGCGCGGTACGTCGAAAATCTCTTTGGGCAAGGACAGTTCAGGAACCAGCGGCAGGTTGGCGACCTTGTGGTTGCGGTGGGCGAGGTACATCGACACCGGGGTCTTGCTGCATCGCGACAGCCCCACCAGCACCACGTCGGCGAGCAGGAAGCCGCGCGGATCGCGGGCGTCATCGTATTTGACTGCGAATTCCACACTTTCGACGCGCTTGAAGTAGCCTGCGTCCATCTGGTGGATGAGTCCGGGTTGCAGCCGCGGCGCGACGCCGAGCACCTGGGTGAAACCCGAGATCATCGGCCCCATGATGTCCACCGCGACGATGCCGTGCGCCTCGGCTTGCTGGGTCATCGCCTCCTGGGCTTCGGGCACGATCAGCGTATAGACAATGAGCGTCGGCCGGACGCGCGCCTCGCGCACGATGCCTTCGATGTCCGACGGGTTGGTGACCATCGGGAAGCGCCGCACCTCGACCGCGCCATCGCCCAACTGCGCCGTGAACTGCGACAGCGCGGCGCGCGTCACCAACTCCGCCGTCTCGCCCAACGAATCGGAAACGATGAGCACCTGCGGCCTGCCGGCGGTGTCGAGGGGGATGCGTGCCACAGCAACACGGATTGGCGGGCGCCCACCCCGACAGCGCGGCAGCCTAGCACGAATCGGTCGGGCGGTCGCGGGCGCCAAAACCGGCTACACTAGCGGCACGCCGTTGTGCAACGGCTCCGCGGATGTGCCCGATGTACCAAGCTGAAGCGCCCGATGCCCGCCAGACTCGCCTGGGCGCGTTCGCCGTGTTGTTGATTCCCGCCCTGGTGTCGTCGGCATGCCTGTCCACCTCGTACGAGGTCCCGCGCGATGAGGTCGAGCGCTTGGTGCAGCTTCCGGTCGATCAGCGCGGCAAGGCCATCCGCGCCGTGCAGCGCTTCTCGGTTGCGCGCGACCTGACGCCAGCGCCCGCGTGGGGCCAGCCGGGTGGCGTCGCGGGCGAAGGTCCGCCGGTCGTCGCGGCACCGGTCACTGCAGGGGCGCCGTGCTACACCGGGTGGTATCCCGACTACTACGGGTGGGGCAACCCCTACTACGGACCGCGGCTGTGGATTGGCGGCGGGTCGTCGTCGGTGGAGACGGTGGCCCCAGCCGGCGGCAGTGCGCCTCGGGTCGGTTCGTCGGGTTCAGGCGGGTCCGCGCTCGGCTCGGTGCTCGGCAAAGCGGACCGCGACTCGGCCCGGGCCGTTGCTGCGGCCATCATCACGGCGGCGATTGTGATGGGCGCGGTCATGGCCGTCAGCGAGGGTGCGCGCTACGACGGAACGGTGGCCGTGCACCCACACCATCCCGTGCACCTGCTCGGCAGCAGTGGCGACCGCATCGTGGCTTTGGACGAACTGCAGCTCGGCGAATTGCGCGACGATGAGGCGGTCATCCTCGAGGGCTCCGAGGGCGCCGGCATGTGGCTGCGCGGCCGCGGGCCGCTCAACCGCCCCGGCTTCACCTACAGCATGGGCGGCGGCTATGCCGGGCTGCAATTGCGACAGGGCGCCCTGGTTTCAGGGGGTTCCGCCGAACTGGGCCTCGGCGCTTTCCTGTCCGATTGGCTCGGGTTGCTGTGGCGCACGCAATTCATCGACGGCGTGCAGAGCGGCGGCGACTTCATCGGCATCCGCTCGGGCGCCGAAGTGCAGGCGATTCCGTTGGCGCTCGGCCGCTTGCACCTGGGCGGCTACGGCAGCATGGGCTACGAGTTTGCCAAGGCGGGCGGTGGCGCCTTGCCGTTCACCGACGACAACCGCTTGTCGTTTGGCGGCGGCGCCGTGGTGGAGTTCGAGTGGACGACCCGTCTGGCTGTGTACTTCCGCTACGGCCTTCAGACCGCCCTGGTCGGGGGCGACACCGGCACCTGGATGACCGGTGGAGCGCTCGGGCTGAACATCTACTGATGGACCGGTCCCACGGTCTCGATGACGTGGAACATCGCCGGCTTGCGTTGCCACACTTGGTAGCCGCAGGGCCCGGGGCCGGCCCAGCCGTCGCTCAAGTGGTCGATCACGGTCGCGCCCCGCGGCCAGAACAGCTCCGCGAGGTCGGCGCTGGGGGTCGGGCCGTCTGAACGCCACTCTGAGCGGCGCGGCGCCCGGTCGCTCGACAGGCGGTCGTGCAGGCTCAGCCACGGGCGTCCGCCGAGCGCCCGCACGACCGAGCGCTGCCAGGCGCGGTAGGCCGGCGCAGCCAGCAGAGCATCGCCGTGTTCGCGCGCCACGGCGTCCGGGTACAGTGCCACCAACTGTCCCAAGAAGTTGGCGAACAGCGCTGCGGCGTCGCGGTGCGTGTCGAGCAGGCGGCCCGTGTTGTCCGCCCACGATCGCGGGCCTTCGGGGGTGAAGTAGTCGTCGGCGTCGAAGCGCCAGCGCACCGCCGGAAAACGCCGCCGCAACAGCCAGCGCGCCAGTGGGTCGGGTTCAATGGCGACGACTTCAGTGAAACCCGCGAGCCACGCAGCCGGCAGGTGCCAGCCTGCGCTCGGACCCACCACGACCAGCCGATCGGTGGCCGGTCGCCACGCCACCAGAGTCGCCGCCACGTGCGCGGTGTACGGTGCCCACAGCGTCCTCCGCCAGCGCAGCGCCTGCAGGTGGTAGCGCACGCCGCCGGCCACGTTCCAGGCCGCCCCCCAGGCCTGCCACGGCGCCATGCGCTACGCTCCAGCCGGCGCGGTTGCGCGAACCGCGGCGTCGATCACCTGTTGCCAGTCGCCATCAGGGCGCTGCAACCTGCGATCGCCCAGGCGTGCGACCGGCACAGCGCCCCGGACCGCGTTGCAGGCGAGCGCCCACCGCACCGTGGTGCATTCGGCGAAAGCGACCCGGCGCGCTGCAATCGATCGACGCGTCGCCAACCACGCCAGCGTCGTGCTGCGCACCGCCCCGCATCCTTGACCCGGGACGACCACCGACCCGTCGTCCAGGCCCAAAAGCAACGCTGCTGTCGTCGTCTCCACAAGGTCGCCGCGCGCACACACCAGCAGCGCGTCGTCGAATCCCGCAGCGGTCGCGCGCCGCCGGGCCCATCCCCGCACGGCGTCTGGTCTTTTGGTTCCGGCCAGCGGGTGCCCCTCGCCACACGCCGTCGGCACCCGCGCGAGCGTCAACCCTTGGGCGGGCAGGCCGGCCGCAGGTGGCTCCGAGACCGCGACCCTGACGAGGGTTCTCGCGGGCGGCTCGTCCAGCGCAGACCCACCGTCTGCCACCAAATCGATGCGCACGCGGGCTACGTCGCCCCGCCTGGACCTCAAGGCGTCCACCACGGCCGCCTCGATGTGTCCAACCGCCGCGGCTGCAAGCCCCATCTGCCGGGCGTCGCGGTCGAGGCGTTCGAGGTGCCAGGGCCACAGCAGCGGCTTGGCACCCGGCCAGAGCAGCGTCGTGAACACCCGCTCGCCGCTGCGATCACCGCGCACCTCGGCTTCAACCATCGCCGGCCACCAGGTGCGCCGCCGCGCGCAGCCCGCCCACGGCCTTGCGACACGTCTCGCGCCACTCGGCCTCGGGGTTCGAATCCGCAACGATGCCGGCGCCCACATCGAGGCGCGCGCGGTGGCGATCGATGCGCAGGGTGCGGATCGCCACCGCGAAGTCGGCCGCGCCCGCGGGGTCGAGGCAGAACGTCGCCCCGCAATACAAGCCGCGGCGCCTGCGCTCCAGTTCAGCAATCGCCTTCATGGCTTGCACCTTGGGGCACCCGGTCACGCTGGCCGGCGGCAGCGTAGCCGCCAGGATGGCCGCGAGGTCGCGCGTGCGCAACTGTCCGGCAACTTCGCTCTCCAGGTGCCAGAGCGTCTCGTATGCCACCGTCTGCAAAAGGCTGAGCACCTCGACCGTATGCGGCGCGCACACCCGTTGCAGGTCATTGCGCGCCATGTCGACGATCATGGTGTTCTCGGCGCGCTCCTTGGGCCGGGCCAACAGGTCGGCGGCCAGCGCGGCGTCGGCCCGTGCACTCCGACCGCGCGGTGCCGTGCCCTTGATGGGCCGGGTCGCGATGCGATCGCCGTCGATCCGCAAGAAACGCTCCATGGACCCGCTGGCGGCCAGGCGGCCCGAGCGACCGGGCACCGCCATCGCCCAACCCAGGGGGACAGGCTGCGCCGAAAGCAGGGCACCCAATGCCTCGACCGGCCCGCACTCGGCCACCCGGTTTGCCGCCGCGGCGACAGTCAGGTTGACCTGGTAGAACTCCCCGGCCGCGATGCGTTCGACGATCTCGCCTACTTGGCACCGATAGCGCGGGGCCTGGCGCCGCAGCGACCGCGGGGCCGGAGGGTCGCCGACCGGCGGGTGCTGTCTGCACGGCTGGAACTCGACTGCGGTTGGGTCGCACAGCCACCACGCCGCATCAGGCCACGTCGAGGGACCGCGGCTGGCGACGCCTTCGAGGGCCGCACCGACCTCGTAGCCGATCCACCCCACCGCAAGGCGACCGTCCGCGCGGTCGGCCGCAAGCTGCGCCAGGATGCGCCGCGCACTGCCCGACAATTCCGCGGGGTTGAGCCGAAAGGTCCGGGCAAGGGTCGCCCGCTGGTGGGGCAAGACGACGGCGTGGCCGGCCGGCACCCCCAAGCGGTCGCACAGCGCCCAGCGCCGCGGCCCCTCACCGCCGATGGCCCATGCCGCGCGATCGCTCACCGTCGCTCCACGCCCGCCTCGCCGGCGCCAGGCCGCCATGGTAGCTTGCCGCAGCCCCGCCGCGCACCCCGAGCCCTGGACCGCGGCAGGGCGACGACCAGCCAGCCCACCGCATCGAATCGCGCTCCGCCAAGGCCCATGTCGCCCGCCGACTACATCAATTCGATCGAGGCGTGCTTTCTGGCCCTGCGCGGTCGCGGCGTGCAGTGGGCCCCAGCCGACGCAGCGCTGGCGGGCCAGTGGCACGATCAGGGCGTGCCCATCGGGTTGGTCGTCCGCGTGGTCGGTGCGCGGGTGCGGGCGTGGCGGTTCCGGCACGGCGACGAAGCGCGCATGCCTCTGCATTTGGGCTGGTATGCGCCAGCGGTCGCCCAGGCCGTGCGGGTACTGGGGCCCACCGTGCCGCGTGCCGTCGCCGAACCCGCGGGCGCACCGCCGATGCTGGCCTGCGCCGAGCCTGGGCTATGCGTCGCAGAACTCTTGGACCCTTTGGAGGAATTCCTGCGGGGAACCGATCACCTTGGGCTCAAGCACGCCTATCGCCTGGCCTGGGATGTCCTGGATCGGGCGCTGCGGCGGCCGCACGACCGCGACGACCCCGGCGATCCAGACGACGATCTGGCCGACCTGCCGCCCTTTGAGGCCGCCGTGGCCAAAGCGGAGACGGTCTTGCGCAACGCGCTGGTGGCCGCTCTGCAAGACGCAGAGCGCGCGACCATGGAGATCGAGATCGCCCGGGAGCTTGCACCGCTGCGCGGCCGCCTCTCCAAGAAGGCCCTGGCGGTGCAGCGTGCGCAGCGCTGCAACGCGTGGCTGTCGCGGCATTTGGATGTGCGATGGCCGACGGTAGACGGCTGGGTGGATTTCGGCGCGATCGACCCGTAGGCGTGGCCACCGCCAACGCACGCTCAACCACATCGACCCCGCCCGGGCGTGGTGGTACCGTTGGCCCCCAATCCCCCGGGTGACCCGCCATGGCCCATCCCGCCCGCTCCAGTTCCCCGCGCATCGCCGCACCGCAGCCCGGCCTCGACCTGTCGACCGGGTGCGCGGCAGAGGACCAGGGCGATCGCTGCCGGTCGTGCGACGAGGGGCTTGTCATCGCCGCGGACGGCGACCACGCGCGCGCCACGGTGTGCAGCCATTTCGGCCAATGCCGGGTGTGCCGGGGCAGCGGCCGCCGGCCCAGCCGCGACGCCCAAGGCTACGAGGTCTTCGCGCCCTGTCCACTTGCCGGTCTGCGGCGCCGCCAGGTCCTGTTTGACGCGGCACGCCTGCCGGCCCAGTTCGCGCGCGCGACGTTTCGCTCGTTCGACCGCACCCGTCAGCCCGAGGCGTTGATGTTGGTGTCCGGGGCGTTCAGCCACCTGCGCGCACATGGCTTGGATCGCAAAGGGCACCTCAAACCGCAGTTGCGCGGCGTCGGCTTGAGCGGCCCGCCCGGCGTCGGCAAGACCCACCTGCTGGTCGCCCTGGCCCGCGAGTTGGTGCTCGACATGGGCCTGACGGTCCAATTCAGCGACTTTTCGCGCCTGCTCTGGGACCTCAAGGCCTGCTACTCCCGGGGCGACAGCGAGGCGCAAATCCTGGCGCCGCTCATCGGTGTCGACGTGCTCGTCATCGACGAACTGGGCAAGGGCCGCGCCAGCGACTGGGAACTGACGATCCTCGACAACCTCATCTGCGGCCGTTATGACCGCGGCGGGCTGACCTGCGTGGCCACCAATTTCCCCCTGGCCGAAACGGGCGTCGTCTCCCATGTCCAAGCCGAGAAGTTGACCCGCGATCCGACAGGTGCGGGGCTGGACACGCTCGCCTCCCGCGTCGGACCGCGCATCGCCTCGCGCCTCGACGCCATGTGCCAATGGCTGACCATGTCCGGCGCCGATGCCCGGCCCGGCACATGGTCCGCGCCGCTGGCCGCGCGCAAGACGGGACCGGTGGGAAGGCCGTGATCTGTCCCAAATGTGGCGTCGACCAACCCGACGCCGCCGAATGCCGCAGTTGCGGGGTCGTCGTCGCCAAGGTTCGGCGGACCGAGCCGCGCACGTCCCCGGTTCCGCCCGCAGCGATACCCGTCGTCCGGCCGACCGCCGAAAGTGGCCCGCCTGTGGCCCAGCAACCCCAGAGGCTTCGACGGCTGCACCTGGCCAGCGCCGATCGCGCCGTGTTGCACACCCAGTTGGCCCGCTTGCTCCAATCTGGCGTGGCCTGGCCTGAGGCGTTGGACCTGGCCGGCGACGTGCTGGGCGGGTCCGCGGCGGCGGCGGCGCGCACCTCGGCCCACACCCTGCGAGGTGGCGGCGGGCTCGGCGAGGCCTTGGCAGCCTCGGGACTTTTCGACGCCGTCGACCTGGCGCTGGTCGCCGCTGGCGACCGGACCGGCCGCTCGGTCCAGTGCCTGCAGCGCAGCGCTGAACGCCACGCCCGGACCGCCGAACTCTGGCACGGCCTGCGGGGCAGCTTGGGCTACCCGGTGTTCGTCGTGCTGTCGGCGTGCGTGCTGCTGCCTGCGCCGCAATTGTTCATCAGCGGCCTCGGGGGGTTCCTTCGCTCCGCCGGATTCAATCTTGCGGTTTTCGCAGGTCTGGCCGGTGCAGTCGTTCTCGCGGTGCGCCGCGCGCCGGGTTCGCCGTGGTTGGCGCGGGCCATGGCCGTCGCCGAACGCGTGCCGCTGATCGACCGCGCGATCGGCGCCCGGCGCTGTGCGCTGGTTTTCGAGGTCCTTGCCCACGGCCTGCACGCCGGCATCGCCCTGCCGGACGCGATGGGTCTTGCGGCGGCCGCGTCGGGCGATCCCGTCGGCGCGCGCTGGCCGGCCCTGGCCGTGGCTGGGGTGCAGAGCAGTTCACTTTCCGCGGCCATCGCGGCGGTGCCTGGCGTGACCCAGCGGGCGCGCGCGACCGTCGCAGCGGCAGAGCGCAGCGGTCACCTGCCCGAGACCTTTTCAGAACTCGCGGCAGAGGCGCGGACGGCGGTCGCGAACGACCTGCGGATTTTCACGCTGGTCCTGCGTGCGATGCTCGGCGCGGCGGTCGCGGTCGCCATCGGCTGGCAGGTGGTCAGTCAGGTGCGCGCCATGACCAGCGACCCATTCGCGCTCGTGCCGGGCGCCGAAGGCGATGAACTTCGCCGCGAAATCGACCGCAACATGCCGAGTTTGCGCAAGCCGGCGTCCCAGTGACATTGCCCAACGGCCAGGCCGGCGGTAGCATCGCCGCCCAGCATCACCGCGGTGCAAGGTACCATGCGCGTCGTCTTCTACAGCTTGGGTGCGCTCGTCGTCGGTCTGGTGCTGGGTTCGGCCGCCGGATGGGTGCAGATGCGCGGGCACCGGCCCCCCCAATCCCAGGGGCCAACCTTGCCTGGCGTCGAGGAGGCTCCGGTCTTCGAGGCCCAGACCGCGCTGTTTGCCGACATGGCCGCCGCGCACACGGCGGCGCAGGCGCAAGCGCACACACAGGCTGCCAAGGCGATGGGCACCCCCGCCGCCGCGACCCCTGCGCCGCCACAAGCCGCTGTGCCCGAGGCCACGGATGCCAACCCCGTCCTGGTCCTGCCGCACGGACCGGGCTTCTTTGCCGAACTGGACCTCGCCGCTGCCGGGGTGCCTGCAGTGACGATCTACGCTGGGTCGATGGCGCGCGACGGCCTTGCCAACCCGGCCCAGACCGCCAAGGCGGCCAAGATCGGCAGCCTGCGCGGTCCGCTCGCCAGGGTGGAATTGCTGCACATCGGCTTTCAGAAAGACGCGCTGCCCGCGGTTGTCCACGTCCGGACGCCCGAGGGCCTGGAGGGACTGGTCGTGGTGCGGCTGGCCAAGAAAGGTCAGCCGGAGACCGCGATCGCCATTCGGCCGCTGCCCGGAACCGCGGAACCCGCGGCGCCGTAGTCAATCCGTTCCCGCGACATCCTTGGCGCACCGAAAACCAAAGTGGTGGAACGGCTCGTTGCCGGGCGCGTGCGGCCGCCGCCACACCCCAGTCGCCATGTGGGCCGGCCAGTACCAACTGCCGCCGCGCACGATCTTCTCCGCGTGGCCCGGGCAGCGGTCCGCTCCTGCGCACGGGCCTTTGGGATCCTGTCCGGCACAGGCCGCGCCGCACTTGCCGTAGCTCGGGCTGTACCAGTCGGCGACCCATTCCCACGAGTTGCCGGACATGTCGAACAGCCCGTACGCGCCGGCCGGCCGGGTGGCCACCTCCAGCACGCGGCCTTTTTCGGGCTGCGAATGCAACTTCTTGACGCCGCACGATCGTCCGCTTTTGTCCATGATGACCGCGCGCTTGCAGGTCGCCGGTTCATCGCCCCACGGGTGCAAGGCACCGTCCGGGCCGCGCGCGGCCTTCTCCCACTCGGCCTCGGTGGGCAAGCGCTTGCCCGCGGCCTGGCAGTAGGCGCGGGCGTCGAACCAATTGACGCCGGTCATGGCCTGCTTGGGCCGGTTGAAATCGCTGTACTTCGGCCCTGCTTTGGGGCATTTGCCTTTGCGCTCGCAGGCTTTGTACTCGCCGAAGGTGACTTCGCGCAGGTCCATCCAATAGGTCTGCACCCAGACGGTGGCCTTGGGGCGCGCGTTTACGGGTTCGCCGTCGGTGCCGCGCACGAACGGGCCTCCGGCGATGCAGGCCATGCCTTCGGGGCCCGCGCCGCAGGGCAGAGCGGTCGGCGCGGCGTGCGCCTGTAGCGATGCAAGCGCGGACCAGGCGACCGCGAACTGGGCGATGGACCAGGTCATTTGGATTTGCCCGCCTTGGGCGGCGGTGGACCGGGAATCGTGAAGAACCCTTGGACCTTGGTCGGTTTGCGCGACCAGCAGATGGTCTTGGCGCTGGTCGTGCGCTTGAGCGCCATCCACGCCGCAAAGTCGCGGCCGTTCTGCACCATGTAGCGGTAGTGGCCGTCCGCGGTCTCGGTCGCCTTGCTCGGCACGCCCTGGGTGCGCAGCACGATCGATTTTTCGCCGTAGGGCAGATCGCGCAAGTTCTTGCGGGCCTGGGCCGTGTAGTCGAAGTAGGCTTCGGCGTTGGTGATGTAGAAGGCGCTGACCTCGCGGCCGAGCGCCTTGAGTGCGCCCTGGATGCCGGTCATGGTGGCCGCCCCGGTCAGGTCGCCGCGCCAGGCCCAGATGCGGTCCTTGAGCGCGAGGTCGCGCACGTGGGCGTACTGGTCCGCGTCCGTGAACGCCATCGGCACCTTCTGGGCCTTGTAGTCCTTGCGCAGCGTCACCAACCGGTCCCAGATGACGTGCCGCGCCAGCTTGAGTGCCGCCTGTGCGCGCCTGCGGGCCGCCGCGTCGGGCATCGCCGCCACCAGTTCCGCGAACTTGGGCGCGCCTTTGGCCGACCACAACTGTACGAAGGCGTCGGCGGTCTCGGCGTGGCGCAGCGCCAAGATGTACAAGGTGTGGACGTCGGCCACCACCTGATCGAAATCGACCAGCAGCACCAACTCCGCCTTCATCCAACCGGCCATCAAGTAGTTGGGGTCGGTCCCGACGCCGAGCAGCACGCCGCCCAGGTCCTTGAGGTGCCCGTAGGCGACAAAGTGGGCCGACTCGTCCGAGCGCACGAAGTGGGCGTCGGCGGCCAGGGCCTTGGGCGGCGGATCGGTGCCGACCTTGGCGAGCGCGGCGCGCCAGGCGTCGGGCAGCGGCGACAACTGCGCAGCGGCCGGTCGGGCGATCGCCAGCGCGACCGTCGCAAGGCCTGTGGCGAGGAGAATCGCGATTTGTCTTCCAAAGTTCATTGGTTATAAGCCCCTGTCCACAGGCGGGTCCGCGCGCGGTTTCTGCTCTGTCGCGACCGCCCGCGCCGGCAGGGCCGCGAGGATAGGCCACTTTTGGTCGCGGTCAACCATCGGCTCGCGGGCGGGAAAACCCAAAACCGTTGACAGACTGGCAGACCGCCCGCACGATCGCGCCCCCGACGCCGCCGAAGCACACCGCGCGGTCGCGCGTTCGCACGCCAGTGCCCGACGAGCAGCGAGTTTCCGTGTCCGACAACGCCTCGACCACCGCTTCGACCTCGATTACCGGCCAGTTTGCCGTCGCGCGCGCCCATGCGGTCGGCCGCATCGGTCTTTGGACTGGCGTTGGCCTGGTGGTCGCCAACATGGTCGGCTCAGGCGTGCTGACGACCGCCGGCTACATGGCCGATTCGCTTGGCCCGCTATGGATCCTGGCGGCGTGGGCGATCGGCGGCGTGGTGGCGCTGGCCGGCGCGGCCGTGTACGCGCAACTCGCCCACGTCATGCCCGAGTCGGGTGGCGAGTACCGCTACCTGTCGCGGCTGATCCACCCGTATGCCGGCTACGTCGCCGGTTGGACGTCGCTGCTGGTCGGATTCTCGGCTCCAGTCGCGATGGCGGCCATGGCGGCCGGCGCCTACCTCTCGGTGCTGCTCGGCGTCGATGCGACCTTGAGCGCCATCGCGGTGGTCGTTGTCATCACGGCGCTGCACGGTCTGCACCTGCGCACCTCGTCCACGGCCCAAGACGCGCTGGTGGCGGTCAAGATCGTGCTGCTGATCTCGTTCATCGCCGTGGGACTGTGGACGGGCAGCAACCAGATGCCAGCGTGGACGGCGCAGCAGCCAACCGGGCTCGCCGGCACGCTCGGCAGTTTCTTCAACTCCCTGGTCTACATCGGCTTTTGCTACAGCGGTTGGAACGCCGTGACCTACGTCGCCGCCGAGTTCAAGCACCCGCGCCGCGACGTGTGGCGGGCGATGTGGATCGGCACCGTCGTCGTCATCGCCGTCTATCTGGCGGTCAATTGGGTGTTCGTCGCCAACCTGACCCCCGCTGACCTGGCGCGCATCAAGACCGAGGACGAAAAGCTCACGCTCGGCCACCTTGTGCTCCACAACCTCGTCGGGCCCAACGGCGCGGCGGCGATGAGCTCGGTGGTGCTGGTGGCACTGGTTTCGTCGCTGTCGGCGATGACGCTGGTGGGTCCGCGGGTGTATGCCGCGATGGCGCGCGACGGCTACCTGCCGCGGTTTTTCGCCGGCCGCGACGATGCTGCGCCGTTGGCCTCGGTCGTCCTGCAGTCGGGTGTGGCGATCGTGCTGGTGCTGACCCAAAACTTCAGCGTGTTACTCAACAACGCAGGGTCGGTGCTGACTCTGACGAGCATGGCCGCGGTGGTGGCGCTGCTGGTTCGCCGCAACGCGCTGCTGTCGGTGGGCGTCAAGGTGGCCGCCGGCATCTACATCGTGTTTTCGAGTTGGGCGCTGCTGTTTTCCGTGCGCGAAACCCCGAGCACGCTGCTGTGGGCCGCGGCGATCCTGGCGCTGGCGGCGGGTGGCTACAAGCTGGCGCGGCGCACTGCAGCGGCGGGGATGGCTGAGGCGGTTCCGGTGGGGGCTGAAGGGGCTTCGCGCGGCATTTGAAGCGCGAACTGGTGCGCTGCCTCAATGTTCCAATCGATGGACTCTGGACGGCCTGGTCCCTCCTCAACGTCTTGGCGCCCCTTGTCCACAGCGCGGCACATGGGAGGCCGAGATTGCGCGGCAGCAGCCGCGCGCATTGACCCCATCACTGCAAAACTGCACACTACCGCGCCCCGCGCCCCCCGCGCCGTCGTCGCCCCATGAGCCCGAGGAAATCCACCAAGTCCCCGCCGCCCGCGACCGAACCGCCCGCGACCGCTGTCGCGGCGACGGCCCCGGCTGAGGCGCACGCAGCGGCCGACCCGGCACCCGTGGAAACGCGCGTCGTCGTTCAAGCGGAGACGCCCGCGCAAGCGCAAGCGATACTGCAATCGATCCGCGATGCCCAGCCCGCCGCCGCTGCCGAACCCGGGCCCGAGCTCAGCGTCGTCATCCCGTGCTACAACGAGGAAGCGATCCTGTGGGCCTCGGTGACCGAGCTGCACGCCGGCCTGCTGGCCATGGGTCGGCCCTTTGAGATCATCGTCAGCGAGAACGGCAGCAAGGACGACACCCGCGCCATCGCCGACAAGCTGAGCCGCGCCTTTCCAGAGGTGCGCGCCATCACCTCGGACGAGCCCAACTACGGCAAGGCGCTGCGCAGGGGCATTGAAGCCGCGCGCGGCACCTATGTGCTTTGCGAGGAAATCGACTTGTGCGACCTTGCCTTTCACCGCAGGGCGCTGGAAATCCTCGACGCCGGCCGCGCCGACATGGTGGTCGGGTCCAAGGCCCACCCCGAGGCCAAAGACGAGCGGCCGATGACGCGGCGCGCTGCGACCATGGTCATCAACGGCATGCTGCGCGTGCTGCTCGGCTTTCGCGGCACCGACACCCATGGGCTCAAGGCCTTTCGCCGCGACGCGCTGCAATTCACGGTCAGCAAGTGCGTGGTGGACCGCGACCTGTTCGCCAGCGAGTTGGTCATCCGCGCCCAGCGCCATGACGTACGGGTCACCGAGATCCCGATCATCATCCACGAGAAGCGACCTCCGAGCATCCACCTTTTCAAGCGCGTGCCCAACGTCTTGAAAAACCTGGCGCGGCTGGTCTACGTCATTCGCATCGCCAACCGCTGAACCGGCAGCCATGGCCGAACCCGCGCTGCGCGCCGCCGTCAACGTCGACATCGACGGTCTGTACTTGTACGACCGCATCCACGGCCACGCCGGCGGGGCGGGCAACGCCGCCGGTTTCGATGCCGTTGCGCACGATCCGCGGGCCTGGACCCGGGGCGTGCCGCGCTTCCTGGACCTGTTTGCGCGGGCGGGCGTGCACGGCAGCTTTTTCGCGGTCGCCCAAGACCTCGATCACCCGGATGTGCGGGCGGTGTTGCGCGACGTCGTCGCCGCGGGCCATGAGATCGGCTCGCATTCGCTGACGCACCCCTACGATCTGTCGCGGTTGCCGCCCGCTGACCAGCGCGAAGAACTGCACCAGGCGCGCGCCCGCCTTCAGGACGCCACTGGCCAGGGCATCGCTGGCTTTCGCGCACCTGGCTATGTGCTGTCTGCGACGCTGTTGGCGACCATCGCCGAGGTGGGCCACACCTGGGATTCGTCGCGCTTTCCGTGCCCGCCGTACCAACTTGCCAAAGCGGCAGCGATCGGACTGTACCGCGCCACCGGGCGGCCTTCGGGGTCGATTCCAGAGCAGCCCGGCGTGTGGGTGGGCCGGCGGACGCCCTACCGCGAGTCGTTGCAGGACGGGCGCTCGCTGGTGGAACTGCCGATCGGCGTGCTGCCCGGTGTGCGCTGGCCGGTCATCGGCACAGCGGTCATCGTCGCGGGCGAACTCGGCCGGCTCGCGCTGCAGCCGATCCTCGACCGCACCGACTGGATCAACTTCGAGCTGCACGCCATCGACCTGCTCGACCACGCTGGCGACGAGCTGCCCGACCGTCTGCTGGCCCAGCCCGACCAGCGGGTGCCGCTGCGCAACAAGTGGAAAGTGCTGCTGCGCATGCTGGAGCGGTTGGCCGCAACCCACAACGTGCGCACCCTCGGCGGCTGGGCCGAGACCGAGTAGCGCGCGGGTCAGACCGCACGGTCCACCGACGGCCACCTCGGCGCGCAGGGCTGCTACGACAATTGCCGGGGCGGCGGAACTTGCCAGGTTTTGTGCAGTTTTCAGTGTGCCAGCAAGGCCGGCGGCACATGCACCAGTTGCCTGATGGACGGCATCATCGGCTGTGCCGCGCAAAACGGCTGCCCAGGTCAGAGCCAGACCGACATCGACTGCATCTACGCTTGCTCCAAAGATCCCGCAGGATTGCAGGCGTGCGCCCGGAAGAATGGCATGGCTGGCATCGGAGCGCTTGACGGCTGCGCTTCGCCGCTGTGGAGTCCTGGCGCCATGTGCCACGCCGAAGGCGCTGGCTGCGGGATCAAGCTGTAGCGGAGCTGCGTACCCTCGCGGTCAATCCCCGTAGGGCCAGGGATCCGGCGGCAGCACCACCGGCGTCTTGACCGTGCTCTGCGCCTGCAGGTTCTTGAGGATGCCCGCGTAGAGCTTGACGTACTTCAGGTCGTCTTCGATATCCGGGTCTTTGTTCTTGGCAGCCCACGCCGCCGCGGGTTTCTCGATCGCCTCCAGCACGCCCAGCGCCGCCCCAGGGTCAGCGTCCCACGCAAACTGAGTCGCCATCTCGAACGCGGCGAAAAGGTTGAGCATCACGAAGCCTTTCTCGACTGTCGGCGCCGAGAAGAATCCCTCGGCCGGCACCTGGCCGGGCTTGTGCGGCGTGTCGAGCTTGGCGTCCGCGCTCTTGGTCGAGCCCGACTTGGGCGCCACGTAGGCCAGGCCGAGCTTGCCGACGCCGGTTTCGCTGATGCCCTTGAGCGGCACCAACTCCAAGATGATGGCGCCGCCGCCGCCGCGCCGACCGGCGGTAATCGGCGCTTTGCTGTCGGTGCGCTTGGCCAGGTACAGCGCCGGGATCTCGATGATCCCGCCGTTCGGTCCGCCCTGCCAGCCGTGGGTGCCGTACACCGCGCGCACCACATAGCCGGCGCCCGGCGCGAACGTCAGCTTGACGTCCAGGGCCAGCGGCAGAAACGCGGTCTTGACCTCCTCTTGGAACACCTCGCCCGCGCCCTTGGGCTGGTCGATGAAGTAGAAGTTGCCGCCGCCGGCCTCGGCCACGTCGCGCATCGCCGCCATGTCGAACTCGGTGCCGAGCCCGATGGTCGTGATGCCGATGCCCTTTTTGGCCCACGCCCGCGCCAGCGCCGCGAGCTTGCCGGGCTGCTGCATACCGGCCGTGGCCACGCCGTCGCTCAGGTACACGATGCGCGCCGACCGGCCCGGTTGTTGGTGCTTTGCCGCGACCTGGAAGCCGGTGAACAACCCGTCGTAGAGGTTGGTCTGGGCGTCCGCCTGCAAGTTGGCGAACGCCTGGGCCAGCAGCATCTTCTCCGTCGCGGGAGCGCCCGACACCACGACCTTGGCCGAAGACGAAAACGTCACCAGCGACACCTTGTCGGTCGGCTCCAGCGAATCCAGCATGCGCTTGAGGCCCTCTTTGACGTAGGTCATCGGCTCGCCCTGCATCGAGCCACTGATGTCGATGACCAGCACCAGGTCGAGCGGCGGCCGCGGCAGCGTGTCGGGGTCGAGCGGCGTGTTGAGCCCAATCTGCACCAGCGTGCAGTTGGCGCCGTTGATCATGTTGTTCATGGTGCCGACCAGGCCGTGCATGCACAGATCGCCGCCGCATGTGGCCTTGGGGTAGTCCAGCTTGTGCTCGGCGAAGAAGCCGAGGTCGTCGAGCACGCCGGGCGCGGGCGTCTTGCCCTGTTCGATGATCTTGCGGAAGGCCCCGAAATCTTGGGCGCCAGCCTGGGTGACGCCGTGGCTGCCCTTGGCGGCGTTGGCCGCGCCGCTACTGCCCGTAGTGCTGGCTTCATTGGCGCTGCCAAAGCCACCCCCGCCGGCCCCGGCATCTTCCGACCCACACCCGATCGCAACCAAGCACGCCAGAGCAACTGCCGAAACGCATCGCAAATTCATGGCGAAACCTCCACCAGGGCCGACTCGACCAGCGGCCCGATTTCGTGGCCTTGCGGCACCGTTTGACACGCCGGGTCCAAGGTCACCCGGTACTGCGCCCGCACCACGTGCAGGGTGCGGCCTTTGCCGACCAGCGCGGATTGTCCTGATTTCAGCGTGTTGCCGTCCATGCCGGCGATGCCCGACACCTTGACCTGCGCGCGCAGCCCGGCCCCGCCGCACTTGTCGAACTGGGCGCCGCAGCCGCCGATGGCTTCGACTTCGGCTTTGCCGGCGCCGATGTAGATGACGTTGCCGCTGATGCCGCCCGACACGGCGACCTTGCCGTTGGAGACCTGCACGCCCGCCATGGGGTTGAAGCTGTGGTCGAGCTTGGCCTCGTTGACCGTGACCACGTCGTCGACCGTGAACGGCATGGCGGCCGGCGGCAGGCACAGGTACCACGAGGTCGTCGCGGTGGACCCCGTGACCGCCGACGCCAGTTGCAAGGCGTTGCAGCCGTCGGGCGCGGCCTCCAACGACAGGATTTTCCACGGCTTGCCCAGATCCGGCATCGGCTGGGACCAGGCCACGCCGCCGCCGTCGTTGAGCACCTCGCAGCCCGGCGGAGGCGCAGCGTCGAACGAGGTCGGGGCTTTGGCCAACACCTTGTGCGCGGCGAACGAGTGCTTGCCCTTGGCGTCCATTTGCAGTCGCAAGACCCGGGCACTGTCGCTGGCCGGACCTACCTGCTGGCCGACGTTGCCGGCGATGAACTGTGCGGGAAACTCGGTATTATCCCAGAGCAAAAGCGTCATCGGCATCGTATTGCCGTCCACCAACCACAGGCTGCAGCCGGTCGCGGGCGCCACGCTGTCGGTGAAATTGACGTTGGCGCCCGGCGGCACCTCCCACAGCGCGGCCTGGCCGAAAAGCCGCCGCGAAAGCCAGGCGCTCGGGTTGTTCTTGACCATCGCGCAGTCGACCAACACGCCCTTGCGCAGCGGCCGGATGCGCAGTTGGACGGCCTTGCTCCCCGGGTTGCCGATCGCCAGCGCGGCGTTGAACGACGCAAAGCTCGTCACCGGCGGCACGCGAATGTTCGGTGGGGGTTGCCCTTCGGTCGCGACGAGCGCAGGCCACGCCGCCACCAGACCGGCAACACGCCAGCGCACAGGGTAGGCCGGCAGGGCAGCCGCCCGCCGCGGCAGGTGCAGCCACCACGACAACGCCAGCGCCGGCAGCGTCCACAAGTCCGGGGCGTCCACCACGCCATGCCACGGCACGCCGACCGCGGCGAACCCGCGCGACCACGCCCCGGCGAACCCGTCCGACAGGTTGATGGCGGCAAACCACACGCCGACCAAGGCGTGGGCCAGACCCACACCTTGCGTGCCGCGCAGTCGGAGCAACAAGGCCACCGCCGCCGGCGTCACCACCAAACCTGCGATGTCGCTGAGCTTGCCTGTGACCGCGCCGGGCAAGACGCCGCCGGACTTCCACACGTGGTCGTTGAGCACGAGGACGGCTAACGCCAACCACCACCAAGGGCTGCGCACCGCGCTCTGGGCGCACGGTTCAGTCTGGACGGCTGGCTCGATGGGGATGGCAGTTTGCATGCTGCAGCTCCAGGATTGAAATTTCTCTTTCGCGCTCGCGATGTTGCGCGATTCCGGCCCCGCGATCGCCGCAAGCCTAACAACTGCCGCGCCCGGGCGCAAAGCCTCGCGCGCCCGCTGGCACGGCTGCCACCCCGAGCGCGACGACTGTGCCGCAGCGGCGGCCGCACGCCCTCGACAAATTGCGGCCGCATGCGGACTTGTCGCTTGGTCTGCTGCGGTCTACCATCGGCATGCGGCGCAGGGGAGGGCCGCGCGCGTGCCCAAGCGCTCTGACATGATCCAGATGGCGCGGTTCGCGTCGCTGCAAAAGCGCACGTTCGCGATCCTGGTCGCCACGACCATCGGGCTCATCGTCGCCCTTGGTCTGCCGCTGCGCCTGGTGTTGCTCGACAGCTTCCTGCAGTTGGAGGACCGCGCGGCCCGCGGACACCTGGATCGCGCCAACGCCGCCATCGCCAACCAACTCGACGTGTTGTGGACGGTCACCCGCGACTATGCCAATTGGGACGACACCTACGCCTATCTGGGCGGCGAGCGGACCGACTACGCCGACGTCAACTTCATCAACCAGACCTATGACTTCAACAAGTTGAGCCTGGTCGCGCTGTACGACGAGGCGGGCGCCGTGCATTGGTCCAAAGCCTACGACCTGCGCGCCAAGCGCGAGCTTGCAACGCCGGCAGCTTTTCGCCAACCGCGCATTGTCTCCGCCTTGCAGGCCAGGGACGCGGGCGCCCGGCGCGTACAAGGCCTGGTGCCGACCGATCAGGGGCCGATGCTGGTCGCTGCGTGCCCCATCCATACCAGCGCGGGCGCCGGGCCGCGGCGCGGCACCCTGGTCCTCGGACAGATGCTCGACCCCATCCTGGTCAGTGAGTTCGCGCGCAACCTCAAACTCGACATGGCGGTCCTGCGCCACAGCTCCCGGTCTGGCCAGGGCGCCAAGGTCGCTGATGCCGAAGCCGGAATCCACCTGCTCAACGAGCACACGCTGGCGGGCTACGCGCGCATCGACGACCTGATCGGCGATCCCTATCTGGTGCTGCGCGTGGTCATGCAGCGCGACGTGTTTGAGAGCGGCGCAGAGGCCATGCAGTTGATCCTGCTCAGCGTGTTGCTGGCGGGGCTGATGTTCGGCGTCGTGGTCCACCTGGCGCTCAAGCGGTTGGTGGTGCAGCCGGTGACCGAACTGGGTGAGCGCGTGCGCAAGGTCGCAGAACGCAAGGATCACTCGCTGCGCCTCGACGTACAGGGCGACGACGAAATCGCCCGGCTCGGCCACGACATCAACGGGATGCTCGATGCCTTGCAGGGCCTGCACCGCCAACTCGAAACGGAACGACAGCGCGCCGAACGCCTGCTGCTCAACATCATGCCGCGTTCGGTGGCCGACCGCCTCAAGGCCGGAGAGGAGATCGCCGACAGCTATCGCGAGGCCAGCGTGCTTTTCGCCGATCTGGTCGGCTTTACGTCGCTGGCGTCGCACGTCCCGCCCAACGAGCTTTTGCCCATGCTCGACGGCATCTTCTCGGCGTTCGACGAATTGGCCGACCAGCATGGCCTGGAGAAAATCAAGACCATCGGCGACGCCTACATGGTGGTGGCCGGCGTGCCCGAACCGGTGCCCGACCATGCGCAGGTGCTGGCCGCGATGGGCTTGGACATGGTGCGCGCGATCGAAGTCGAAGCCGAGCGGCGGGGTGTGAACCTGCAAGTGCGCGTCGGCATTCACACCGGACCCGTCGTGGCGGGCGTCATCGGCAAGCGCAAGTTCAGCTACGACCTGTGGGGCGACACCGTCAACGTGGCGAGCCGCATGGAGAGTTCGGGCGTGCCCGGCCGCGTGCAGGTCAGCGAGGCCACGGTGGCCAAGCTCGGCGCCCACTTCGTCCTCGAAGAGCGCGGCCCGGTGGCGGTCAAGGGCAAAGGCGAGATGCGCGCGTGGCTGCTGGTGCGCGAAGCCGAAGTGCCCTCGACGGCTTGACCTGTGCGCTCCGCGGCATGGCGCACGCGCGGAAAAGCGATTGACCCTGCCGCCGCAATTCCTTACAATGCTGCGTCCCCGGCACGCCCGCACAGTTCCGCGTGTCGGAAAGCCATGTGAATTCACTGGCGTTTTCGCCAGAGGGTCGCGGTGAGGGTCGCCGTGGCCCCGGCATGGGCTGCTTTCCGTATTCGCCAACATGATCGCTGGCACGGGTGCCAGGCGGTCGGCCATCGCCCCGTCGGGCTGGAGTTCTACCATGCGTTCCAATCCCCTCCTGCGCATTGCGCTGATCGCGGCCGCTGCGACGGCGCTCGGCGCTTGCTCCAACGCCAGCGATCCCGGCGCGTCCGGTGCTGGCGCCGGCGTCACCCAGGACACCGTCACTGGCTTTGACGGCACTGTCACCGGCAAGGACGGCACCACCGGTGGCACCGACGCCACCACGGGCGGCGACGCAAGCGGCGCTACCGACGCGGCCGGCGGCACCGACTCCAGCGGCAGCACCGACCAGGACACGGCGACCGGCACGGACACCGGCGGCAGCACCGACCAGGACACTGTGACGACGGACACGGGCGCCACCGACCAGGACACCGTCACCGCCGACACCGGCAGCACCGACCAGGACACCGCGGTCGGCGGTTGCAAGGCGGACAAGGACTGCCCGGCCTCGACGGTCGCGTGCAAGACCGCAGTGTGCGACGCCGCGACCGGCGTGTGCGGCACCAAGGACCAGGCCGACGGCACCGACTGCGACGACGCCAATGGCTGCACCGTGGGCGACAAGTGCGGCGCGGGCCTGTGCGTGGCCGGATCGGCCAAAGACTGCGACGACAAGAACGAGTGCACGACCGACAGCTGCGACCCCGCGGCTGGCTGCAAGCACGACAACAACACCCAACAGTGCAGCGACGGCAGCGAGTGCACCACCGCCGACGCCTGCAAGGACGGCAAGTGCGAACCCGGCTCGGCCAAGGTGTGCGACGACGGCAACCCCTGCACCGACGACACCTGCGACGCCAAGGACGGCTGCAAGACCGCGAACAACACGGCGAACTGCGACGATGGCAACGCCTGCACCACCGGCGAGAAGTGCGCCGACGGCCAGTGCGCTGGCGGCACCGCCGTCAAATGCGACGACAAGAGCCCCTGCACCACCGACTCGTGCGACCTCAAGGCCGGCTGCAAGAACGACGCTGCCCCCGACGGCACGTCGTGCGACGACGGCGACGCCTGCAGCGCTACCGACGTGTGCACGGGCGGCAAGTGCAGCGGCACCGTGGTGAACTGCGACGACAAGAACCCCTGCACCAAGGACACCTGCGACAAGGTCGCCGGCGGCTGCGCCAACACCAACGACGACGCCGCAACCTGCGACGACGGCAACAGTTGCACCACCGGCGACAAGTGCTCGGCGGGCAAGTGCGGCGGCACCGGCAAAGACTGCAACGACAACAACCCCTGCACCGACGACAGCTGCAAGGACAACGTCTGCACCAACGCCAACAACGCGGCGGCCTGCGACGACGGCGACAAGTGCACGCAAGGCGACACCTGCGACGCCGGCAAATGCGCCAAGAGCACCGCGGTCGTGTGCGACGACAAGAACCCGTGCACCGACGACGCCTGTGACAAGGCCTCGGGCGCGTGCGCCTCGACCAACAACACCAAGGCATGCGACGACGGCAGCGCCTGCTCGACCGGCGACGTGTGCAAGGACGGTAGCTGCGCTGGCGCCGACAAGGTGTGCGACGACAAGAACCCGTGCACGACCGACTCGTGCGACAAGGCCACCGGGGCATGCAAGGCCGCCGCCTCCAGCGATGGCGCCACCTGCGACGATGGCACGGTGTGCACGCAGAACGACGCGTGCACCGCCGGCAAGTGCACAGGCGCGGCCGTCAAGTGCGACGACGGCAACCCCTGCACCGACGACAGTTGCGACGCCAAGGACGGCTGCAAGGCCGCGGCCAACACCGCCGCCTGCGAGGACGGCAACGCCTGCACCAAGGGTGACAAATGTGCGGCCGGCAAGTGCGCCCCGGGTGCCGCCGATCTGTGCAACGACAACAACGCCTGCACCAAGGACAGCTGCGACAAGGTCAAGGGCTGTGTGAACGCCAACACGACCGACAAGTGCGACGACAAGGACGCGTGCACGGACGCCGACGTCTGCGCGGCCGGCCTGTGCGGCGGCACCGCCAAGAAGTGCGACGACAGCAACCCGTGCACGACCGATAGCTGCGACAAGGCGAAGGGCTGCGTGTTCACCAACAACACCGCGCTGTGCAACGACGGCAGCGTGTGCACGGGCAGCGACGCCTGCCTGAACGGCAAGTGCACGGGTTCGGCACCCATCAAGTGCGACGACAACAACATTTGCACGACCGACAGTTGCGACCCCAAGCTCGGTTGCCAGTTCAAGGCCGCGGCAGATGGCGGCAAGTGCGACGACGGTAATGGCTGCACGGTCAACGACGCCTGCAAGACCGGCAAGTGCCTGGGCGTCGGCAAATCGTGCGACGACAACAACGTCTGCACGACCGATTCGTGCGCCGCCGACAAGTGCACCAACACCAACAACAAGAGCCCGTGCAACGATGGGTCGGTGTGCACGCTGTCCGACGCTTGCGACGGCGCTGGCAAGTGCGTCGGTTCCATGCCGCTCAAGTGCGACGACCTGAACCCCTGCACCGACGACAAGTGCGACCTCGCCAAGGGCTGCACGGCGACCAACAACACGGTGGCGTGCAATGACGGCCTTTTCTGCACCGACAAGGATGCGTGCAAGGACGGCAAGTGCAGCAACAGCGTGCCCAAGTGCAACGACGGCAACATCTGCACCACCGACACCTGCGACGAGGCCACCGACAAGTGTGCCGCCGCCAACAACACCGCGGATTGTGACGACCTCGACAAGTGCACGCCCGGCGACAAGTGTGCGATCGGCAAGTGCGTGCCCGGCAAGGCCATCGACTGCGACGACGGCAATGCGTGCACGCTCGACACCTGCGACAAAGTGACCGGCACGTGCAAGTACACGCTGACCACCGACGCGACCGTATGCGCGAGTCTGAGCGTGCCGCGTTTCTGGCCGATCGACAACGGCGACGCCCTGTGGACCGGCAAGTCGAACAGCCTGTCGGTCAAGTGGCTGGCCGATGCCACGCCGGCGGCGCCTGGCAAGCTGACTGGCTTGGGCTCGCTCAACCTCAACAACGGCACGGACTACGCCGACGCTGTCGTGGGCCAAATCAAGGCCACCTCGACCGGCAAGTTCTTCGTCGATGCCACCAAGGCGACCGGCACGTTCATGACGTTCGTGTTCCACAGCTGGAACGGTGTCGAAGACAGCGCGACGTTTGACAACCGCTACGTCGAGTTCTCGGTCGACGGCTTCCAGACCATCGCCCAGACCGCCAAGCTCGACAACAGCAAGGCCAAGACTGCGTGGCAGCTGGAGACGGTCGACCTCAAGGCCCTGGTCGGCAAGAAGTTCCAAGTGCGCTTCCGCTTCGACAGCGTGGACGGCGTCAACAACGCCGGCAAGGGCTGGTTCGTGGACGACATCAACATCTACCTCGGGCCAGTGGTCAACTGGGTCGCAGGCGGCGGATACGACGAAGGGTTCGACAGCAACGTCAACGGCTGGCAGTTCTCGGCCGCCGTCGCCGGATCGCAATGGGCCATCGACACCACGCCGGCCATCCCGATGGCGTCTCCGAGCACGCTGACGGCCAGCACGCTGAACTTCAACAACGGCGTCGACTACAAGGGAACGGTCAAGGGATGGGCACTGTCGCCTGTCGTCAACATGGAGGCGGTCACCACCGGCGCTGCCACCTTGGTGTGGAAGGAATGGGTCAGCGTCGAGACCAGCGACAGCTTCGATCTGCGCACGGTGCAAGTCTCCGGCGACGCGTTCGTGACGCTGCCCATCAACACCACCTACAAGAACCCGGCGTCGATCATGGGCGGCTGGCGTTGGAACTGGGTCGATCTGTCCGGCCTCAAGGGCAAGAAATTCCGCGTCGCGTTCGCGTTCGACTCCAAGGACGACGTCAACAACACCGGAAAGGGCTGGGCCGTCGACGAGCTGAACCTGAGCACGCTGCAGGCCCCCTCTTTCGCCGACATGGTGCTGTGCGCCAATGCGGCTGCCTGGACGCTGGCCAATGGCGCGGGCCCTGGCTGGGCCGTCGACGCCAACGGTGGCGTCAAAGCCTACAGCGCGGACTGCTCGCTCAATTTCAACAACGCCAAGGCCAACGCGGCGGGCAAGTTCGACTTCGCCTGCGCGGCCAACGCCACCAAGGCGACCGGCAAGGCGACCAGCCCGCAGTTCACCGTGCAGGCGCCGCCGGCTGGTCAAAAGCCGTGGCTGCTTTTCCAAGCGCACGCCGACATCGAGAGCCTGATCGGCTTTGACACGGTCAACGTCATCATCAACGACATCGCGGCCAAGTCCTCCAAGACCTTCCCGCTGGCCAAGGCCAACTTCCTCAACAAGTGGGCGCCCACCAAGGTTGACCTGTCGGCGTACGCCGGCAAGGCCATCACGGTGACCTTCGAGTTCGACTCGGGGGACTGCCAGAACAACACCGGGGCCGGTGTGTTCATCGACAACGTGATGGTGCGCGCGGCTCCGTAGCGCGTAGACCTGACCAACCGCGGCGAGCGCCGCCCTGGTTCCTTTGCGGGACTGGGGCGGCGTTCGTCGTTTTTGCGCCATCGCAGCACCTCCGTTCAGCGACGATGCAAAACAGATCGACCATCTATGAAACACATCGTGCATGGAGGGGGGGATTGTTCATGGCCCTAAAATGACTCAACTTCCGCGACCGCCAGGACTGGCACGACCCTTGCACCCGACGCGATCGGCGGCACGACGCCGCCCACAACCGGCGAGGTAGGGGATGAAGCGGTTCAAGGGATGCGAATCCGTGCACTGGATGGCGGCGGCGACGCTCGCCTGCGCGGGCTGCGTGGCGGCCGTCCAAGAAGAGTTCCAGCGGCAAGGCGACACCGCGGGCGACCACGGACCCGTTCTGGTCGCGGGACAAGGACGGCCCCAACGGGCAGAGCGGGTCGTCGTCGCGGCGACCGAGGGGCCATCCGCGCATGCAGACGGCTCCGCTGGGGCGGTCGTGGACGACGACGCGACGCAGTACGCGACTTGGGCCATCGTCTGGCACACAGAAGGCGGCCGCGCGGTCGAGTCCGCCTGGCAAGAGGCGCCAGACGCCATCCGCGAATTCACCTCGACCTTGGCTGGCCAAGCCGCTGGGGCGGGCGCAGAGCTCTTGCGCAGCCTGCAGAACGCCGCGCACCCGCAGGTCGACGACCAACTGCGCTGGTTGCCGGTGGCCGAAGGCATGGTGTTCGCCGAGGCCCTGGACGGCAATGCGCTCGAGTCAGCCGCGACGGGCGCCCTGCGTTGGGTGCGCCGCGCGCGGCCGACCCGCGACGGCTACTTCGCATTCGACGCATGGCATGCCGTGAGCCGCCGTGTGGATCCAAACCTCGTGCCCGGCGAGTTGCGCGATCTGCTGGATCATCCCGTGGTTCCTGCAGTCGGTGCCCCGAAGGACTGCGCCGCCACCGTGCGCGGACTGCGGGTGTTGGCGTGGCTGCACCCCTACAGCGACCAGGACCCGAGCGCCGATCAGACCCAGCCGCAACGCTGGGCGGACTACGTGTGGTCGCACGGGGAGCGGCGCGTGGTGCTCGACCTGGCGACCGGGCCAAGCTGCAAGGTCCGGACGGTCGCGGCATGGCGCAGTGCGCGCTTGGCGGCCGCGCGGACCTTCGCGCCCGTGACCCTGTCCGAAAACCTGCAGCGCAAATGGCTGGCGCGGCTGCTGCCTTCGCTGCGCGGCCTGCCGAGCTGGCGCGACCAACAATCGGCCTATTCGGCCTATGCGGCGCAGTGCGCGACCCCAACCGTGGCGGGCCGCACACCCTGCCGGCCGGCGGACCTCGCGCCCGAGTGGTTCGCATTCGCAGCGCAATCGACCGCGGACGGCCTGGGCGAGCTTGGCGATCGCCTGAATCTGACCGTCCTGCGCGACGGCGGCGACCTGTGGATCCGCATCGAGCTGCGCACCGAAACCGAACCGTGCGGCGGCGACCTGGAGTACTTCGGCTGGCACCAAAGCCTCTGGCACGCCGTAGGTGAGGTCGGCAAGCCGGCCAAGGCCCGGCTGATCCGAGGACTCGACGGCCAGGACGGCGGCACGGCCGACATCGATGGCGATCGTGTGCCCGACGTGCTGCCGCAAGTCCATCCACCGCAAGAAGAAGTTTGCCCCTGCTGACGTGACGGTCGATGCGCGGCCGGAATCGGTCCGCTCGCGCCCGTCCCCGCCGGGAATGCCCGACCGGCCCTGCGCCGTTGTTGCATTCCGCCGGGCTTTGCAGCAAGGTTGCGGCGCGGAGCGGCCCCCCACCAGTCCGCGGAGTCCTATGAAATCCAACTGGGTTTTTGCTCTCGGCCTGATGGCGGTGTTGGCGTTGGCGGCTGGCGCCCTGTGGTGGACGCGCCAACAGTTGCCGACAACGCCGCGCGGCCCAGGCCCGGAGCAAGCGATGGCTGACGCGGTGGTCCTGCCCGCCGAGGCCAGCGTTGTCGCACTTCCCCAGGGCTGGACGGCAATCCAGGCGGCGCCGGCCGCGACCATGTCGGCCGAGGAGTACGTCCTCGGCGGGCCGCTGGCAGAATTCCACCTCAAGGCCAAGGAAGAAGTGCCCAAGCTGTGGGGCTGGGCCATCGAAACCCACGGCGGTTCCAAGGCCTTGGCGCCGCTGCGCACCGCGACCTGGCGACTGGTGCTGAGCGGTGGCCTGCACGATGCCGGCGTGCTGGTCGCCGATGCCGATGGAGGGGCGCTTTTCAAGCCGGACAATGCGCAGATCGCCATTGGCTGGCGCAACGGCACTTGCTGGATGGCGCGCGGAACCTTGGTGCTGCCGTGTCACCGGCCGGCGGTTACCCTCATTCGAGCGCTGGTGTGGTTCCACCGCATCCAGACCGTCCAGGCGTTGTCCGAGTCGGCGTGGCAGGTCGACTCGGCTGGCGTTGCCCAGGTCAACGGCCAGTACCACAATGCTGTGCACCTCAAGGGCGGCTCTGGCGGCGAAATGGCCGCCGTCTACGCCGACATTCGCGTGCGGCGCGTGGTGGGTGCCGACATCGCCATGCTGACGCAGGGCACCGAGGCGCCCGACCTCAAGCACCTGCCGGCGCGCACCAAGGTGTGGTTGAACGAGTTGCGGCCGTTCGGCGGCGCGGTGTTGGCGGCAGGGGCGCGCATTGAGGTCGAATTCGAAAAGGAGTCGATTGAACCCGTGATGGTCCACGTCTCGGCGGTCGATGGGGGCGGCAACGTTCCGGCCAAGGCGCCGGCCTTCGTCGCCCAGCAGCCGTTGACACTGGGAGCGCGGCCGCCGGGACTGGGCCTGGTCTTCGAGGTCGGGTCCCACGCGAAATTCCTGCCGCGCACCGCGGAGGTGATCAAGGGACTCGACCGGTTCTGGCTCTTCGCGCAGTTCGAATTCGTCGAGGCGTTCGGACCGCTCGGCGCGCCGTTGGACAGCGCAGTGCAGCTCTGGCTGACGCCAATCAACCACCTGGCCATGCAGGCTCCGGGCTTGCAGCCGCACACCAAGGCGCTGCCGACCGACGCCGTGGTGGCCCGCAAAGTCGTCCAGGTACCGCTCATTCAGGTCCCCGCGGCCCTCCAGCAGTTCACGGCCGAACTCGAGAAGGCCGGTCACAAGCCCGCGCCCGACCGCCGCTCGACGTCGCGCGGATTTGCCATGGACACCAGCGCGACACCGGTGGTCGTCGTCGAACTCGAGGTGCCGTTGCTGCCGCCGTAGCGACCGCCTCGCAGGAACAACGTGGCGCGCAGTCCCCGGCGGTCGCCACCGGGCTACAGAGCCTGTCGGACTATCTTCCGATAGGCTCCATGCGGGTTGCGATTGGGGCAGCGACCAAAAACCGCCTGAGGTGTTTTCAGGCAGCTTCGGTCGCTGGCAGGCCGCCGCCGCGTCCTGCCTGGGAGCCTGTCGGCCAGAATCTGGCGATTCTGGTGTTTCACCGACAGGCTCCTACGCGACCCCGATCAGCTTGTGCGTCTGCACCGACAGTCGCCAGCGTGGGTGCGCGAGGCAATACGCAATGGCCGCCCTGGTGTGGGCGTCGCGCTGCGCGCCGTCCATGGGCTGCAGGAAGAAATGCCCGAACGCCAGGGCCTCGAACGCGTCGGGAAGGGCGTCTGGCTGTGGATACACCAGCTTGAGCTCGGTGCCCGTCACCTGGGCGAGCGGTGCCCCGGCCTTGGGGCTGACCGTCAGCCAGTCGATGCCCGGTGGCGCGACGACCGTGCCGTTGGTCTCGACAGCGACGCTGAACCCGCGACCGTGCACCGCGTCGATGAGCGCGGCATCCAGTTGCAAGAGCGGCTCGCCGCCGGTGAACACCACCCAGCGCGGGTCGCCTGCGCCGGACCAATGGGCCTCGATGTGCGCAGCCAGCGACGGCGCGTCCTCGAACCGCCCGCCGCCTGGACCATCGCTGCCCACGAACTGCGTGTCGCAGAACTGGCACGTGGCAGTGCCGCGGTCGGCTTCGCGGCCGGACCACAAGTTGCAGCCCGCGAACCGGCAGAACACCGCAGCGCGCCCCGCCTGGGCCCCCTCGCCCTGCAACGTCTTGTAGGTTTCCTTGACCGTGTAGGACATCTGGCGGCACGCGCCAGATCGGCGCGGCGCGAGGCTAGCGGTTTTCTTGACCGATGGCCACGGCCGGGTACGCTCGGCGCGACCCTGAGGTGGGCCCAGCGAGGCGGCGATGTACTCGATTCGACAGGCAGCGGACCTGATTGGCGTGCAACCCAAGGTGATTCGGCGGCTGCTCGGCGAGGGCCGCTTGCCCGGCGCGGTGCGGGTCGAGGCCAAGCACGGCGGGCACACCTGGCGCATCTCGCCTGAGGCACTCGAGACCCTGCGCGGTTTCAGCCGTGACGACGGCGAGCAGTTGGTCGAAGTCCAGGCACCGACGGCGGTCTCGCCGCCTGCGGCCTGCGCTGCGCACGGCCAACCGGTGCAACCGGCGGCCGTCCCGAGCGGCCTGACCGAGGCCGAAATCGTCGCCCGCCACCTCGCCCCTGCTGCCGCGGTGCTCAACGGCGGCTCGGCGCAGACGCCAAAGGACCATCTGGTGCCGATGTCGGTCGTGGTCGAGTTGCTGCGCAGCGAGGCCGACCAGCGCCGCCAGGCCCAGCGCATGGCCGAGGACCAGGCCAACACGGTGGCGCTGCTGCGCCAATCGATCGAGATCGACCGCGACGAAATCCTGCGGCTGCGTGCCGAAATCACCGAGATCCGCCAGGAATTGCAGCAGGCGCAGCGCGGGCTGCTGCGGCTGCAGAGCAAGCCCATGCCGACCGTGGACCACGAGCGCGTGACCATGCCCCTGGATGCCGAAACGCTGCAGCGGATCGCGGCGATGAACTGACCGAGTGCATCCCCGGCCCATGGCGTGGGCTGCGTGCATGCCGGACTTCTGCGGACCGGTGCGCTCGGAGCCTGTCGGCCAGAGACTGCCGATTCTGGCATTTCGCCGACAGGCTCCTAGTGTTTCACCGACAGGCTTCTACGTCAGTCCCGCCAACTGCTCGCCCAACACCTCGAAAAGGCGTGCGTTGCCGTCCTGGCTGTAGCTCGCGAGGTTGTTTCCGAAAACCTCCGTGCCCGCCAATAGTTCCTCGACGTCGGCCACGGCAATCGCCTTGCGGTGCAGCCCATAGCCCAACTTCTCCAAATACACGGCGTTGAGCGTCTGCTCGAACTGGCCTTCGAGCGGCACCGACAGCATCGGCTTGCGCAGGTACACCGCCTCGCCCATCAGCGAAAACCCGCCGCCTGCGATCACTGCCTTTGCGCTCGCCAGGTCGTCGACGAAGCGCGTCTCTGAGAACGGCCGGTGTTCCAGGTTGCCGTCGACCTCGGGCTCGGCGATGCCGCGGCGCATGCCGTAGACCAGGAACCGCTGATTTCCAAAGCTCTTGAGCACGTGGGCGATGGACTCGGCCCCGGCGCCGCTCTGGTAGACCAGCACATGGTCGCCCCGGCTTGGGCGGGCCGCCAGGATCTCTGGTCGCAAGATGGGCGGCACCAACGTGGTGCGGTCGCGCTTGACCTGCGGGTAGAAGAACGTGGTCACCACGTAGTGGTGGCAGCCGGGCAGCTTGCTGCGCACGATGCCCTTGGCGAGAAGGAATCCAGCGGGATCGACGCCAAACACATCGTCGTCGTGGTGGCAACGGCTGATGATCTGCATGTTGTCGATGCTGACGACGGGCAGGTGGTGCACCTGGGCGTACCACCAACTCCAGGACTCGAAATCAGAAATCACCACCTCGGGCGCGAACTGCCGGGCGAGCGCAAACCACTGCCGCACGTTGCCCGGCAGGCCGTCGCGCAGCGAATCGGGCAGGAACGTCTCCCTGAGGTTCGACAGCAGCGTGCGCGCCTTCTTGACCTCGTTGTCCTCGTAGATCATGTGCAGGCCGTGGATACGGTGCACGTCGGCGAAATGCTTGCGCAACATGTCGTGGGCGCGGCCCGACACGACGATGTGCACATCGTGGCCCTGTGCCAAGAGCCAGTCGATGGTGACCCGTGACCGGGTGGCGTGGCCCATGCCCTCGCCGACGACGCCGTAGAGGATGCGCATGTGGTGATTTTCCTTGCGAGGTCAGGTCAGTGCCGCTGGCGGCGCGCGACCCACCACGCGGCAAACGCCAACCACAGCAGCATCGAGGACGCGGTGCCGCCGCTCGTGCACCCCGAGTCCTTGGCCGCGGTTTGGACTGCCGCCGCCGCCTTGCCGCCTGTGCCGCCATCGCCCGCAGGCGCCACGAAGCCGCCATCGGTCGCGCTCGACCCTGCGTCGGCCGCCGCGGTGGGCGTCGGCACTTCCGGGGTTTCGTCGATGTACTGCAGGGTCTTGGGCAGGCTGTCTTCGGTGGTCGGCTCGCCGTTCTCGTCCAGCGGCGCCGGTGCCATGCCTCCTTGCTGCTGTCCGGCCTGCCAGAACACATACAGGTCGTCCAGCACGTATTTGCCGAGCCCGCCCTGGTCCAGGTGCACACTGGCCTTGCCGCCCCACGGGTCGTTGATGAGCGGGCCACCCTCGTCTACGCCGACCACGAGCACCCAGTGCCAGTCTTCGCTCGACCCGTAGAACGCCGAGTTGCCCCCTGGCCAATGCACGCCCGCCACCACCGGCATGCCTGCCTTGAGCGCATTGACAATGAAGCTCGCGGCCTTGGGCGACACGCAGGTCGTCGACTCGTTCTTGCCGTGGGCGGGCACGAGGCCACCGGGGGCGCTGCCCCAGATGACCAGGCACTTGCCGCCGACCTTCTTGCCGCCCATCTCGTAGCTGGTGGCCGCGTAGCCGCCGTATTGGGTCCGCCAATTGTTCTCGGTCACCGGGTCGTTGCCGTCCTTGCCGTCCACGCTGCGCTTGAGCCCGAGGTAGGCGTGCAGCATCGACAGGCTGGTGATCGTGCAGCCCGAGTTGTGGATGGTCAGGCCTGGGCAGGTGCCGAGCTGGTCGCCCCAGTCCTTCTGATTCCACACCGGCAGGCCCTTGCCGGCCCACAGGTCGATCTTTCCGCTGAAGGTGGCGCAACCGCCCGATTCGCCTGCACTGGCGCTGCCCGCTGGCGCCGGTTGGTTGGCCGGGGTGGCCGCCGTCTTGCAGGCGTCGGGCACGCCGGCAGGGCTGGCCTGACAACCGCCCGGGCACACGAACACGCTTTGCGCCGCGCCGGTCTTGCATTGGGTCAGCAGTCCGCCGTCGCACCACGCGCCGTCTTGCTTGCCCGAACAGAAGCCAGTCGCCTTGACCTTGCACGCCGCCATGCCGCCGGCCGGTTCGGCGCAGCCCTTGGTGCACGACACCGCCTTGGCGATGAGCCCGCTGCTGCACTGCACCAGGTCGCCGCCGCTGCACCAGGTGCCGTCCCATTTGCCTGCACACGCCGGGTCGCCGCCGGCCTTCTTGCAGGTGTCTGGCACGCCCGCCGGCATGGCCTGACAGCCGTCCGGGCAGTTGAAGGCGTTGGCGACCTTGCCAGCTTTGCACGACGCCAGTTGGCTGCCCACGCACCACGCGCCGTCGGCCTTGCCCGCACACGCCTTCTGCGGGTCATAGGGTGGCTGCTTGCACAGCGCCTCGCCAGCGTCGCAGCCCAGTTCGCACGTCTGGTTGCCGACGGACTGGCCGCCTTTGCAGATCCGCAAGGTGTCACCGTCGCAGAATCCGCCGTCGGGCTTGCCGGCGCAGGGGCCGCTCGGCTGGGCGTCGGGCTTGCACTGGTCCGGCACGCCAGCGGGCATCGCCTGGCAGCCGTTCTTGCACCCGGTCGATGCGGTGGCCTTGCCGCCGGTGCAGCTCAAGAGCTTGTCGCCATCGCACCATTGGCCGTCGCTTTTGCCGCTGCAGGGGCCGCTCGCCGAAGGCGCCGGCTTGCACAGGTCGGGTTGACCGGGTGGCATCGCCTGGCAGCCGTAGGTGCAGGTCTTGCTGTTGGTGACGTTGCCGCCCGCGCAGGTCAGCAGCGCATCGCCGCTACACCACGCGCCGTCGGGCTTGGCCGTACACGGTGTTGTCGCCGAGGCCTTGCAGACGTCAGGGGTCCCCGGCGGCTTGACCTCACAGCCATTGGGGCACGCCTGGCTGCCTGCGACCGCGCCGCCCTTGCACTGCACCAGTTCGTTGCCGTTGCACCAGGCGCCATCGGACTTGCCGGTGCAGGGCCCGCTCGGCTGGCTGGCAGCCTTGCAGACATCGGGCGTGCCCGGCGGCTTGACCTCGCAGCCGTTGGGGCAGGGCGTGGACGAAGCAACCGCGCCGCCTTTGCATTGCAGCAGATTGTTGCCGTCGCACCATGCGCCGTCTTGTTTGCCCGAGCAGGGGCCGCTCGGGGCCGGAGCGCTCTTGCACACGTCGGCCACGCCGCTCGGCATGGACTGGCAGCCATACGGGCAGCCCTTGCTGCTGGCCACCGCGCCACCCTTGCACTGCAGCAGGTTGTTGCCATCGCACCACGCGCCGTCTTGTTTTCCAGCGCACGGCCCCGACGCCGATTTGCATTGGTCGGGAACGCCGGGCGGCATCGACTGGCAGCCCGCAGGGCAGGACTTGCTCGACGTCTGCGCGCCGTTGCTGCAGTTGACGAGGTTGTTGCCGTCGCACCACAGGCCGTTCTGTTTGCCGGTGCAGAAGGCGGCGTGTGCGGGCGCAGCCCACAGGGCGATCGCGGCGCAACAGGTCGACGCCGCAAGGGTCGTTCGGCGTGGCCAACGAGCGCGGGGCGGGGTTGGGACCGGCGCGATCATGCCGGCAGTGTGCGCGGGTTGGGGGCGGTGCGCAAGACGATGGTTGGCGGCGGTGCGCGGAACAGGTGGACACCCGGATGACAAAGGGGTGGCGCTGTTCACCACCCGTTGACCTTGGCGACACCGCCATAGCTCTGGCCGAGCGACGTCAGCGAGAACGTCTTGGCCTTGACCTTGTTGTCCACGTCGTACAGGCCCATCCGCACCTCGTACAGCCCATGGTTCCATTCGTAGTTGTCCATGAGCGACCAGTAGAAGTAGCCCTCGACTTGGGCCCCCGCGCCGATGGCCTTGTGCAGAGCGGCCAGGTGCGGCTTGAGGAACACGGGGAACGCCGTCTTCTTGTCACCGTCCGTGCCATTCTCGGTGATGAGAATCGGCAGCTTGTAGCCGGCTGCCAGCATGCTCACCTCGTACAGGCCGTCCGGATAGTTGCTGAACAGATTGCTGTCCGGCAGGAAATCGAAAAGCTTGTACTGCGGGAAAAGCGGCACCGGCTGCGGCTTGACCTTCAGTTGCGTGTAGTAGTTGATGCCGATGTAGTCCATGCGGGCCTTCATGTCGTCACGCTTCTCGGTCGGCGTGATGTCGCCGCTGAGGTCGACGTCGACCTCGCCCTTGATGACGGCGTTCAGAAACACCTTGTTGTACACGTAGTCAGCGTGTTGCACGACCTCGACATGCTTGGGGTCCTTGGGGTCGGACGGGGCCACGGCGGCAAGATTGGCGACGATGCCCACGCGGGCGGGCTTGCCGTCCTTGTCGACGTCGACTTTGTCGTGGGCGTGCACCGCGTCGTACATGCGGGCGTGGGCCTCCATCATGCCGAAGAGCACGGTCATGGCGGCGTCGACCTGCAACGCCACGCCCGGCGGGTTGGTGCGGTCTTTGGTCGGCATCAGGTAGCCGGGCACGACGACCGCAAACGGTTCGTTGATCGTGCCCCACAGATCGACCTCGCCGCCGAACTCCTTGGCGCACCAGCCAGAATACAGGGCGATTGCCTTGAGGATGCGCGGGCGATCGACCCAGCCCTTGTTCTTGCATGCCTCGAGGTCGGCATGGCAGGCCTTGCCGTCGTGGATCCACAACGGCAGGGCGTAGTGGTTCAGCGTCACCAGCAGCCGAATTCCGCGCTGGTTGGCGCCCTGAAAAATCGCGTGGTACTTGGCGACCGCCTTCTTGTCGGCGTACTGGTCGAGTTCGGCGACCGTGGTGGCTTTTTCGGCGGCACCGTCGGGGAACACCCGGCTCCACTCGATGGAAGTGCGCAAGGCGTTCAGGTGCATGTCCTTCTGCATGGCGTCCATGTAGTTGGGCCACAATTCCCAAAAACCGGGGCCTTCGGATGGCGGGTCGCCTTTTTGGTAGGTGATCGGGTCCTTGACCAGCTCAGGGTCGGTGACCCACTGCCACCAGTCGCTCTTGGTGTCCTCGCATTCGGCCGCTGCAAGTGTCGGGCAGCCCATGTCGACCTGAAAGCCGGCGATGGCAGCGCCCCAAAGAAATCCCTTGGGGAACAGCGTGGTCGGTCCCGTCGCATCCGGCCCGGCTGCGTCTGGCTTGGCGCCGGTGTCTGCCGACGACGCATCTGCCGCGGGTGCTGGCGCCTTGTCGTCGCCGCACGCCCACACCGCCAACGCCGCGGCAAACATCATGTATTGCTTCAATCTCATCAGCCACCCCCGAGACCCGATCGAGGCTCAGCCGCGCGACCGGTCCATGCGCTTCGCCCCAGCCAATGGTGACCGTGCGACCTCGACGACCGCCTGGGCAAACGCGGCAGCCGCCGCCTCGCACGCGTAGAGCGTACCGGTCAAGTACGCGCCACCAAAGTTGGTTTCCGTTGGCGGGCCAAAAAACTGCCTCAGTTCGACGTCCGCGGCCTTGAGCGCGGCGTCCAGCGCGACCATGGCCTCGACGGGCGGCGCGATGAGATACGCGAGCGGTTCGCCCGCGTCGATGCCCGCCAGCCGCGACAGATACTGGCCGGTTTCCGCGATGACGTGGGGAAAGAACGCGGGCCTGACCACGCCCTCCGCTGGCGCGTAGAAGCACGCCTTGCGGTCGAGGTAGTCGCGCAGCGCAGCCAGGCCCTCGGCGACCTCGTCCGGGTCGGGGCCTGCCAGCACGCCCAGGATCTCGCCTGACAAGGGGCCGCTGGCGTGCGCAGATCCAGCGTAGAAGCTCTTGGCGTACACCACGTCGACGCGCGCGAACTTGGTCGCGTGATCCAGCGCCGCATAGGTCGAGTCGTCCTGGTCGGCGGACACGAACCCGAGCGCCGTATGACCCGCAGCGCAGCCAAGTTGGTTGCGCAAGCTCGGGTCGGCGTTGGGCAGCACCTGGCAGGCGATGAGCCGTGCGGGTTGGGGTTGCAGGCCAGCCGGCAGCCACGCGGGCACGTCGATCACGGTAGGCTCCTCGCGCTCACCAGGTTCTCTGCGGCGTTGACACGGCCAGTCCACCCTGGCCGATGGCCTGGGCCTTCTGGAAGATCTCGGCCGCCTGCCGGGCGGCCTCCTCCACGCCGAGGCCCGCCGGACGCACGTTGCTGATGCAGTTCTTCTCGGCGTTGTCCTGGCCGACCTTGGGATTCCATGCCAGGTACAGGCTGAGCGAATCGCCGGTCCCCAGCCCTGGCCGTTCGCCCAATCCAATGACGGTGGCCTTGGCGCCCATTTCGACGCCAATCTGGTCAGCGACCGCGATCCGTGCACGGTGCACCCACAGAGGCTTGCCGTGGCTGAACCCCGCCGCGGTCAAGGCCCGCTGCAAGGCGGCGAGCAGGCCAGGGTTTTTTTGCGCCGCCCACGCCGACAGGCCGTCGGCCAGGATGATCTGTACGTCGGCGCCGCGCGTACCTTGGTTGCGCAGCACCTGAAGCGACGCCTCGTCCAGTTCGCGGCCGAGGTTGGGATGCAGAAGAAACGTATCCAGATCAGCGGCCTTGGTGCGCAACTCGACGGCGCCCAGCGCGCGCACGAATTCGGCCGGCGGCACTGCGGCCACGGCTTCGCGCGCGAGGCCATGGTCGGTGCGCAGGTCCAGATAGGTCTTGGTCGGATAGCGCAACCCGGCGCGGCCCACACCGATGCGCGAGGGCGTGGCCTTTGCGAGCGCCTGCAACCCAGCGGGGTCGGCCAGCCGGTCCAGCCCGGGAATCGGCCGAAATGGCGGCTGCGGTGCCCGACTGAACACCTCGTGCAGCACCTCGGCCACCTGGCGATCGACGCGGCCCGGTCGGATCGGCGGATCATCTGGCGCGGCAGGTGCGGGCGCCAGCGCGGCCTCGGCCAGCACCTGCCGAACGATTTCAGCGATGAGCGGCTCGAGGTGGGCGGCGTCGGTGGCCATCGGCTCGGCAGTGTGCGCCCGACCCGTTCCGCGCGCAAGACGGAGCGAGGTTGCGTTGTAAAATCATGGATCTGAACAATGGGGGGATCGTTCAGGCCGGTCGTTCGCCCGCCAATTGGCCGCACGCGGCGCCAATGTCCTGGCCCCTGGACTCGCGCAAGCTGATGGACGCACCGGTGGCCTGCACTTCGCGCACGAAGCGCGTGATGACCGCGCGCGGCGGCCGTCGGTAGGCGCTCCCCGGCCAGGCGTTGAAAGGGATGGCGTTGATGTGGGCACCGACCTGCAGCGCCATGATTCCCAACGTCCTGGCGTCGTCAGCGGTATCGTTGTGCCCGTGCAACAGTGCGTACTCGAAAGTGATCTTGCGGTGCGGATGGGACGGCAGCGCCCGCAGCGCCTCGACCATCCGGGCGATCGGCACACCCTTGTTGACCGGCATCAGCCGATCGCGCACCTCGTCGCGGGTGGCGGTCAGCGACCACGCCAGGTGGACGCCCGGGTGCGCCGCCGCCAGCCTGGGCACGAACCGGGCGAGCCCCACCGTCGACACCGTAATGCGGCGCGGAGAAAACGCGTAGCCCTTGGGGTCGCACAGGATGTCGAGCGCGGCAACTACTGCGTCGAGGTTGTCGAGCGGTTCCCCCATGCCCATGAACACCAGGTTGCGCGGCCGGCCCGCCAGCAGGCCCGATTGACCGCCCGCCACACCGCCGCGCGCCAGGCCGGACTCGACCGCCAGCCGGCACGCGAGGGCGACCTGCTCGACGATTTCGCCAGCGGTCAGGTTGGCGCGGGTGGCGATGCGCGCTGTGGCGCAGAAGTCGCAGCCCATCTTGCAGCCGACCTGCGACGACAGGCACTGCGTCACGCCCGCCTCCATGGGCATGAGCACCGTCTCGATGGCCTGGCCGTGCCGCGTCGCCAGGGCAATCTTGCGCGACCCGTCCAACGCCGACGTGCGATCCACCTGGACGGCGAGCTGGGGCAGCGAGGCCTCGGCCGCCAGCGTGGCCCGCAGCGTCGCCGGCAGATCGGTCATCGCAGCCCAGTCGCGTACCTGCGCCACGTGCAGCCATTGGAAAATCTGCTCGGCGCGAAACGGGGGCATCCCGCGGTCGGTGCACCATTGGCGCAGCATCGGCCGCGGCATGCTGGCGAGGTCGGCGGGGGAGGGCGGGACGGCTTGCATCGGATGCTCGCGGGGCCGTGACGCCGCGCTGACACGCATGCTAGGCGGTCGCGGTCGGTGCCGTCACTGGGTCGACCCCAACCGCCGGACCCGATTCGGAAACAGCGTGTCCACGCTGTACCCCGTAGCCACACTTGCGCATCGTCGGGTGCCGGGCTACCCTTGTCGCAGTTTGAGACAGGGCTGCGTCCGGCGGCCCGGTCCAGGCCGCGGCCAACGCCGCCCTGGCCGTTCGCCGTTCGCCACTGCCCTGGCTCGCCGGCCCCTCTGCGGCCGCGCCCATGAGAAGCCATGGCCCTCGGCACTGCCCGCACCACCCAGCCGCTGACCGCGCAAGAAGCGCCCGGGCCAGCAGTTCTGCAACGCGGCGCATCCGGCCTGCCAGCCGAGCAAGCCAGCGCTGCCCAGGTACTCATCGTCGAGGACGACGTGGCCATCGCCGCCCGCATATCGCGCGCGCTGGTGGCTGCGCACTACGATGTCCGCACCGTGAGCACGGCCCGCGAGGCGATGGCGGTGGTCGGCGACGCGCCACCCGGAGTGGTGCTGCTCGACTTGTCGCTGCCCGACAGCTCCGACCTCGCGCTGTTCCATCGCATCCGCGCTGCCGCGCCGCGCGCCCGCGTCGTGATCATGACGGCCATGGACGACCTGGACGTCGTCATCGGCGCAACCCGCGCTGGCGCCTTCGATTTCATCACCAAGGCGCCCGACGTGCTGCAGCGCGTGATGGTGACGGTGCGCAATGCGACCGACCTCCTGGCCCGCGAGGACCAGGTGGCGGCGCTGGCCTCGTCGCTCGCGCGCAGCAGTCGATTTGGGCGGATGATCGCCCAGTCGCCGTCGATGGACGACGTCAAGGCCGCCATCGACAAGCTGGCGACCTCGCGGGTGAACGTCCTCATCACCGGCCAGTCGGGCACCGGCAAAGAGGTGGTGGCGCGCACC
The DNA here is from genome assembly GCA_016875335.1 of Deltaproteobacteria bacterium. Classification (GTDB taxonomy): domain Bacteria; phylum Myxococcota_A; class UBA9042; order UBA9042; family UBA9042; genus SXRM01. The sequence goes on along the minus strand of VGRO01000016.1, from coordinate 7,205 downwards.
ATCCACGAGGCCGGCCCACGCCACGGCCAGCCGTTCGTCGCCGTCAACTGCGCCGGCATCCCCGACACCCTCTTGGAATCGGAGCTGTTCGGTTACGAGCGCGGCGCGTTCACCGGGGCCGGGGCGCGCAAGATCGGCAAGTTCGAAGCGGCACACGGTGGCACGCTCTTCTTGGACGAGATCGGCGAAATGTCGTTGACGCTGCAGGTAAAGCTGCTGCGCGTGCTTCAGGACGGGCGGTTTGAGCGCCTGGGCGGCAACGCTGAGGTGCGCAGCGACGCGCGTGTCCTGTGCGCCACCAATCGCGACCTGCAGGCGATGGTGCGTCATGGCCAGTTTCGCGAGGACCTCTACTACCGCATTGCCGTGTTCTCGCTGCACCTGCCGCCGCTTTCGGCCCGCAAGGAGGACATCGCGCCGCTGGTCGACCATTTCGTGCGCTCGGCCGCCCGCGACGAGGGCAAGGCCATCGCTGGCGTCTCCCCAGAGGTGATGCGCCTTTTCGAGATGCACACCTGGCCTGGCAACGTGCGTCAGTTGCAAAACGTCCTGGCCCGGTCGGCCGTGGTCTGCACAACCAGCCAGATTTCGCTGCGCGACCTGCCCGAGACGTTCGTGCGCGAACTGCCGCCCTCGCCGCGCCCTGAGGGACTGTCGGCCGCAGCCGCCAGCGCCCCGAGCGGTGCCACGGCACTGGTCCAGGCCGCGCGCCTGGCGCTGAACGACGACCAGTTCGAGCAGTTGCGCCACGGGCCGGTGCAGACCCGCCTCGACCTGGCCCTGACACTGGCGTTTCCCGGGCCGCGCGAAGTGCCGCGCGTCGACGACCTGGAGGAAGCGGCCGTGCGCCTCGCGCTGCGCCGCACCGACGGTTCGATGAAGCACGCCGCGACGCAACTGGGCATGAGTCGGGCGACGCTCTACCGCCGCGTCGCCAAGATGCCTGAAGTGCGGCCGGCCGCCGACGAAGATGCGTCCGAGTCGTCCTGACCTCATGCCGCGCGCGGCGCCACGGCACGCGTGGTGGCGTCTCTGCCAGAAACCCATCGTTTTCAGATGGATGAACAAAGGGGGGGGGCTATCACCAAGAACGCTGTAAAATCAACGACCTGAACAGAGGGGGGATCATTCAGGTACCTGAAATCTGGACGTTTTCTCCATTTCCACTGCGCGCTTCCACCAGCCGGCCCGCTGGGCTATCCTCCGGCACAGGCGACGCAGCATCGCCCGGCGAGGTCACCATGCAGTCGCGCGTTGTCCGGTTTGCCCTGGCCATTGTCGCTGTCGCTGCCGGGTGCGGTACAGCGCCCGCAACGCCCCCATCGAGCGCCACAGACGCCACTTCCGCCCACGACGCGGCGCCCGAGACCGGTGCAGCCGATGCCGTCCCGGGCGGCGATGCCTCGATCGAGGCGGGCAGCCCCGCGCCCTGGAACCCGCCGCCGGTCGCCCCGGCCGACACCGGGACCGAAGTCGCGGCCACCGGTTGGCTGGTGGCCCAGGTCAACCCCAATGCGGATCAGGTCTATGCGGCACTGGACAACGGCTCGTTCGCGTTGCCAGACGTGGGCACCAAGGCCTACGGCGTCGGCTGGGCGGGGGTGCAGCCCAAGAATGGCCAGTTGCCGCCCCAAGGCAATGCCTCGCTCGTCGTCTACGCCGCGCGCACCGTCACCGCAGCCGCGCCGATGGGGGCGGTGTTGCAACTCGACCGCGCCTACGATGCGTGGTTGAACGGCCGCAGGTTGGCCGGCGACGTCTACGGTCACGGGTGGATGCGCTTTCCAGGGCAACTGAACGCTGGTGACAACCTGCTGGTGGTGCGCGGCCGCGGCGGCCAGCAGTGGGGTGTGCGCGTCGAGACGTCGTCGCACAAGGCCAAGCTCAATCCGCACGACCTCACGCGGCCGGATCTGCGGGTGGGTGACGGTGCCGCGCGTTGGCTTGGCGTGCCGCTGCTGGTGTTCGGTCAGCCCGCAGCCGACGCGGCGCTCGACATCTCGGCGCGGGTGGTGGCCGACGACCACTGGCAGGCGACCCACACCATCACCCCCGGGCTGTCGGGCGCATCGGCCACGCAACTGCCGTTCGAGCTCATCGCCAAGGCCGCGCCGGTCAAGGTGGGCGAAGTTTGGCCGGTGACCCTGCGGGTCGACAGCCCAAGCTGGCCGCACAGCTACGAACTCAAGATCGAGCTGCCCACGGTGGCGACCGACGTGTGCTACCGCCAGACCTTCCGGTCGCCCGACGACGGGTCGGTGCAGTACTACGGCGTGCGACCTCCGGTGGATCAGGGCCCCAACCAACCGCTGGTCCTGAGCGTGCACGGCGCGGGCGTCGACGCCATCGGCCAAGCGCAGGCCTACCACGCCCACCCCAAGACCTGGATTGCCGCACCCACCAACCGCAGGCCGTTCGGCTTCGACTGGGAGGAGTGGGGGCACTGGAATGCGCTGTACGCCCTGGAAGACGCCGCCCAGCGTTTCAAGACCAGCCCTGCGCACCAATACCTGACCGGGCATTCGATGGGCGGCCACGGCACCTGGCAGTTGGGCGTCCACCACAGCGACCGCTTCGCCGTGTTGGGGCCGTCGGCGGGCTGGGGTTCGTTCTATACGTACACCGGCCTCAAGAAACCGACCGGGCCTTTCGCGCGCGCACGGGCCCATAGCGACACCCACGTGTACATGTCGAACCTCGCCAGCCGCGCCGCCTACGTCATCCACGGCACCGCCGACGACAACGTGCCGTGGTCCGAGGGCAAGGCGATGTTCGAGGCCGTGTCCAAGGTGTCGACCGACGTGTACAACCACTGGGAGCCCGGCGCCGGCCACTGGTGGGACGGCGACAAGTCGCCCGGCGCGGACTGCGTCGATTGGCCCCCGCTTTTCGAACTGATGGGCAAGCGTCAACTCGACCCAGTGCCCCTGGCCTTTGAGTGGCGGAGCCCGGCCCCGTGGTACGCTGAGAATCATGCGTGGCTCAAGCTCGGGTCGGCCAAGTCGCCCAACGGCGACTGCATCGTCAGCGTCAAACCCAAGGACGCCAAGGCGCTGTCCATCGTCACCACCAACGTGCGCAGCATGGTGCTGGACGGCAAGGCCTTGCGCAGCAAGGGCATCGAGACGGTGACCGTGGACGGCGCTGACCATGCCGTGCCCGACGGGCCGCTGCAGGTGGGCCCAGAAACCGGCAAGCGCCCAGGGTCGTCGGGCCCCTACAACCAGGCGTACCACAAGCCGTTCTTGTTCGTGTACCCCGATGGCGACGAAGCGATGGCGGCGGTGGCGGGGTGGATGTTGCAAAGCTGGATGGCGATCGGCAACGGCCACGGTGCGGCGCTGCCGCTCGGCAAGGTCACGGCGCAGGTTCGCAAGAACTACCAACTCATCCACTTCGGCGTGCCGTCCGCGCAGGTGCCGCTGCCGGCCGCCTTTCCGTTCACGTGGTCGGCCCAGGGCGTGCAGGTCGAGGGCGTGGACTACGGGGACAAGCTGCTGCTGACCGTGTACGACGGGGGGCCAGACACCCCCGGCCTCGGGGCCGCGCTTCGGGCGCCCAAGGCCAAGCCGTGGCTGCTGTATCGGTTCGTCCCGTTCTCTTCGCGGTCCGGCTTGCCCGACTACGTGCTCTACGACGAGGGCGGGGTCATCGCCACCGGCTTTTTCGGGCCGGATTGGCAGTTCGACCCCAAGTTGGGCGTCGGGTGGTGAGGGATTGGCACATGATCAGTCGATCACGCTCACATCAAGATGGAGCCGCGAGTCGGACCCTTAGGGCCCGGAAATGATTTACTCAATCATTTCTTGGGCCCGTTTGCTTGCTCAGTGGGTCGCCAGCTCGCGGACCAAGGGTCCGACTCGCGGCTCCGTCCTGATGTGAGAGTGATCGACTTATTGTTTTCCAGTCCCTTAGTCCGCGAGAGGACGACCCACCGATCCAGCAAGCGGCCCCGACAAATGATGGCGTACATCCTGTCCGGGCCCTGAGAGGGTGTTTATGTTTGAAACGCCTGCTACGCGTAACCATGCATCCCGCCATGCCTTGTTGTCGGTCGCCAGGCTCCCTGCGGCGTAGCTTGAGGCTACGCCTCAGTCGCCTGACAACCTCCGCCTCGCCTGTCGGGCGCCTGGTTCCGCTCGCGACGGCAATCAAACATAAACACCCTCTGAGCGGGCGATTGCCCAGCATCACAGCGCTTGGCAACTGACCTTGCAGACCTTGGGTCCCGGCAGTGGCTGCCCCCCCAGGCCCACCGCCGCAACGCACTTGCCCGCGCCGCAGTCTGCGTCTTCCTTGCACGGGGCCGCGCACCGCTGGTTGGCGGCCTCGTACGGCCCGCCGAGGTTGGTGCACCGGTAGTCGGCGGTGCAGTCGCTGTCCCACTGGCAGGGCAGGCACGCCTTCTTCTTGAGGCAGAATGGCGCAATGCCGGCCTTGGCCTTGTCGTGGCGCGCGATGAACATGTGCCCGGTGTCGCACATCAGGCCGTCGGTCGGCGTGGCACCGGCGGCGAGCGCGCAATCGGCGTCGGTGTTGCACGGCGCGATGCAGTAGCCCTTGCCTTTTTCGGCGTCCTGCTTGCACCCATAGCCGCTGGCGCACTCGGGCGGCGCGTTGGCATCGGGTTTCGGGTTGCAGGCCTGGCCGGCTTTCTTGGTGCCCGGAGTCTGGCTGGCGGTCCACGCCGACAGGCACTTGAACTCCATCTTGACCGGCACGTCGGGCCCGAAGGCCACCGCCAGCGAAGCGCAGTACTCCTTGGGGTTGTCGCAGGTCTTGGTTTGGGCACAGTCCGCCACCGAACTGTCCTTGTAGGCCGTGCCACAAAATGGCAGGTACAGGTCGTCCTCGGGCTCGGCGGTGCCGCCCCAGGCGCGGAAGTAGCTGCGGCAGACGCTCTTGTACGTGCCGCCGTTCCAAGGCAGCTTGGCCGGGCAGTCGGCGCTGCTCGTGCACAATTCACCGCAGAAGCCGGCATTCTGGCCGCTGTTGGTGCCCAAGCACACGCCGCTCTTGCACAACTTGCCGCCCGACATGATGCCGCACGCCGCGTATGGGTTGGCGAGGTTGGCCTCCGGTGCGATGCACAGGCCGCCAGTCGCATAGGTGGTGACCGTGCTGCCGGTGACGTCGCCGGGCGCCGTGACGGCGTATTCCCACGGCCGGCAGTAGGGCGCGGCGGCGTCGGTGCAGTCCTTGGTCGAGGCGCACTTTCCTTTGGCGCCCGGCATCGGCTGGCACCCGGCGATGGGCAGGAACACGTCGCCCTTGCCGTCGGCCGGATTGCTGAGGTCGAAAGGACTTTCGTCGATGCCGCATTTCTGGGTCGCAGGGCAGTCGGCGTCGGTCTTGCACAGGCCGCCGCACTGGCCATTCTCGCACCACGCCGGGTTCTCGCAGATGGGTACGCTGGTGTTGTTGTCAGTGGGAAAGGGATCGCACGCCTCGCCCTTCTTGGCGGTGCCCGGCAGCTTGCGCACGCACCCAGGGGCCCAACCGGGCAGCACGATCTTGGTCGGATCCTCGGGGTCCGGGTCGCCGTCGATGCTGTCCACGCCGTTGTACCAGTTGCGGCAGAAGAACGCGCTGTCCTTGCAGTCGCCGTCGAGCGCACAGTCGCGCGGCCGGCACTGGTCGAAGGTCTTGGCCACGTTGCTGTAGTACTTGAGGTTCTTGACACATTTCGCCGCCGAGCAGTCCGCATCGCCCGTACACGCGGCTTCGCTGCCCGCGCATTTGCCGGCCTTGCACGCGCCGGGGCTGGTGAGGCAGTCTGCGTCGTCCTTGCAAAACGCCAGACAATACCCGCCGTTGCTGCAATGGTTGTTGTCGCAATACGCGATGTCGGCCTTGACGGGGTCGGCGTTGCAGAACTGGCTGTAGCTCGGGTTGGGCTTGCCGTTCGGGTTCTTGTACTTGGTCACGCACACCGTGACGTAGTCGCCGCGGATGTAGCGCAGCGCGCACGCTTCGGTCGCCGGGCAATCGCTGGTTGCCTTGCACGGCTTGAAGGTGGTGCCGGCCATGCACACGGCGTTGCTCTTGCCGGCCGCGGCGTCTGGGGGCTTGGCCTGTTCGACGCAGCGCAGTTCGGTGCCGGCCGGTCCCGCGACCGCGCCATCACATTCGCTGCCCTGGCCGGGATCCTCGATTCCGTCCTGGCCGGGGGTGCCGTTCCAGTTCAGTTGCGCGTCTTTGCCCATGGCGCAGATCTTGCTGCACAGGCCGAGATAGCAACGGCCCGAGTCGCACTGCTGGTCGAGGCAGTCGTAGTACTCGTTGAAATCGGCCTGCGGCGCGTTGTTGGCCGGCGGCCGGCATTTGCTGTCCGGGCCGCAACCTTCGCCGTACTTCTTCTTGACCGGCTTGGTCACACACTTGCCGCCCTTGCAGTCGGTGCCGGCCGGACACCCGCCGCACGAGTTGAGGCATCCGGGCGTGTACCCGCACACGACGCCCTTGGTCTTGCAGCACTCGGCGTTGGCTGCGGCGTCAGCGCCCGCATCGGCTGCGGGCTTTGTGTCGCTGGGCGACACTTCGGCGATGTCTGCCGCCTTGGTGTCGGCGACCGCAGTGTCCGCGACCGCCACGTCCGCGGGGCTTGTCGGTGCGGGGGTCGGTTCCTGACACGCCCACAGGGCCTGCGTGCAGAGGGCGAGGCGCGGGGTTGCGGGCAGCTTGGGCATGGGGCCTCCGTGCGGCGGGCAGGCCCGAAGAATCGCGGTTGGGCGGGGCGATGTCAAAATGGCCGGGCCGGTGAGGGCTATCGCCATGTCGGCAACCAGGAAACTCCCTCGATTGCAAGGTCCCCTCGAAATCTTCAAATGCGTCAACGAGTTTTTAGGGCAACTGCCTTTCGTCAGCGCGTTCATTGCCTTGCGCTGCCAGGGCAGGTCCGCTAGGAGCCTGTCGGCAAAATGCCAGAATCGGCCGATTCTGGCCGACAGGCTCCTAGGCAGGCCGCGGCTGCGACCTGCCAGCGACCGAAACTGCCTGAATTTACTTCAGGCAGTTCTTGGTCGCTGCCCAGATCGCAACCACCAGGGAGCCTGTCGGACGATAGTCCGACAGGCTCCTAGTAGGCGAAACCCCAAATTCGCACCGGGATACGGGCCGTGATGCCACAACAATTCCTCAATCGGTTTCGCCTACTAGCTGCTCGTTGCGTGAAGGGGGCTCGCAGCCCCCTCGCGCGCCCATGC
>VGRO01000015.1 GCA_016875335.1 Deltaproteobacteria bacterium | reverse complement strand
AAACAATAAGTCGATCACTCTCACATCAGGACGGAGCCGCGAGTCGGACCCTTGGTCCGCGAGCTGGCGACCCACTGAGCAAGCAAACGGGCCCAAGAAATGATTGAGTAAATCATTTCCGGGCCCTTATCCTGGTCCACGACGGCAAGGTCCTCGATCGCAGCGACGCGGCCCTGGCCATCGCCGGCTCGCTCGGATGGCCTTGGCGGGCGGCGCTGGTCTGCAAGGTCGTGCCGCGACCGCTGCGCAACGCGGTCTACGACTGGATAGGCCGCAACCGCTACCGCTGGTTTGGCAAGAAGGACACTTGCCGCCTGCCGACGCCCGCCGAGCGTGCGCGGTTCTTGCCGTAGTCTTTGGCTATTTCTTGGTCCAGCAAGCGTTGGCAGCCTTGCAGTCCTTGGCGGCGTTGATGCAGTCCAACATCGCCTTGTTGATTGGAAAGTCCTTGGCGAGGCTGGCAAGGCAGGTGCTCGGGTCCTCGCCGCAAAGTTGCTTGTTCTTGTCGCAGTAGGCCTTTTCGTCGGCGCTGCCGGCCTTGCTGGCGTCGCTTCTACTGCCCCCGACCGTGTCGGTCTGCACGCCGTCGCCGCCGCCGCCGCCGACCGTGTCGGTTTGGCCCGCGCCGTCGCCCACGCTGCCGACCTGGGTGTCGCTGTAGCACGCGCTGTTGGCGACTTGGCTCTCGCCCGCCGGACACGCGGAGCCGAGGACTGCGTAGGTCGTGCCGTCGGCCTTCTTGCAGCACAACGTGGTGCCCGCGCTTGAGCCGGTGGTGGTGTTCTCGCAGCCGAACGCCAAAGCCAAGGCGCCCAGCAAAAGCACAATCTTCATCGTCGCCTCCTGGGCACAAGCCGCCCTGGTGCCCGCCCCGGCGATGCTACGCCAAACCGCGGTTGACCGCATCTGGCCCTGAACCTACCCTTGGCCGCCCTGCGCCCCGGAGCCCGCCGTGACCACGCCTGCCTTTGACACCGCGCTGACCCGCCACGCCCGCATCGAGGTGCCGATCATCTGCGGCGCCATGTACCCGTGCAGCAACTGGGAGCTGGTGGCGGCGGCCAGCGAGGCCGGCGGCATCGGCATCGTGCAACCGCTGAGCTTGGTCTACGCCCACAAGGGCGATTTCAGAGAATCGCTCCGCAAGATCAACCTCGCCGCGCGCGGCAAGCCCATCGGCATGAACGTGCTGACCGAACAGAGCAGCAAGGTCTACCTCGACCGCATGAGCAAATGGCTCGATATCGCGCTCGAAGAGGGCGTGCGCTATTTCGTCAGTTCGCTCGGCAACCCCACCTGGATCGTCGACCGGGTGCGCTCGGTCGGCGGCGTCGTCTACCACGACGTCACCGAGCGCAAGTGGGCCGAGAAGGCGCGCGACGCTGGCGTGCATGGCCTCATCGCCGTCAACGACCGCGCGGGCGGCCACGCCGGCCAGAAAGGCGAGAAGGCACTGCTCGACGAAATTGGCCCGCTGGGGCTGCCGGTGGTTTGCGCTGGCGGCATCGGCGACGAAGCGGGCTTTGCCCGGGTGCTGCGCATGGGCTATGCCGGCGCCCAGTTGGGCACGCGCTTTATCGCCACCACCGAGTGCAGCGCCCACCCCGACTACAAGCAGGCGATCCTCAACGCCAAGGCCGACGACGTGGTGCTGACCGACAAGATCAGCGGCGTGCCGGTGGCCGTCATCCGGTCGCCCTACGTGGACGCCGTCGGCACCAAGGCGACCGGCCTCGCCAAACTGCTCCTGCGCAACAACCGCACCAAGCACTACATGCGGTTGTACTACAGCCTGCGCAGCCTGTGGCAGCTCAAGCGCAGCAACGCCAGGGGCGCGGGCTACGAGCAGTATTTCCAGGCGGGCAAGTCGGTGGAAGGGATCGACCAGGTGGAACCGGCCGGCGAGATCATCCGGCGCTACGCGCGGGCTGCGGCGGCCTGAGTTGCGGCGGGCTGGGCAGCCCGGTCATCGCCCATTTGCCTGCGACGGCCGGGCCGCAGCCCCGCGTGACGCCTACTGCGCCTTGCTGAACACATAGCTCTGCGAGAAGGTGACGGCCGCGTGCAGCAGCGGCAGGCCGCGCAGCCGTGCGAACACGCCCTGGATGCACTCGGCAAAGCCACCGCTCGCCCCGGCGACCGCGCTGTCGGTCACGGTTCCCTCGGTGCCGACCGTGAACGTCACGGTCACCTTGCCGGCCGCGCCTGGATTGGCGCGCAGCTCCTGCTCGTAGCAGCGCTGCACCGCGTTGGCCTTGCCGCGCAGGGCCTTGGCCACGTCGGTCTTGCCCTCGTCGGGCCCCACCGGTGGCGTGGTGCGCACGATGACTTGGGTCTCATGCCGCGCTGCGCCCTGGTCGGCGGTGTCGCGCTGGTCGCGGTCAGCCACCGTCACGTTGGCCTTGTCCACGCGCGTGGCCGTGTGCTTGCTGTCCTTGCGCACCTGGACGCGCTCGGCGCCGGGTTGCGCCGTCGGGTCGGCGTCCGTCGCGGGCCGAAAGTGGCTGTGCGCTACCTGCTCGGCTGCAGCTTCGTCCTCGGGTTGGTAGATCTTGCTGGTCGGCCGGAAGGTTCCGGCGATGGTGTCGCGCTCGATGCGCCGCGCCGGGTCGGTCTGCACCAGGGCTTGGGGTCCCTCGCGCGAGGTCGGTTCGGCCTTGCCGCGCTCCTTGTTCGGCTTGCTGGCCGCCGGGTGTTTGGCGGCCGGGCTTGCAGTCGCCGGCGCCGGGTCGGCGGGGGCCGGCTCCAGCGGCGGCGGCTCGATTTCGGCGACCGGCACCAGGTGCAGGCGTTCCGGCTCGGGCAGCCACACGGCCTGCACCAGTTCCTCGGGCACGGCGCGCAGAAAGCGCCCGGTGCTGCGGTTCCACACCTCGGCCTGGGCGACGACCGACAGCAACAGGCCCGCCGACAGCGCCAGCGACGCCTTCCACGCCGGCTCGCTGATGGCCGCACGGCGCAGGCGCTGCGCGACCGACAGCTTGGGCAACACCGGCACGTCCACCGTCTGCTCGATCACCTGGAAAAGCACGGTGTAGGGCCCCAGTTGGCAACGCCCGCGATGGTCGCGGCCGACCTTGAACTGCAAGAAGCCGTCGCGCGCGGTCACCACGCCCTGGCGGCGGGCGGCGGCCTCGTCGAGCACGGCATCCTGCACGGCCAGGCGCGGCTGGGCATCGGCAGGGGCGCTGACTGTGCACCCGCCAGCGCCATCGGGCGCGAACACCAGCGCAGCGCCCTGGTAGTCGACGTCGGGCAGCGCCAGGGTGTCGCGGGCCGAGGCGCCGATGGTCACGGTCTGCGCCGGGTCGAACGCCTGTTCGGTCAGCAGCCGGTCGTCGTGGACCAGGCCGATGCGCAGGCGCATGCGTCGCAGGGCGGTCGAGGAATGGGTCAGGGCACGGGTTTGCTGAACGGAAATCATCGGTTCCTCCAAAGGGGCCTGGGATTGGCCGGCTGGAGGATGGGACGGCGGGGACAAGGGGCGGGTTTGGGCGTTTACAAATGCTCGAAAAGATCGGGCCGCTTGGCAGCCCAGCGCCCGCGGCCGCCGCGGGGCTCTGTCGCACCTTCCGGTTGGATGAGCAGCACTTCAAACAGATCGGCGAACGCGCCGCTTCGACGTGTGTCAAGCGCCACGAAAACTGACCTCATCGGAGCCGGCGGTGCAGACGAGCGCCAGGAACCGCCGCACGTTCACGTTGACAACGGCGAGGGCGAGTGCAAATTTTGGCTCGGCCCCGTAGCGCTGGCGGCGGCGCGCCGGGTTGACGGGCACGAAATTCGCGCGATGGAGCGCGAGGTACACGCGAACGAACAACATCCTACTGGATGCGTGGCATGAGTACTTTGCAACCCGTCATGGAACCAGTGGGCATCGCCGTGCGCGTGGACGGCCGGCGCATCTACGTGGAATTGACCGACGGCCGCGAAGTTGGGTTTCCAGCCGATCGGTTTGTCCTGTTGCGGGCGGCGACGGATGAGCAATTGCGGGGTGTGCGCCTACGTGCGGAAGGGACCGCGCTGCGCTGGGACGAACTGGATGAGGATATTACGGTTCGTGGCGTCGTTGCCGGGCGGTTTCAGGTTGCGCTGGCGGAGGCGCCGGGCGCGACCGTGTAGGCAGGTTGCCGCAAGCCGCGATGAGGTGTGCCCTCGGCCGCGGACCTCGAATCCGAGCGGGCGGAGCGCAAGGAGTCGTTCGCACCTTCGGTCCGCGATCGCGTGGCCCAGGCTGTCTGCGCGTTTGCCAACGACTTGCCGGCTTCGCGCCAAACCGGCGTGGTGCTCGTGGGTGTGACAGACAGCGGTCAGCCCACGGGCTTGCCAATCACCGACACGTTGCTGGCGGCCCTCGGCGGGCTGCGCAGTGACGGCAAGATCCTTCCGCTGCCGCAAATCAGCGTGCGCAAGGTCGCGTTGCCCGGCGGCGAAGCGGCGGCAGTGGAAGTGGCGCCGTCGGCGGACACACCGGTGCGCTACGACGGCCGCATCTGGATCCGGGTGGGGCCGAGGCGAGCCGTGGCCTCACGGGACGAGGAGCGCGTGCTCACCGAGCGCCGCCAATGGGCCGACCGCACCTTCGACCGCCAACCCTGCCGCGGTGCGACTGTCGCAGACCTGGACCTGGAGTTCTTCCGCAGCCACTACTTGCCGCGTGCCGTCAGCCCGGAGGTGATTGCCGAAAACCGTCGAAGTGTCGCGGAGCAACTGGCCGCGCTGCACCTGCTGGCTCCGAACGGCGAACCCAGCCGCGCCACGATGCTGCTGCTTGGCCGCGACCCGCTGGCGTGGCTGCCCGGAGCGTATGTGCAGTTCGTGCGGTTCGCCGGACCGGGTCAGGGGTCGGCCATCGTCGACCAGAAGATCCTGCGCGGCCGACTCGGCGACGTGGCTCGCGACGCGGACCATTTGGCCCGCTTGAACATCCGCGTGGCCTTGCAAATCGCCGGGGCGACACCCGCCTTCAGCGGTCAGCAGAGCGCGCAGCGTTGGCTGGATTGGGCGACCTCGCGGCGGGCATCGAAGATGAAATTGCCCTGTACAGCGAAGGTGTTGAGCGAGCAGACCCGTATTGCATGATCTCCGACGCCGTCTCTGAAGGAGGCGCGCGCGAGTTTGAAGCCGTTCTACGTTATATCGCCTGCGAATTGAACATCTCTCCAGCCGACTTGCGAAAGCGCTATCCTCGGTTACCGACGGTGTTCGCGGAGACAGTTGCCGCATGTTCTTATCGCGCTTGAAGCGCGACAATCCCGTGTTGTAGCCGCCCACGAAAGTCCAACTGCGATTGGATCTCGCTGTCAAGCGCCATGAAATCAGGACCACCATCGCTGTCGTCGTCAGCCACCGCAAACGGCCGCAAACTACAAGCGCTGCTCTACCAAATTCTCCGAATCCCCCATGCGTCGAGCGCTGCGTCGCCGCTGACCACGCGCACATCCAAATCCAGGGCTTGGGCCGCGATCATGCGGTCAAACGGGTCGCGGTGCGGTCCCGGCAACAGGCCGGCGCGAATTGCATGGTGGACGCCAATCGGCAGGGCAGTCCAGCGTTGGCGGGCCATCCAGCGCTCGAGATCCTCGGCCAGCAACGCCGCCTGCGGCCACTTTCCAAGACGGGCTTTGGTAGCCATCTCCCACGCCGACGCGGCGCTGACCCAGACGTGTTCGGCGTCTGCAATGGCGTGTCGCGCGGGCATCGTCAACTGCTCGTCGCCCAGCAACCACCACACAGCTGCGTGGGTGTCGAGGATCACCTTCACAGTTGTCCTTCCCAGTCCGCCAGTTCTGGTTCAGTCAGCGCGTCGAATGCGTCTGGCGGCGGCGAAGGATACAAACCGCGCGCAGCGCCGAACACCCGTCCATTGGGGCCCGGATTGCACGCGACCAGCCGCGCGACCACGGTATCGCCGCGGCGGATAAGGACCTCTTCTCCGGCTTCGACGCGCTGCAGCAGGCGGCTCAGGTGTGTCTTGGCCTCGTGTACGGATGCGATCATCGGGCACGCTTGCAGCGTCGGCCGCAGAACCAAGTTAGTCAACCAGGTTGGTTCTTGCAAATTCGCCCCCGCCCTTGAGCAAGGTGTGCAGTTCGTCTGGGCACAGCACCGATAGTCGCCAAGAACCCGTGCCGTCGCCAACTCACCCCCAAAGCTACCTGAAAATACAAGAATACCAGCTAGAATTGTTCTGATTGGCCGCCCCCCAGTCCTCCGGATCGGGCGCCTGGTCGAGGTTGGCGTCGCTCCAGCCGGCGTTGTACCAGTAGCCACAGAACACCTCAGAGTTTTTGGTGTCGCAGGCGTCGCCGGTCAGGTTCGCTGGCAGTGTCACCGCCTTGCCGTCGAAGATGCTCAGGGGCGGGGCGCCAGCGCCGTCCTTCTTGACCATCGGCATCGCTAGAAACGGGCCGCCGTTGGGCCAGCCGGCCTGCTTGAGCGGGTGGTTCGACTCCCACAGCGCGCGCTTCTGCGCCGACCAGGCCTTGGGATTGGTGGTCTCGCGGCCGGCCAGGGTCAGCCCCTTGGCGTCGCAGAAGGTCTTGAACGACGCGGCGTCGCCGACGACCCCGGCGTTGGCCTGGAAGGTGGCCACGGTCCATCCGCCGCCGTCGGTGGTCATGTCGCACCACGCCTGCAGCGGATTGGCTCCGCCCTTGCCGTCCGGATCGACCCAGTAGTAGCCGCTTTTTGTGGACGGCTTCGCGGCAATCAGATCCTTGCACGTGGGCGCGGCGTTGTCGGCCGAGGCGCCCAAGGCAACGCACTGGCCGTTGCTGCACGCCAGGCCACTGGCGCAGGCGCTGCCCTGGCCGCTGCACGCGCCGACGTCGCCGCAGTCGTCGGTGATCGGCTGGCCGCACGCGACCGCTGCCGGTTTCTTGCAGGCGCCGGCGCAGGCGGACAACTTGAGCCACGCGCTGCCGTCGCAGAAGTGCAGGCGCTTGCTGGCGGCGTCGAGCACCACTTGGCCGGCGCTGCCGCCGTCGCATGGCGCGTCCTTGAGCGCCACTGCGGCGAAGTGGCCGCCCTCGATCGCGGCGCTGCCCAGGGCCAACGACTTGCCGACGACCAGTTTGCCGCTGACCGCGAGGTCGCCGTCGATGCTGCCACCTTTGGCCAGACCGGCGGTGCACTGCAGGCTGCCGTCGGCGGCGATGCCCTGGACCAGTAGCCCGCTGCCGCATGCGCTGCCGACCTTGGCCAGCACCGGCAGGTCGACGAGGTCTTTGATGCTGCCGGTGGTCGCGACATCGGCCAGCTTGGGCGCGCCGGCCAAGTCGCCGTACTGGCCGCTCTGGGCCACCTTGTGCAGCGACGAATTCTTGGCGTACTCGGCGAGTTCCGGCTTCTGAACGAAGCCGCCGAGATCGCTGACCTTGGCGTATCCGGCCAGCACTTTGGGGTCGAGGTGGACCGGCAGCACGCAGCCACTGCAGTCCAGGCCCTCGGCCGAGCCGGACCGCAGCGCGAACGGAGTCGACAGCACCCGCCGCCGCGGCAGTTCCGGGTCGAGCCCGACCGCCACCCCAAACCACAGTTCGGCGGATCCGCCTACCGCGGACGCTGGAATCGGGGTCTGCAGCCCGACCTCGGCGGCGAACACGCCGCCGCTGGTCTTGACGATGGTCGGGCCTTCTTTCCACAGCGCGCTGCCGCCGGCCTGCTGGCTGTACAAGGCGAAGGCGACGATGTACTCGCCGTCGGGCACCGCTGCGCCGCCCTGGCTTTGCAACACCGCTTGCACCGAGAGTGCCCCGGGCACTGCCGCCGCGGCCGGCCTCGCCCATAGCGCCAACGAGATCGCGGCCAGCGCCGCCGCCATGCGAAAAGTGTGCATCGTTGCCTCCGGGTGCGCCGCGGCCGATGGGCGAGCGCCGCGGCGATCCTACACAGACCAACGGAAAAACAAGATCTCGCTGTGCCCCGTCACCGCGGTCGCTGTCCCCGGCGCAGCTTGCGGCTGTCCCCGTGCCTGTCCCTGTGCCTGTCCCTGCAACTGGGCCAGTGTCTGTCCCTGACCCTGTCCCTGACCCTGTCCCTGCCGCCTGACCGGCGAAGCCGGCTGAAAACCGGCGCCCGCCGGCGGTGGCCGCTGTTCCGGCAAGGCCCCGCAAAAGGCGCCACGGCGACCACGGTTTGCCTTCGACCCCGCAGGCCCGCGCCCGCCTGGCTCTTCAGCCGCCGCCAGCCGCCAACGATCGCCGACTCGCCGTGGTGGCGGCGGTCAGGGCCAGGATCAGGATCAGGATCAGGATCAGGGTCTTGGTCCGGGCCGAGGTCACCCCGAGCAAGCGCCCTACGCCCGCCTGTACAGCCACGTCACCCCGGCCTCGACTGCATCGGCGGGCACGGCATACAGCGTCACCGGCAGCCCCACCAGCAGGTCCAGCGCGCGCATCAACTCGTCCTGGGCGGCGTCGTCTTTGCAGGTGGCGAACGACAGGCCGTCGGCGCTCCAGGCGATGGGCGCGAACTGGCCGCGCCGGCACATGTCTTCGGTAAAGAGTGCGCGCGGGTCGCCGGCCGCAAAAAGGTCGGGCCACGCCTGCTGGTCGCGCATGCGAAACAGGTCGCCCAGGCTGATGTCGTTGAGCTTCTGGTCGTCGCCGTAGCACAGCTCGAAAAACTCGGGCAGCGACAGCGCCAGCACGGCCGGCGACAGCAGGGCGTCGCGGTGGAAGGCCTCCGAGGGGATGCGTCCGCTCTGGCGCACGCTGTCGCGGCTGCGGTGGCGGTCGAACCCAAAGCTGCCGGTGGCCGTCGCCAGAGCGGGTTGCGCGGTCGTCGTCGGCTGAGGTCGCTCTGCCGCCGCCTGCGGTCGTTCGGCGCTGGTCGCGGGCTTGTCGGCGGCCGGCCTGTCGCTGTCTGCGGCGGGCTCTTCGTGGCTGCGGCGCTTGGGCCGGCTGGCGGGTCCGGTGGGTATGGCCATCGCTGCCTCCAGGGGTGCGGCCGGGCCGCGTCGCGGGGAGGCCAAGGGTAGCCGAGGTGGGCGGACGGCGCCAGGGTGGTTCGCGCGCTTGCCAGCGCACCCCGCTGCGCCTACCGTTGCCGCCCCGCCGGCCATGGTTTGCCGGCAGCGAGGTTGGCATGTGCGGTGTGGTGGGTCTGGTCTACGAGCGACCGCGCGCCGATCTGGGTCAGATTGCAGGGGAACTGCTGCGCACGCTGGAGTACCGCGGCTACGACTCGACCGGCGCCGCCATCCAGGCCGAGGGCCTCGACGTCGATCTGCGCAAGGACGTGGGGGCGCCGAGCGCCCTGGTGCAGCGCCTCGGGATCACCGGGCTGCCGGGGCAGATCCTGTGCGGCCAGGTGCGCTGGGCAACGTTTGGCGCAGTCGACCAGACCAACGCCCAGCCGCACGTGGTCCGCTGCAAGACCTACCTGTACGGCGCGCATAACGGCAATGTCACCAACTGCGATCCGCTCAAGGCGTGGCTGTGTGAGAAGGGCCACGCGGTGCAAAGCGACAACGACGGCGAGATGGTCGTCCACGCCGTCGAGCACCAGTTTGCCGAGCGCCTCGACGCGCTGGCCGATGCGGACCGGCGCGATCCCGAGATCCGCAGAGAAGTCATGCGAGCATCGGTGTTGCGGGCGTGCGACATGCTGCACGGGTCCTTCGCGGCCGTCCTGGTGGACCCGGTCAGCCGCACGCTGTGGGCCATCAAGCAGGGGTCGAGCCTGTACTTCGGCGCCGGCGCGGACTCGACCGGCGGCGCCTTTCGGGTGGCGTCGTCGGACCTGTCGAGCGTGCTCAAGCTGACCCGCACGCTGGTGCCGCTGTCCGAGGGCGAATTCGTCGAGTTCACGGCGACCGGCCACCAGGTCTATCGCTGCGCGCCGCGGCCCGACGACCCCGACCAGCCGCAGCCGCTGGAGCGCAAGGCCGTGCGCAGCCTGTTGCGCACCGCCGACACGGGGTTGGTCGCCCCGTACACCACCTTCATGCAGCAGGAGATTTTCGCCGAGGAGGACACCTGCCGCGGCGTGACGCGCCTGTTCCAGGGGGGCAGCGAGCTGGGCCAGCACGTGGGGGCGGCGCTGCGCGATCTCGGGCCGGCCGCTGCGGGCGATCTGCACAAGGTCGCGGGGGCGATGTTCGAGTCCACGAGCGATGTCGCCCTGCGCGCCGAGTTGGAGCGCTTGCACCTCTTGCCGGCGACCGCGCAACTGGTGGGGCGCCTGGGACCGCTGGTGGCCGACCTCGACCGCGCCGACGCCCCGCTGTGTTCGGCCGAGCAGGGGCTGTTTGCGGATCTGCTGGGGCTTTGCGGCAGCGCCGTCCAGCGCCACGCCGTGCGCATGCTCGACGCGGCCTTGGAAATCCGCGAGGCGGAGGACTACCGCGCGGCCGTCCAGGCGCTCACCGAGCAGTGCGCCGTTGCGGTGCGCGACCATCGGCGCATCTTTGTGCTGTGTTGCGGCACGAGCTTTCACGCGGCCAAGACCGCTGCGCTTTTCTACAACGAAATCGCCGGCTGCGAGCTGACGCCGCTCTTGCCCGGAGAGTTCCGCGCCCAGGCCAGCCGGGCCTTGCGCGACGGCGACGTGTTGATTGCGGTCAGCCAGTCGGGCGAGACCAAGGACCTCATCGACGTGCTCAACGACGTGGCGCGCAGCGGCCGGCAGGTGTTCCGGGTTGCGTTGGTCAACAACGTCAACTCGACGCTGGCGCAAGAGAAGGCCGACCTGGTGCTGCCGCTGCGCTGCGGGCCCGAGATCGCGGTGGCGGCGACCAAGAGCTTCACCAATCAGCTTGCGGTGTTCTATTGCCTCGCCATCGAATTGGCCTTGGCCTTGCAACCGGACGATGCCGCGGCCCTGGCCCGCCGTGCCGCGCTGTCGGACCTGCCCGATTTGATTGCGCGCACGCTCGGCGCCACCGATGGGCCGCTTGACGACGCCGCTGAGTTGCTGCACCTGGCGCCGAGCCTGCACATCCTGGCGACCCGGCTGGTGGCGGTGGCCAAGGAAGGCGCGCTCAAGGTGCGAGAAGTGGTGCTCAACCACACCGAGGGGTTCGAGGCCAGCGAATTCAAGCACGGACCCAACACGATTCTGGGCGTCAACACCGTGTACGGCATCGGCCAGGTGGCGGCGGCCTTGGCGACCGTGCGCGGCGACCCCGCGGCGGGCACCTTGGATCCGGCGCAGCCCCACCATCCGGGCAATGGTCAGGTGTTGCGCGCGCTCTACGCCGACTACCCGCTGCTTTTCGTCACCGGCCCGGAGCGGCGCGACATCGACCTGACGATTTCGCAAATCAACACCCACAAGATCCGCGGCGCGACCGTGGTGGTGTTCGCCGAACCCGACGAGCGGCTGCGCGGCGCCGCCGAGAAAGCCCCGGCCGACAACCCCGGCTACCGCGCGCTCTCGGTGGCGTTGCCGCGCACCGGCGACACGCTGATGGTGGCGTTCTCGGCGTCGGTGGCGCTGCAGCACCTGGCCTTGAAGATGAGCTTGCGCAAGGCCGCGCACCTTGATGCCCTGGGCATGCGCGATCACGGCGTCCACCCCGACGTGCCCAAGAACGTGAGCAAATCGATTACGGTGGACTGATCGAGCGCAGTGGCTGCACCGGCGCGGACGGTCCGCCGCTTTCGCGCATTCAGCGCCCATCGGATCTGTTAGCCTGCCGGGGCTTTGGGGCCCGTTCGGTGCTCCAGTCGGCGCGGCCGGTGGGTCGCAAGCGAGGTGCCCGATGACCCGGTGGCGATGCGGACGATGGGCGGCCCTGGTGGTCGGCGGGGCGGTCCTGGCTGGCTGCCTGCAGTCGGGTCAGCCGGCGCCCAACGGCGGTGGCGGTGCCTTGCCGGGCGGCGGCGACCCCGAACTCGACATCGTCGTTGCCCCCAAAGACGCCGCGGCCGACGCAGGGGCGGGCGATGCGCCCCAAGGTGCCGATGGCGAAAGCGACGCCGACCCGACCGCAGACGGCGCGGGCGACCCCGACAACGGGTACACGGGGCCGGCGTGCACGACCTCGGCCGCATGCAAGAATGAGGTCGGCAAGCCCTATTGCGCCATCTCGCTCAAGCAGTGCGTGCAGTGCCTTTTCGACACGCACTGCACCGATACTGGCCACTGCGAAAAGAACCTGTGCACGACGTTTGCGTGCAAGCCAGGCGAAACCAGTTGCGACGGTCTGTTCCTGGTGACCTGCAACGCCGACGGCAAGTCGACCACCACCGACAAGTGCCCGGACGACAAACCCATCTGCGCAACCGGCGGCTGCAAGGTCTGCGAACCCAATGCCACCTACTGCGAACCGGGTCAGGGCGGTCTGCCGAGCAAGAACCTGCGCAAGTGCGACGCCACCGGCGCCAGCTCGACCATCGTGCAAGCCTGTGAGGGCGACGCCGTGTGCCAAGGCAAGAAGTGCCTGGTGTGCGTGCCCGGCACCAAGCAGTGCAATGGCGACGCGGCGATGGCGTGCAACAACGACGGCAGTGCCATGCAAGTCGAAGAGGATTGCAGCAACAAGGGCCTGACCTGCCTGGGCGGTCTGTGCGTCAACGCCTGCTCGGGCGACGTCAAGAGCAACACCTACGTCGGCTGCGACTTCTGGGCCGTGGACCTCGACAACGCCATCGAGGGCAGCTACGACGCCCAGAACAAGCAGTTTGCGGTGGTGGTGTCCAACACCGCCGACAGTCCGGCGACCGTGATGGTGTCGCTGGGCAAGGCGGGCACATCGGCCTACAAGAAGAAGGACTACACCGTCGCCGGCAAGGCCCTGCAGGTCATCAACCTGCCCGACAAGAGCTGGGGCGTGCCCAACCAGAACCAGGACGGCACCAACATCAACGAAAAAGTCTATCGGTTGGTCGCGACCCAGCCGATCGTCGCCTATCAGTTCAACCCGCTCGACAATTTCGGGGTGTTCAGCAACGACGCCAGTCTGCTTTTGCCCACCACCGCGCTCGGCGAGTCGTACTACGTGCTGACCCGCAGGCAGCTTTCAACCAAATACCGCAGCTACATCAACGTCATCGCCACCCAGCCGGGCGAGACCAAGGTCAAGGTCACCGTGTCTTGCAAGACGCTGGCCGGCCCCGGCGTGGCGGCCATGCAGCCCAAGACCACCAACAGCATCACCTTGCTGCAAGGCCAGTCGCTCAACCTCGAGAGCGACGACCCCACCAACGGCGACCTGTCGGGGTCACTGGTCGAGGCCGACCGACCGATCGCCGTGTTCGGCGGCAGCGAAGCCAGCAACTCGCCGGACACCGGCAGCTGCATCCAGTACGCCAAGGGCGGCAAAATCTGCGCGAGCTCGTCGGTCGGCCTGCCGCAGACGTGCGCCGCCGACACCTCGTGCCAATCGGCGTGCTGCGCGGACCACCTCGAAGAGCAGATGTTCCCCATCAACACGCTCGGCACCTCGTACGTCGCCACCCGCCTGTCGCCGCGCGGCAAAGAGCAGGACGCATGGCGGGTGCTGGCCGTGCAGGACGGCACCACGTTTACCACCAACCCGTATATCGCGGCGATGCCGACGCTGAACAAGGGCCAGTGGCACGAGTTCCAGACCACCAAGGACTTCATCCTGACGGCCAGCAAACCGGTGCTGGTCGGTCAGTACATGGCGTCGAGCTACGCCACCGTCGTCACCGAGGGCGGCACCTGCACCAGCGCCGACCAGTGCCAGGCCAAGTACGGCTTTATCGGCAACTGCACGCCGGCGGGCATCGCCAACTTGTGCGCGCCGATCGGCGACCCGTCGTTGATTCTGGCCGTGACGACCACGCAGTTCCTCGACGACTACATCTTCTTGGTGCCCGACAAGTACAAGCTCAACTTCGTCAACATCGTCATGCCCGTCGGCGCCCTGGCGATGATCGACGGCAAAGGTGTGACCGCCGCGAGCTTTTCGCCCATCATGAACACCGGCTGGCAGGTGGCGCGCCTGGCCATCGCCGCGGGGCCGCACCGGCTGCAGTTGACCAAGAAGGGCAGCCTCGTGGTCTATGGTTACGACAAAGACGTGAGCTACGGGTACGCTGGTGGCGCCGGTCTGGCGGTCGGCAACTAGCTGTTTTCAGGTGTGAACATGGCAGAACCGGGCAGCGATGCGCTGTTCTTGGCGGCGTCGGCGTTTTTCGAGACCTTGCAGGCCGACATCGTCGACGCCCTGGAGCGGCTGGACGGCGGCGGGCGCTTTCGCCGCGACGACTGGACCCGAGACGATCCCGGCAACGACCGCGGCCTGCCAGCGCTGCGCGGTCGCGGCCGCACCTGCGTCCTGGAGGGGGGCGCCGTGCTGGAGCGCGGCGGCGTGGCCTTCACCGACATCCGTGGGCGTTTTGGCAGCGAGGAGTTTGCCCGGTCGATGCCGGGCGACGGCTTGGAGTTCGCCGCCACCGGCCTTTCGCTGGTGCTGCATCCGCGCAGCCCGCACATCCCGACCGTGCACTGCAACTACCGGCGGTTGGTGCGCGGCGGCACCGGGTGGTTTGGCGGCGGGGCAGACTTGACGCCCAACTACGTGGACCGCCAGGACATCGCCCACTTTCGCCGTACGTTGCGGCAGGTGTGTCTCGACCACGCCGATGTGGTCCGCGCCGAAGACCTAGAGCGCGCCTGCGACCAGTATTTCTACCTCGGCCACCGCGGCGAGACCCGTGGCGTGGGCGGCCTGTTTTTCGACCACCGCGCCGACGATCCCGATCGGATGTGGGCCTTTGTGCAGGCCGCCGGCCGCGCGTTTCTGCCTGCGTGGCTGCCGATTGCCGAGCGCCACCAGGCCCGGCCCTGGACCGACGCCGAGCGCCAGTGGCAACTGTTGCGCCGCGGCCGCTACGTGGAATTCAACCTGGTCTGGGACCGCGGCACGCTTTTTGGGCTGCGCACCGGCGGGCGCATCGAGTCGATCCTGATGTCGATGCCGGCGCATGCCGCCTGGGCCTATGACCACGCGCCTGAACCGGGGTCACCCGAGGCCGAGATGCTGGGCGTGCTGCGCAGCGGCGTGCCGGGGCAGTGGCTTGCGTAGGCCGTTCGGAACGGGGGCTACCCGAAGCGCACCGAGTAGATCGGCGGCAGGTTGTTGGCCACCGCCGCCCAGGTGTCGCCGCCGTCGCTGCTGACGTAGAGGTTGCCGGTCGTGCTGCCGAAGGCCACTACGCCCGCCGACTGGTCGAGCGCGTGGCGGTACACCACGTCAAAGGCGTTGTGCTGGGGCAGGCCCTTGCGCAGTTGCTGCCACGACTGCCCGCCGTCGCGGGTGCGGGCGACCATCAAGGCGCCGTCCACGGCCATGCGCTGCTGGTCCGAGCGGCCGGGCACCACCCACGCCGTCTTGCCGTCGCGGTCGTCGGCCGCCACCGCAAACCCGAAGTGCACGGCGTCGCCAAAGGTGCTGACCGGTTTCCAGGACTCGGCGCCGTTGTCGCTATAGTAGATGCCGACGTGGTTCTGCTGCCATACGTGGTCGGGCGCGCCCGGGCACAGGTCGATGTAGTGGGTGTCGTGGCCCCACTCGGCCTCGGGATCGGGCGAGTTCTCGTTGCGCATGCCCTTGTTGCGGCTGCGCCACGAATTGCCGCCGTCGCTGGTTTCGATGACGCCGGCCGTCGACACGGCGACCAGCACGCGGTCGGGGTTGCGCGGATCGACGGCGATCGAGTGGATGCCGGCCGCGAACTCCCCCTCCGACGCCGGGGTGCCGAACCAGGTGGTGATCTTGGGACTGCCGTCGGGGTTGGTGTCGACGCCGCCGAAAAGGTCGCCTCCGCGCGAGTCGTGGTTCCACAGCGGCAGGTTGAGCGCGAAGGTGGCGCCGCCGTCCCGGCTCTCGAACAGGCCGCCCGGGATGGTGCCGACCCAGACGCGTCCGCCGGGGCCGAAGGCGATGGCCCACAGCTTGAGCAGCGTCGCCGGCTTGGTCGAGGTCTTCCAGCCGACGCCGTACTCGCTGCTGGCGTCCTCGAACATGTCCTGGGCGATGTAGCGGGCGCCGGCCGGGTACTTGATCTGGTTGCTGGCGTCGGCCCAGGTGGCACCGCCGTCGTCGCTGACCGACAGCTTGGCGCCCTAGTGGCCGTGGCCGAGCAGCGCCCACACCCGACCGGTGTACGGGTCGCGCGCCACGTAGTTGACGCCGACGCCGGCGTGACCCACCAGGCGCGGCTGCCAGCCGGCCGCGGTCTTTTCGACGACGACGGTGCCCTTGCGCGTGCCCAACCAGATGCGATCGCCCTTTGCCCCTGCCATGTCAGCCCCCGCTGAGCGCCTGAAGAATGGTGACCTTGTCGCCGGCGGTGACCGGATCGCTCAGGCGGCGGCGATCGCGGATCATGTCGTTGCCGATGAACATGTGGACGTGCGTCCGCAGGCGCCCCGCCTCGTCGCACAGGTAAAAGCCGATGCCCGGCGCCAGTTTTTCCAGCTCTGCCACCACCTCGGCAAGGGTCGTCGCTTGGACGGCGATCGCCTGGCCTTGCAGGTGCGGGAAGAACGTGTAGAGGTGGCGCGTGAGCTCGACGGTGACCATGACGGAAGGCAAGTAGCACGGGTGGTTAGGGCTGGCAAGCGTGAAGGGGCAAATGCGTCGTCGTCGCCCTGCACGATGCATCCCAAGGTCGCTGATCCTGCCGCGGTGGCCCACCTGAGCGCCCTGTTGCGGGAACGCGGCAACGGCAGGTAGAACGGACTGTCTACCCAAAAAACCCAGCATCCCCATACGAATAGAACCGATAGCCGCGCTGCACCGCCAGCCGGTACGCCTCCAACACCCGCGCGCGCCCCCAAAACGCGCACAGCAAAACCAGCAAGCTCGACCGCGGCAGGTGGAAGTTGGTCAGCAGACCCTGCACGACCCGAAAGCGGTGTCCGGGCAAGATCGTCAGGTCGGCCCAGCCGTGGCCTGGCAGCAGCGCGCCTTCGCCCGCCGCGAGGGCGGCGTGTTCCAACGTCCGCGTCACCGTCGTGCCCACGGCCACCACGGGCCGGCCGGTGCCGCGGGCTTGGGCCAAGGCAGTGGCAGCTTGCTCCGACAGCTCGTAGCGCTCTGCGGCGACGCGGTGGCTGCGCAGGTCGTCGGAGCGCACCGGCATGAACGTGCCAGGGCCGACGTGCAAGGTGACCGCCGCGCGGTCGATGCCGGCGCTGTCGAGCTTGGCCAGCAGCTCCGGCGAAAAGTGCAGCCCCGCCGTCGGCGCCGCCACCGCGCCCGGCCGATCGGCCCACGTGCACTGGTAGCGGGGTCGGTCGAGCTCGGGCTCGTCCACGCCGCCGCGGATGTAGGGCGGCAGCGGCACGTGGCCGGCGCGGTCGAGCAAGGCGGCAAGCGTGGCCGCCCCGGACAGGTCCACGCGCGCCCGGCCTTGGCCGAGCACCTCGACGACCCGCAGCGTTCCGCCGCCGTCCAGGGCCAGTTCCTGGCTCCTTTGCAACGGCTTGGACGACTTGTAGAGCGCGGTCTGCCCCGACAGGCCGTCGCCTTCGCGGCCGAACGGGTGTTCGAGCAGCAATTCGACCCTGCCGCCGCTGGGCTTGCGGGCGATGAGCCGCGCTGGCACCACCCGCGTGTCGTTGACGACCAAGAGCGGCGGCCGGCCATAGCGGGCGAGCAACACCTCGGGCAGATCCCACATGCCGGCGTCGCGCGGCTCGGTCTCAGGGGTGTTGACCAACAGGCGCGCGGCGTGGCGCGGTTCGACGGCGTATTGCGCGATGCGGTCGGCCGGCAGGTCGAAAGCGTAGGCCGCGAGATCCAGTTCGTCCGCGCCGTGGGTCATCGATGTTCCGAGGGTTCAAGCCGCGACAAGTGCCCCGCGCCATGGCGGCGGACATCGACGACGGCAAACCACTCGCAGTACAAGCCGGGGACGAGCGGCGCCGCGCTTTGCACGAAGAGGTCGCCGCCGGGTTTGACGAGGCCGCCCCGACCCAGCGCGTCCAGGGCCTCGGCCTCCAGCCCCGCCGACCACGGCGGGTCGAGCCACACCACGTCGAAAACCTGACCTTCGCCGGTGAGGTCGCGCAGGGCGCTGCCGAGGTCTTGGGCGCGGATGTCCAAGCGGTCGGCCAGGCGCGCCCGTGCGGCGTTGGCGCGCAGGCAGGCAAGGGCGGCCGCGTCGTTCTCGACCGCCACCGCCCGATCGGCACCGCGCGACAGCAATTCCAGCGCCACCGCCCCGGTGCCGGCGCACAGATCCAAGACGCGGCCACCGCTCCAGAAACCGCCCAACTGGCTGCACGCCGCCCCGCGCACCAGGTCGCTGGTTGGTCTGGTGTGCAAGCCGACTGGGGCGTCGAGGCGGCAGCGCTTGGCGGTTCCGGCGATGATGCGCATGGGTGGTCGGCGTCGGCCCCCGCGGATCGGCGGGCGGGGATTGTGCCATTGCGCCCGCGCCTGTGCCATCATCGGGCCATGGCGCGAGGGCGTTGTGGCGGCAGTTGGGTGTGGATGGCGGCAGTGCTGGCGTGCGAGCGGCCGGCCGCGGACCCCGCCGAATCGCACGCGCTGCCCGCGACACCGGCGCCGACGCGTGCGCGCGTGGCCAGCATTCGCGTGCGCTTCGACAACGGCCGGCCCGAGTTCGGCAAGGCCGAATCCAGCGAAGACCGCTTGCGCGCAGTGGCGGTGTTCGCGGACGCCGATCCACGCGACCGGTCCATCGTGCTCGGCCTGGTCGGCGGGGGCGATGCGGCGGGCGCCGACCCTGGGCTCGACGGATGTGTGCGCCAGGGCAGCGTCGGCGGCGGCGCGGGCGCTGCTGCTTCGACCCGCCCGGCGAGCTGGATCCAATTGATGGACGTCGGCAACCTTGAACTGCGCGCGGGCAACCTCGCGCTGCCGTTGCAGATTCGCCTGCTGCCCGCGGTCGTCGACGCCACGCGCGGCGTGCGCTACGAAGCAGTCGTCGAGCGCGGCCGCGGCTTGTTGGCGGCCGGCACCTTGCGGCTGAGCGCGACAGGTGGCGACGGCATGGCAGCGTTTTCGGCCGAAGTCGCGGTGCCGCGGCCGGTGCGCATCTCGTTCGTCGGCGACCAACCGCCCGAGACGGGCTTGGTCCGCCACCTGCCACCGGGTGAACTGCGGGTGCGCTGGGGATCGGTCGATGGCCGCGCCGACCTCGAGCTGCTGGCGGGCAGCGAAACGACCGATGTGCCGGTGTGGCTGCGCTGCCGGCCCAAGGACGACGGCGAGTTTGTCCTGCCCGCAGGGATGGTCGCGCAGTTGCCGCCGCGATCTCCGCAGCGGCCGTGGACGCTGATGGTGGTGCGGCGCAGCCGGGCGGCGGTGCCCGGCTTCGGCGACGGCGGGCTGACGCTCGAGGTGGCGGACGCGGTGCACGTCGAATAGGCCGGACCCGCCGAGCACCGCTCAGTTCACGCACCGCGGGTCCGCACCGGTTCAATCACGGCGTAGACAGCCGCCTTGGCCGCGCCCATCGCCCACCCGGCCGTGACAACCCGCCCGCGCGCGCCTACCCTGCGCGCCCCGTCCGCCGCGAGGATCCATGACCGACGCCGCCCACAACCCGCTGCTCGCGCCCACGGCGCTGCCCGATTTCGCCACCATCGCCGCCCGACACGTCGGACCCGCGGTGGATCATGCGGTCGCCAGCGTCCGCGCCCAGTTGCAGGCGGCAGAGGCGCTGGGGCCGGCCGACTGGGCCGCCATCCTGTGCGCGCTGGAGACCATGAGCGACACCATCGGTCGGGTGTGGGGGCCCGTGGAGCACTTGCTGAGCGTGCGCGACGACGGCGCCTTGCGCACAGCCCACGAGGCGGCCCAGCCCCAGGTGGTCGAGATTGGCATGGCGATGGCGCAGAGCCGGCCGATCTACCGCGCGCTGTTATCGTGCAAGGCGTCGGCGGCGTGGGCAGACGTGCCGCCGGTCGAAAGGCGCGCCATCGACCTGACGTTGCGCGAAGCGGAGCTGGCCGGCGTAGGTCTGGCCGGCGCGGCGGCCGAGCGCTTCAACGCCATCCAACAGGAACTGGCAGAGCTCGGCACCCGTTTCGGCCATCACCTGCTCGACGCCACCAAGGGCTGGCACCTCGACCTGACCGACGTGGCAGAGGTCGCCGGCCTGCCCGAGACGGTGCGGCAGTTGGCGGCGCAGGCGTGGGCGCGGGCGCAAGGCGAAGGCAGCGTCGCCAGCCCAGAGTCCGGCCCGTGGCGGCTGACGCTCGACGCGCCGAGCGTGGTCGGCTTCTTGCAGCACAGCCCCCGCCGCGACCTGCGGCACCAGGTGTGGCGCGCCTACGTGCGGCGGGCGGCAGAAGGCGACACCGACAACACGCCGGTGATGGGGCAGATGCTGCGCTTGCGGCGCGAGGTGGCGGCTCTTCTTGGCGACCCGGACTACGCGGCCCTCTCGCTGCGCAGCAAGATGGCGCCAGGGGTGGCGGCGGTCCGGGCGATGCTCGAACGGCTGCGCACAGCCAGTTGGAACCCCGCCGTGCGCGACCTCGATGAATTGCGGGCGCTGGCGGCAGAGGCAGCGGCGCCCGAAGCCGGCGACCTGCACCCGTGGGACGTGGCCTACTGGACCGAACGCCTGCGCGAAAAACGCTACGCTTTCAACGACGAAACCGTGCGGCTGTACTTCCCGCTGCCCAAAGTCTTGCAGGGCCTGTTCGACCTGTCGCGGGCGCTTTTCGGCCTTGAGATCGCCAACGCCGACGGCAAAGCGCCGGTGTGGCACCCCGACGTGCGCTTTTTCCAGATCCTCGACTCGCAAGGCGACGTGAAAGCGGCCTTCTACCTCGACCCGTACAGCCGGCCGGCCGACAAGCGCAGCGGGGCGTGGATGAACGAATGCGTCGGCCGGTCGCGGCTGCCGGATCCCGGCGGCCGGCCCCGCGTGCCAGTGGCCTACCTGGTGTGCAACACCATGCCCCCGGTCGGCGACCGGCCGGCGCTGCTGACGTTCTCGGAAGTCGAGACCCTCTTGCACGAGTTTGGCCACGGCCTGCAGCATCTGCTGACCCAGGTCGACAACGGCCTTGTCTCGGGCATCCGCGGCATTGAGTGGGACGCGGTCGAGTTGCCGAGCCAGTTCATGGAGAACTGGTGCTACCACCGGCCGACGCTGCGGGCGCTGTCCGGGCACGTGCAGACCGGCGAACCCATCGCCGACGACCTATTCGCGCGCATTGCAGCGGCGCGTACGTTCCGGGCCGGCAGCGACATGCTGCGCCAGTTGCTTTTCGCCACGGTCGATCTCGACCTGCACCAAACGTTCGACCCCGACGGCGCGGAATCGCCGTTTGACGTCTACCGCGCGGTGGCTGCCCGCACCAGCGTGCTGCCGCCCGAGCCCGACGACCGCTTTCTGTGCGGGTTTTCGCACCTGTTTGGCGGCGGCTATGCGGCCGGGTACTACAGCTACAAGTGGGCCGAGGTGTTGAGCGCCGACGCCTTTGCCGCTTTTGAGCAAGCGGGCCTGGACGACCCGGCTGCCGTGGCGGCGACTGGCCAGCGCTTTGCGGAGACGGTGCTCGGCCTGGGCGGGGCGGTCGAACCCGGCGAGGTGTTCCGGCGCTTTCGCGGCCGCGATCCCGACGAAGCGGCGCTTTTGCGGCACACGGGGCTGTCCGCTTGACCGACGATCATTTCGCCGCCGTCGTCCCGTCCAGCCGCAGTTCGACGATGCCCGGATAGGTGATGGCGTCGTGCGGCACGAACTGCGCGACCGGGATCCGCACCAGCAACGACCACCGCCAGCGCGGCGACAGCGGTCGCGCCACGCCCAGGTTCATCAGCACGTCGGTGCGGCCCAGGTTGCCCTCCATGTGCGCTGTGCCGGCCCAGTGCTCCTCTTGCTCCCTGGCGACGTCGGCGCCAAAGCTCAACATCGTCTCGCCCACGCTGGCGTCGGCGCCCAGGCCGCCGAGCACCCGGCGGCCCGGCCGGTAGCCATAACGGTTGTCGTAGAGGCCAAGGATGGCCAGCGCATGGCCGCGCACCCGCCAACCGCCGCCCAGGTGCGCCGCCGCGACGCCGACGATCGGCTGGAAGATGCCGGTCCCAAACTGCACATGCTGGTGCGGCAGGCCATTGTCGCCGAGCTTGAACGGGTCGGGCACGGTGGACCCGAGCGGAATCGTGGCGCCCGCCCGCGCCATTGCCACGACCGGACCGAGCGCGAAACTGGCGCGCGTCACCGCCCACGGGTCGCCGAGGCCAAACAGGGTCTCGTCGCGGTGGTGGATGTTCTCGTAGTCCAGCTCGACCGGCGTGCCGTCCAGCCGCGTGTAGGTGATGCCTGACACCACCATGCGCACCGGCAGTTGGAACTCGACGGCGAACACGTCGTTGACGGCCCGGTCGATGCTGGCGCGCAGCTCGGCCACGGTCAGGCGCTGGTCGTGGACCTGCGGCGGCTCTTGGCGCACCTGGCAGATCGGCCCGATGTCCGGACAGCGTTCGGTGTGCACGATCCGCACCGTGGTCCACTGGCTGGCGAGGCTGGCGCTGGTTTGGCGGGCCTGGATGGGCGTCGCTTGAGACCCGCCGACCGGCAGGTTCGGATTGGCTCACGCCGCTCAGGCGATGGCGTCCTGCGGCCACAGCAGCGCGGCGAGGACAGCACAAAGCGCAAACAGTACGCCAGCTTCGCGGGCGCGGGAGGGGATTCTCATCGCTTCAGCTCCGGCCGAGCAGGTGACCGCCCGGGCCTTGGTGGGTGACGCCGCGGTGGATCTGCAGAGCGCGACCGGCTTGCTGCCCGGCGTGGTGGGCGTCGGTGCTGTGCCAGCCGGTGGTCGAAAACGAACCGATGTTCGGGTGGCGCGCCTTGGCGAAATGCTTCAGCCCGGGGTCGCCGACCCAGACCAGACCGCGTTCGGCCTGGCCCTTGCGTTCGTCGCGCAGTTTCTGCTTGAAGCCGGTGAGCATGCCGCCGATGAACTCGCGGCGGGTCGACAGGTCGCCGCGGCCGAGCTTGACCTTGGCCGCCTGCCAGTGGCGCACCACCGCTGCGTGCAGGTAGTCGTGGACGTAGTGGGCGAGTTCGAGGTTGGTGGGGTCGCCCATGATTTCGAGGATGCGCTCGTCGCGGTCGAGCAGGGGGTTGTAGTGGTTGACCCAGATGCAGTCCACAAAGAAGAACTCTGAAAGCACGCCGCCGACGAGCTTGGCCTCCAGGGCCAGCGCCGCCGCGGGCTTGCCGATGCGCCGATGGCCGTAGCGGTGGTCGGTCGCGGTGTCGCGCGCTTGCAGGTTGTACTCGAGCAACAGGCGATTGGCGTGGGCCATCGCGGCCTCGGCCTCGTGCACGTTCTGGCTTTCGGCAAGCGCGAAGAGCTTCTGGACTTTGTCCAGGATGCGCTGGGTTTCGTCGTGCACAGCCGACCCCATGGGCCCCGAGGCTTTGCTGTCGACCTGCAGCCGCGCGCACGCCCTCACGAATGCCGGACCGTGCGCGGTCTCGTCGTGGATGTGCAACACCTCGTCGACGTACTGGTGGGCCATCTCGTGCAAAAGCGTCTGCTCGACATCGTGCCAGGGCGCCGTCAGCATGTGGCGCTCGCTGATCGACAGCAGGCGCGCCCCGCGCACCCACTGGCCCAGCCGTTGGGCGCTGCCGCAGTCGATGGCGAACACCGGCGGCTTGAGGACGCCGCGCAGCCGCTCGTCGTTTGCCGATTTCCACGACCAGCGCAGGCGGTGGATCCAGGCCGGGTGCAGCTTCTGGCGCAGGGAGGGGGGAAGGGTCGCGGTCATCGGGGTGACATAACACGAAACCGGCCCATTGTCAGCCCGGGCGCCGCCGTGGCCGCCTGGATCTTCGATCGCCTGCCGCTGCGCGGGCGTCGATGCCGGCCAGAGGTCCGCCCGCTGCAGCGCCGCAATCCACCCACGACCAAGGGTCCGCCCAACCGGCCTACTTCACCCCGCAAGCCGCCTGGCAAGCCGACATGTCCTTGAAAATCAAGGCACACTTGTCGGCACAGCCACAGCCAGAGGCGTACACGCACTTGTTGCCGTCGAACACCACGCCCAGCACCATCTCGCACATGCCGAAACTGTACGGATCCACCTTCTGACATGCGGGTCCGCCGCCGTCGCCCACGCACGATCCAGGCTTGTCGGCGGCGAAGCACATGGCGCCGCACGGGCAGATGTTGGCGCCCTGGCACACCTGGCCCAGGCCGCAATTGGCGTTGGACCAGCACTGGCCGGCCTTGAGCTCACCGTTGCTCTTGCAGACGCCATCGCCGGCGCACACCTGGTCCGCCGCGCAGGGCTTGCCGCCGCATTTGCAGGCGACTTGCGGCGGCTTGTCGCAGGTGCCCGGTTTGTCGGCGGCAAAGCACGCTGCGCCGCACGGACAGATGTAGGCGCCCTCGCACTTGCCGGCCCAGCACTGGTCGTCGGTCCAGCACTGGCCCGGGGCGAGGTTGGTCGTGTCGGCGCACACCTTCTTGTCGGCCACGCACACCTGCCCGGCGCCACAGGCCTTGCCCTCGCAGGTGCACACCGGCAGTGCGCCGCTGCACGTGCCCGGGGTGGTCGGCTTGGCGCACTTGGCGTTGCACGGGCACACGAACGCGCCCTGGCACGCCTGGCCGACCGGGCAGTCCTTGTCGGCGAAACACTGGCCGGCCTTGAGGGGGTCGGTGCACACATTGGCGCTGGGCAGGCACAGTTGGCCGGCGGCACAGGTGTTGCCATTGCAGTTGCACGCGGGCGGCGCCGCGCAGGTGCCGGGCGCGGTCAGCTTGGGGCACTTGCCGTTGCACGGACAGACGAACGCGCCCTGGCAGATGGCGCCGCCTGCGCAGTCCTTGTCGGCCCAGCATTGGCCGGCCTTGAGCGGGCTCACGCAGACATTGGGCTCGGGCAGGCACACCTGGTCGGCGGCGCAGGTGTTGCCGTTGCAAAGGCACGCGGGCTTGCCGCCACAGGTGCCGGGCGCGTCGGCCATGTCGCAGTCGGCGTTGCAGGGGCACACCGAGACGCCCAAACAGGGCTGGCCGTTGCTGCAGTTGGCGTCGGTCCAGCACTGGCCGGCCTTGAGCAGAGCGTTGCTCTTGCAGGTTGCTCCCGCGGGAACGCACACGCTGCCCGCCGCGCACTTGATGGTGGCGCACGAACACGCCGGCGCCGTGCCGCACACGCCGGGCTGGTCGGGGCCGCCGCAGTCGGCGTTGCACGGGCACACGAACGCTCCGGCGCAGGGCACGCCTGCGGGGCAGTTGGCGTCGGCCCAGCACTGGCCCGGTTTGAGTTCGGCGTTCTTCTTGCACTCGCCGGCCTTGGGCACACAGACGGCGCCCGGGCCGCAGTTGACGTCGGCGCAGGAGCAGCCCGACGGCGGCAGGTCGGACTTGGCGTCCGGCGGCAGGTCGGCCGCGGCCGCGTCGGGGGCGACGTCGCCGGCGGTTTCGGCAGCGACGGCGGTGTCCTTGGTCGCATCGGTGTCCTTGGTCGCATCGCCGAGCGCCTCTGGCCCGGCGGCGATGTCGGTCAGCGCCGCGTCGGTCTGGCCCGGCACATCGCCTGCCGCGGGCGTGTCAACTGTGGTGGATGTGTCGGCTGCCGTTGCGGTTTCTGTCGTCGCCGCGTCGGTGGCGGCCGCTGCGCCGCCGTCGGTCCCGCCGCCCGATGCGGCGCAACCCAGCAAAAGGAAAAAACCTGCCGCCCAAGCGGCGGCCCCACCAGACCTGCAAACCATGTTGAACCTCGCATTGGGCTGGCCGGGCCAGCGCGGCGACAGGATAGCGTTTCTTGCGGCAGTGCCGAGCCTCCACAGGCGGCGATCGAGCGGTTTCACGGCGGCGTGACGTCCTTGGGCAGCACCGCGATACCGTCCTTGCCCTTGTCCTGCACGGCAAAGTAGCCGAGATTGGTCAGTTTGCCGTCCTTGCCGGCGCCCCACACCGCGTAGTCGGACGGCGCCTCGCCGGTGTCGGGGTTGAAGTCCAGCGGCCCCGAGGTGCCCTCGATGTTGATGCCGGAGCCCTTGGCCAACGCGCTCGTCATCTTTGCGATGTCGTTGGGCTTGAGTTCGTAGGTTTCGCCGGCCGACAGTTTGCGCAACCCTTCGGCGATGGCCGCGCCGTCGATCTTGGCCGGTCCGCCCGCGCGCAGGGCGTAGGCATAGGCCAACGCCAGGCAGTAGGTCGCGTCGTAGGCGTGCTGGGTAAAGCCCGACTGCGCAGGGTCGATCTGGTTGAACTTGGCCTTGAAGCGCGCGGCAAACACCTTGTACAGCTCGGTGGGCGCCTGGCCTGGCCGGGTGCACTGCAACGAAGCCAGCGACGCGCCGGCTGGCACGGGCTTTTGCAGGATGTCGCCTTCGCATGCGCCGTCGGCCGAAAAAAGCGGCAATTGGGCCAGGCTCGGCTGGCCGGCCCGCGCATGGGCGACCTGGACGAGTTGATCGCTCGACCCGACGACGACCAGCGCCTTGCTGCCGTCGCCCGCCGCCGCGCCGACTGCCGCTGCGATGCCTTTGCCGTCGCTGCCGAAGGTGTGCGGCGCCATGCGGCCCTTGAGCACCTTGCCGAGCGCGTTGACCAGGCCCTCGCCGTACGGGCTTTGCACCGCCAGTACGCTGACCTTGTCGGCCGGTTGCAGGCCCTTGGTGGCGACGTGGGCCAGCACAGCGCCCTGGTAGACATCGCTCGGCGCCACCCGCCACACCAGGCCCTTGTCGTTCAAGCTGGTCAGGTCCTCCGACGTGGCCGAAATCGCCATCAGCAGCACGCCTTTGGGCACCGCGACCGCCTGCGCGGTCTGGGTGTCGCTGCTCGCGTCGGTCAGGATCGCCTGCACCCCACGTTTCTCGACCAGATAGCGCACCAGGTCGCGGGTCACCTGGCCGCCGCCGGTGGACCAGTGGCTCTTGGTGTCGCAGACGGTCAGGCGGATGCGCTTGCCCGCAATGTCACGGTTGTCGTTCAGTTCAGCTACCGCCAACTGCATGCCGCGGCTCTCGAACGTCGCGTCGGTGTCGGGCCCACCTGGAGGGTTCAGGCCCAAAATGGCGCCGATGTCGATGACCGGCAGCCCCAGCACGCCGTCGCTGTACACGGTTTGGCAGCGGTCTTGGGCAAATTCGGTGCCGGCCGGCAACGGTTCGGCGCACGACCACAACACCGCAACTGCGGCGGGCCACCATCGATTGCCGGGACCACACAGTGCGTTCACGGGGACCCCACGGGCGACCGGGCCCGCGCGCCATGGCCGGCAAGATAGACCTGCGCGGCGCAACGGGCAAGCCGGCGACTGGTTCCCGTTGCCGGCTTTTCATCCATCCGGCAGCCAGCCCTGCGCGTGCGCGACCACCAGAAGAGCATTGTGGCCCGCGTGCGCCACCGCCGCTGGCGCGATCGACCGCGACCGCAGCGTCATCACCGCCAAAACCACGCCCAACATGGCCTGCGGCGCCAACCGTAGCGGCGATTGGTGCAGCAGCGCGAAAAGCAGCGCCGACAGCACCACGCCCCAACCGCGCCCCAGGCTGCGCGAGATGCCGACCAACAGGGTGCCGCGGCACAGCAGCTCTTCGCAGACGGCTGGCAGCACGGCAAGGCACAGCAGTTGCAGGGCGATGCCGCCAGCGTCGTCCAGGGCGCGAACGGCTTTCTCGACGGGTGCTCCGGCTTGTTCCAGCGCGTGGACATCGACCAGATGCGCCTGCAGCCAGCCCAAGCCGAGCGAAAGTGCGACCGCTACCGGGGCCAGCGCCACGCCCGCGCCCAGCCAGGCCCAGCCCGGCCAGCGCACCCCGAGCGCCGGCAACGGGTAGGCGCCCAGCCAGGCGTGGCCCAGCGCGGGCAGCGCCACGAACGCGACCAGCGGCAACGTGACCAGCAGCCACGGCGGAGCCTCGGCCAGCAGGCCCCCGCCGAGGGTCATGCCGGCGACGGCGACGGCGAACACCAGCAGCGCCTCGGGCCCATCGGGCAGCGCCTCGCCGCGACGAAACCGCGCGAACCGCCCCCACCCGGCCCGCACCAGGCGTGGATAGCGAAAGGCCTCGCGGTCGAACATTTGCGCGCACCAGCCGACCAGCACCAGCGCCGCGGCGGCGTTGGCCAGGCTCGCCACCGTCAAATGCAGCCACGGCACCGACGGCGATTGCAGCGCCTCGCGCAAGGCGAGCAGCGTCCCCGCCACCGGGATCAGGTCCAGGGCCAGCGACGGCCGGGCGTGCGGCACCACGGCCACCAGCCCGGTGAAGGTCACGACCAGCATCAACGGCGTCAGGTACATCTGCGCCTCTTTGACCGACTGCGCATACCCCGACAACGCCACGCCGGCCGCGGCCACCAGCGCCACCACCGGCAGCAGCACCACCAACGCCAGGCCCAACGCCGGCAGGCCGACCTCCAAGATGCCGGCCAGCGGGGACTCAGACCCCAGCGCCGGCAGTTGCCCGGCCAAGAGGCCCGCGGTCAGCGCCAGCGACAGCAAGTTGAGGACCACGGCGACGACGGCCGAGGCCAGCACCACCAGCAGCTTGCCGATCACCAGATCGCGACGGCGCACCGGCAGCGACAACAGCATCTCCAGCGTGCCGCGGTCGCGCTCGCCGGCCACCAGATCGACGGCCGGGGCCATCGCCGCGGCGACCGCCAGCACCAGCACGACAAATGGCAGCATCGGCGCCGCGTGGGTGCGCACGGCCTCGGCAAGCGTGGCGGCGCCGACGGTGTGCACGGCGATCGGGTCCAGCAGGGCGAGCGGCTGGCCGCGACGGGTCAACTCCCGTTCCACCAGGTCGCGACGCCAGCGGGCCAGGGCGCGGTCCACCGGTCCACTGACATCGAAAAGCTCGCCGTGGGCGCTGTCTTGCACGATCAAGAGCGGCGCAGTCCGCGCCGACACCGCGGGCATGACCACCGCCTGCACCAGCTTGCGGTCGCGCAGACTCGCGACGACGCGGGCTTTCCAGGCTTGCCCGGGCTTGGGGTCGCCGCTGCGCCAGTCGAGTTCGGCCGCGAGCGCGCCGAGTTGGGTGGCGTCGGCGCCGAGATCGCGGACCTCGAACAGCGCGCGGGTGGCGTCAAGCGGGGCATGGACCGCCGGCGAACCATCCAGTTGCGGCAGGGTGCGCTGCGCCGCCTGCTCCAAGCGGTCGCGCAGTGTGGAGGGCGCGCCGACCAACCCCAACTGGGGCCGCTGCCTGGGCTGCACCTGCGTCACCTGCGCCACCTGCACCGCGAAAAGCAGCAGCACGGGATAGAGCAGCATCGGCAACAGCAGGTTGATGAACAGCGCCCGCCGATCGCGCAGCAGCTCGCGGCCGTCCTTGCGGAAGATCGTCCACACCGGCGACCGCAGATCGATCACGGCCCCTCCTGGCCGGCGGCCAGCAGTCCGGCGATGGCCTGCGCGAGGTCGGCGCCGCGGCCCAGATCTGCCACTGCCCCCGACCACGCCACCTTGCCAGCGCGCAACAGGACCAGGCGGTCGGCGACGGCCTCGGCCTCGGCGGGCACGTGGGTGCAGTAGAGCAACACCCGGTCTGGAGCGCGACAGGCCTGCACCGCCGCCACCAACTGCGCCGCTGCCAGCACGTCGAGGCCCGTGGTCGGTTCGTCGAGCACCAACAGCGTCGGATCGCCCAACAGGGTTCGCGCCAAGTTGGCGCGCTGGGTCTGACCGGTCGACAAGGTCGCAATGCGCTGGTCGAGGAACGGCCCCAAGCCGAATTGGTCGACCCGCGCGGCGACCCGAGCGTCGGTTTCGGGGCTCGGCCACCCGTGCAGCGCGCCGACAAAACGCAGCAGTTCTCGCGGGGTGGCGAGCGGGGGCAACCGGGTCGTCGCGGCGAGGTAGCCCAGATTTTGCCGCCAGCGCTCGCCGTCCTTGGCCGCGTCGAGATCGCCCAGCCGCACCTGCCCGCGATCGGGGTCGAGCAGGCCCGCCACCAGCCGCAGCAGCGTGGTTTTGCCGGCACCGTTGGCGCCCATGACGGCCGTCACCCCCGCTGGCACCTGGAGGTCCACGCCATCGACGGCCCGCACCACACCGCGGCCGGGGTCGAAGTACGCCTTGTGCAGATCGTGCAGTTCGAGCACGTGTGGCCGCCCGCTACCGGATCAGCCGCGAGATCAGCTTGAAGGCATCGCCGCCGGCCCGGCCGAGCAGATCGAAAAGCGCGGCCTCGGTCGAGGTGACGACGGCGCCACACGCCTGCCACAGGCCCACTGCGACCGCGTGGTTGCCGGCGGTGCGCGAGGCGCAGGCGTCGGTGACGACATGGACGACAAAGCCCATGTCGGCCAGGCCGCGCACGGTCTGGTACACGCAGATGTGGGCCTCCATGCCGCACACCAGCACCGAACGCACGCCGTCGCCCAGCCAGCCAGCCAACACGGCCCGGATCTCTGGGTTGGCCACGGCGCTGAACTCGGTCTTTTCGACGACGGCGGCGTCCGGCCGGCACGCAGCAAGCCGTTGGGCCAAAACGGGCACGGTGCGGCCCAGGCCCTTGGGATACTGTTCGCTCACCAACACGCGCACATGCAGCGCGGCCAACCCCTCGATGAGGCGAGCGGTGTTGGCGATGCAGATCTCCGCGCCGTCCTGCATGGCGGGCACGAGTTTTTCTTGGATGTCGACGACGACGAGCGCCGTGCGCGCCGGATGCAGCGCGAGGTCGGCGGGGCCATGCGGGCTTGCGGGCATGTGGGTTCCGGGCGCCACGGGCGCCGGGCGAGGATACGAGGGGTGGGGTGAGGCGGCAACTGGGCTCGATGCACCGTCCACCGCCCACCGGTTGACGCCCACCGCGCCCGCCACGGAAACTGCCGCCGCGCCCCCCGGCGCCTGTGCCCCGATGTCGCCGTTGGACCGCCCATGTTGACCGGCCCGCTGGCCCTGCTGCGCCACCCGTGGACCGCGGCGGCCATGCTGGCCGCGCTTGCGCTCTGCGCGGTGGCCATCGAAAACCTGGCCTTCACGGATGCGCTGATGGGCACGACCTACCACCGCGCCCAAGCGGTGTGGTTGGTGATCGGCCTGTGCAGCGCTGGCGTGGTCGCCGCGGTCGACCCCGTGTATGTGCGCCGCCTCGCTTCGGTGGGCTACCTGGCGCTGGTGGTGCTGCTGGCCCTGGTACTGGTGGTCGGCCGCGAGATCAACTACTCGCGGCGCTGGATCGAGATCGGTCCGATGAACCTGCAACCGAGCGAGTTCATGAAATTGTCGGTGATCCTGGTCCTCGCAGACCTTTTCGACCAACGCCGCGCGACAGCGCCCTGGCGCCTGCGCGACCTGTGGCGGCCCGCGGTGGTGTTGGCGATCCCTGTCGTGCTCATCAACCTGGAACCTGACCTGGGCACCTCGATCGTGGTCGCGGCCATCGGCGGGTCGATCCTGCTCTACGAGGGCGTGCGCGGCCGGTCGCTGGCGCTGTTGGCCGTCGCCGCCGTCGTCGCCGTCGCGGTGGCGTGGGAGACCGGCGCCATCCGGTCGTATCAGAAAGGCCGCGCCGAAGCGTGGTATCAGGCGATCGTCGAAGAGGACGACGACCCCAAGCCGACGGCGCGGCGCACCCAGGCCGAACAGGCGCTGTGGGCGGTCGGCTCGGGTCAGCAGACCGGCCGCAGCGACGACCAGGCCAAGAACTCGATCCTGCGCCACCTGCCGTTCGTGCACACCGATTTTGCGCTTGCGCCCTTTGCTGCGCGCTTTGGGCTGTTCGGCACGCTCGGACTTTTCGCGGCGTACTTCGTGGTGGCGGCGTGGGGTCTGCGGTTGGCGGACCGCGCCACCGACCGCTTTGATGCGCTCTTGGCCGTGGGGGTTTCCGCGCTCATCTTCTGGCAGTTCTTCATCAACGCGGGCATGGTGATCGGCCTGCTGCCCGTGGTCGGCATCACGCTGCCGCTCATCAGCTATGGCGGGTCGAGCGTGCTCACGGTGCTGGTCGGCTTGGGCTTTCTGGTCAACATCGCGCTGCGGCGCCGCACCCGGGCGGGGTAGGGTTCGATGCGCGCGCTTGCGGTCTTGTTGCCCGGCGTGGCGCTGGCCCTGCTGTACGGTCCGGGGCTGGCGGACGCCCAATGGGTGCTCGACGACGGCGCAGCGGTCACCGGCAACCCGCTGGTGGCGTTCCCGCCCGACCTGCGCGGCATCTTGGCCGGCCGGTGGTTTGGGCCAGTGGCCAGGTTCGACGTGTTGCCTGCCCGGCCGCTGGTCACGCTCAGCTACTGCCTGGAACTGCCGATCGGGTTGGATACGCCGACCGGCCGCCGCATGGTCAACCTGGCGCTGGCCTGGGCGTGCGCGTGGTTGCTGGGCCGGGCGGTGACCGCGGGGCTGCGCGTGCGCGACGCCGAGTCCACCCTTGCCGATCGCGCCGGCCTGGCCGCCAGTCTGGTGTGGGTGGTCCACCCCGCGTTGGTCGAGATCGTCGCCTGTCCGGCCAACCGACCAGAGCTGATGGGGTTGCTGTTTTGCCTGCTTGCCCTTCGATCGCTGCAAGCCGCGCGCCCCGGCTGCCCCGCAGTCCACCGCCGGTGGGCCGCGGCTGCCGCCTGGTGGGCGTTGGCGCTCTTGTCCAAGGAGTCCGCCCTGGCCTTTGTGGTGCTCGCGGCAGCGTGGGCCATCGCCGAGCGGTTGCCTGCCCGACAGCTTCGATCGCTGGCGCTGGCGTTGGCCACGGCGCTGGCGGCCGTTGGGACCTGGCGCGTGTGGAATCTGTGGCCGTCGAGCGGCCTCAAGGTCCACTGGCACGACAACCCCTTGGTTCGGGTCGGTTTCGCCGAGCGGGTGTGGACCGGGCTGGACGTCGCCGGTCAGGCCATCGGCCACGCGCTGTGGCCCGAGTCGCTGTCGCCGGACTATACTTTTGACGTGTGGCCGGTGCAGCGTGCGCTGACGGCGCCGGGTGTGGTCGGCCTCGGGGCCTTGCTGCTGGCCGCGGCGGCAGTAGCGTTGGCGCTGCGCCGCTGGCGTGCCAGGCGCGCGGATCCTGTGGTCGAGGTGCCGCTGTGGCTGATGCCCTTGGTAGCCGCGGTTGCTTGGTACCTGCCGGTGTCGAACCTGCTGGTGCCGTCCACGGTCCTGTACGGCGACCGGCTGCTGTGTGCGCCGCTGGCGGCGTTGGCGGCGGTGGCCGGTTGCGGCGTCGCCGTCGGTGTGCAGCGAACCGCAGTCGCGCGCGCTCGCCTGGGAGCGGTTGCCGCCGTGGTGCTGGCGGTGTGGTGGGCCGCGCAGGCTGCCCGCTACGCGCCCGCGTGGCGCGACAATCTGTCGCTGTATGCCCACGCGGTGGCGACCGAGCCGCGGTCGTTTCGCATGCAGGCCAACCTTTCCCACGAAATCGTGGTCCGCAAGGCGCCCCTGGACCCGGTCGCTCCCGCGCGTGCGGCCCTGGCGCTGGACCCCAAAGACGCAGCCCTGCTGGCCATTGGCCTGGACGCCGCGGCCTACCGCAGCGACTGCGCGGCCGCCGAGCCCTTCGTCCTGGCCCTGGAACACCTCGGCAAGCCCGCCCAGCCGGCTCGCCTCGCCGCCCTGAATTGGGGCTGGCGCTGCGGGCAATTCGCTCGGGCATTTGCGATCGGCACGGCGATCAAGCCCTCGGCCCTCGGCCCCGTCCGCGCCCTCGAGGTGTACGCGCTCGGCATCGCCGCCGGCAACGACCGCGACGCCGAACGCTGGGCGCGCTACTGTGGGGCCGACCCGGCGGTGGACCCGCGTGCCGGGCAGGCACGGATGCGCGGAGCCATCGCTGGGGGCCGGTTCGACCTTGCGGAACGGACCTTGGCCGGTCTGCGCGCGGCATCGCCGCCTGATCCGGCGCTGCAAGGCATGGCGGACGACCTCGCGCGTGCCCGTTCAGCGGCGTCCGTTGCCCTGCCCGGCGCCACCTCGGCCACCTTGGAGTCCCCGCCATGAACGCCCCCGCGCGGCGCATCGAAATCCGCGACCCGGTCCACGGGCCGATTGCGCTCAGCGTCGCCGAACAGGCGGTCATCGACTCGCCCTATTTCCAGCGCCTGCGCAACATCAAGCAGTTGGGTTTCTCCGAGTTCACGTGGCCGGGGGCCACCCACACGCGGTTTTTGCACTCGATCGGCGCCATGCACCTGGCGGGTTTGGCCTTCGACGCCGCGCTGCGCGACACGCCGTGGTTGCCGGCCGACGACCGCTTGCGTCTGCGCCAGACCGTGCGCTTGGCCGCGCTGTGCCACGACCTGGGCCACCCGCCGCTGTCGCACAGCTCTGAGATGCTGTTGCCGCCGCTGCCGGGTCGATCGACCGCGACCGGCGAGCGCCACGGTTCGCACGAGGACTACACGTTGCAGTTCCTGTTGGCGTCGGGCCTGACCGACGTCCTGCGGCGCGCGGCGGGTCCAAGCGGGATTGAACCTGCGCACATCGCCGCGCTCATCAGCGACGAGGTGGTGGCTGGCGACCGGCCGTTCGCGATTGCCGGCCATGACCTCAAGAGCCTGCTGTCGACCTTGATTTCGAGCGAACTCGACGTCGATCGCATGGACTACCTGTTGCGCGACAGCTACTTCACCGGCGTGAGCTACGGCCAGTTCGACGTGCAGTGGCTGGTCGCCCACCTGTGCCACTACATCGACCCCTCCGGCCAGTTGCACCTGGGTCTCGAAGATCGGGCGGTGTTCACGTTCGACGATTTCCTGCTCAGCCGCCACCACATGTTCCTGATGGTGTACTTCCACAAGAAATCGGTGTGCTACGACCACATGTTGCGGCGCTTCTACGAGCAGTTTCCGCAATACTGCCGTGCGCCGGCCGATCCCGAAGCGTATCTGCAGTTCGACGACCACGCGCTGTGGCGGGTGCTGCGCGGCATGGCCGGCCAGAGTCTGTGGGCCGGCGGCATCGTGCACCGCCAACCCCTGGATCTGGTGGCCGAATCGACGCCGAGCGGCAAGGAGCCGATCGACGACCTGGTGGCTGCCCTGCAAGCCGACGGCATCGACCACCTGCGGGTGACCAGCCACGGCGCACTGTCCAAGTACCGGGCCGCCGACCGCCAGCGGCGCATTTTCGTGTGCCGGCGCGTGCCGCATGCAGGCGTGCAGTGGACGCAGCTTGGTCACGCCACCCAGCTTTTCGAGCGCTACGCCGAACAAACCACGCTCGAACGCGTCTATGTGTGGCCGGCCGATGCCGACCGGGTGGGCGCGCGGTTGGCGGCCTTGCGCGGCCAGGATTGAACCCGCGCGTGGGGCGCGCCTCCGCCGCGTCGCCGGCCCAACCGCCTTGACCGCAGCCCGCAACCACCGCAAAGTCGCGGGTCCGGAGGTCCGCTGTCCATGTTTCGTCGTCTGCCGTTCGTTGCCTTGGCCCTCGCTGTCGCCGTTCCCGCCCCGGCCCAGACGCCCGCGCCGCCGCCCGATGATCCAGGGCTGCACGTCATCATCGAGGCGACGCAGCGGCCGCTCGACAGTCTGCT
The DNA here is from genome assembly GCA_016875335.1 of Deltaproteobacteria bacterium. GTDB lineage: Bacteria > Myxococcota_A > UBA9042 > UBA9042 > UBA9042 > SXRM01. The sequence goes on along the minus strand of VGRO01000015.1, from coordinate 22,528 downwards.
GGTGCTGCCGCCGGTGTGCGCGGCCGCCAAGAAAGACTGCGAGGTCCTGGAGCAGGTGCTCAACAACGACGCCCGCTTGTCGGGGTTCGTGCGGCCGATCCACGGCACGGCGGCGCACGCTGCGCAGATGGTCAAGGCGCCGCTGCCCGGCTTTGCCCTCCGCGCCTCGGCCGCGGCGGCTGCCGGTGCCAACTTTGTGCTGGCCACAGCGATCAAGCCCGGCAAGGAGGCCGGTTACTACGAATTGCACGCCGCGGTGGCCGAGGCGCGCGAGGGCAAACTGCTGCCGCTGCAAGACTATGCGGTGCAGGTGTCACCGGCCGCGTCGCTGCGTTCGATGGCCCACCGGGTGTTCAACGGCGTGCAGGGGGCGCTGACCGGCATCGAAGGCAGCTTCGACACAGTCATTTTCTTCTCGTCCAAGGCCCCCGGCTGCGACCGCTGCATCTACCAGGTCGATGCCGACGGCGCCAATCGCCGCATCCTGGTCGCCGACCCCGGCATCCACATGTTTCCCGTGCAGTTGCAGGACGGGGGGCTGATGTACACGTCGTTCCGCTCCGGCATGCCAAGCCTGTACAAGCTCGACGCGATGCAACTGATGGCGATGTCGGACCTGACGCCGACGCTGCCCAAGGGCAAATCCAAGAAGGATGCCAAGACCGCCGACCCGAAGGCAGCCGACGGCAAGCCCGACCCCGCCGGGCCGCCGGTGCCGTTTGCCGCCGGCAAGGATCTGCAGTTTCGCGGCTGCGCCCAGAACGCGCGCGGCGAACTGGTCGCGACCATCAACGACGGCGACCAGGCCGAAATCTGGAGCATCGACTGGTCCGGCCAGCCCAACCGCAACCTGACCAACCACCCGGCCAACGACTTGAGCCCGACCTTTTCGCCCGACGGCGAATACATCGCCTTCGTGTCGGACCGCACCGGCGAGCCGCAAGTCTACGCCATGGCCGCCGATGGCTCTGGGGTCCGGCGCCTGACGTTTGCCGGCAACTACAACGCCGACCCGGACTGGGGGCCCGACGGCAAGATCGCGTACTCGGGCCAGCGCGGCAATGCGCTCGACGTGTTGACGGTGACGCTACAGGGCAAGATGCAGCGCCTGACACCCGGCCTGGGCCGACGCTCGCTCGAACCGACGTGGTCGCCCGACGGCCGAAGGCTCATCTACGTGTCGAACGAAGATGGCAAGGGCCACCGGCTGTGGATTACGGCCGCCGACGGTGCGGCGCGCGAGCCCATCGAAGGGCCGTTCGGGCAGTTTTACACGCCGAGCTGGCAGCGCATGCCGGGCAAGCAGGCGCGCAGCTGGCCGCGGCTGTAGCGCAGCGTCTGATCGGTCAGGCGTCGACCGTGTGGCAGCCGAGGCAGCCCTTGGCGCAGGTGACGGCGTCGCCTTGCATCAGCGAGCAGCGCACCACGTCGAGCTGCGGGTTGCGATCCCACGGGGTCTTGCGGTGTTCCTCGACCACGATGTCGGCGTGCGCGCCCTGCACCGGGCACTGCACGCGACGCCGCAGCAGGTTGCGCAGCGACAGGATCACCAGCGCGGCCACCAGCGCAATCGCGGTGCCGGTCAAGAGCGCGTAGATCGGGGTAAAAGTTCCGGACATGTTCCCTCCCCGGCCGCCGACCGCCCCACGATCCGGTGGCCCTGTGCCGCCAGTCTACGCCGCGCGCGAACGGTCGGCAGCGGGCCGGAGTCCGTGCCGCGGGGCGCCGTGAAAACGCCGTGACAATTGGAGCAGCACGCCCTCGCCGATCGCACGGTTGGCGTCGCCGGAGGCCGGGTCGCGCCGACGCGTGACAGCGCCGTGGCAGCAAGCTGAAAAAACCACCGCGTCCGGGCCCGATCGCAGTGGCGGCGGCAACGAGGCCGGCGTACCGTGGCGCCAGAGGCACGAGGGCGGGGCGGCCCCCGCGAACCGGGACCATGATCGCCAGGGTGCCGCGCGACGATGTCGCAGAACTCGTCCACCTGCACGCCGAACTCCAGGCGCTGCGTACGCAACTGTCGCGCGCCGAGCGGCGGGCGGCCGACGCGCTCGACCAACTCGACCCCAACTACCGCGATGGCGCCGCCAACCTCGTGCACTACGTGGCGCTGCGCCACGCCGATCGCCGCGGCCTGCAAAACCGCTTGGTACGGTTTGGGTTGTCCACGCTCGGCCGCAGCGAGGGCCACGTCGCACAGGCCGTGGGCGCGGTCGCCGAACGGGTCGCGGAGGCCTTGCGCGCCCGCGGCGTGGTGCGGCGGGTCGCGCCCGGCCAGGCCCCGGACTGGCAGGCGGCCACCGACCAGTTGCACGCCAACACCCGCGCCCTGCTGGGTCCGCGGCCCCAGGGCCGTCATGTCGCGATCCTCGTGACCCTGGCGTGGCCGGCTGCTGGCGACGTCGCCTGGGTGCTGCGGCTGGTGCACGCTGGCGCGGATTGCTTTCGCCTCAATGCTGCCCACGACGGCCCGGTCCAGTGGCGCAAAATGGCCGACGCAGTGCGCGCGGCGGGCGAGCGGACCGGTCGGCGGCTGGCGATCCTGGTCGATCTGCCCGGTCCCAAGCTGCGCACCGGCCCCCTGGCTGAGGGACCCAAGCCGGCGCACTGGCGGCCCGAGCGCGACGATCGCGGCAACATCACCGGCCCTGGCAAGGTCGCCCTTGTGCGGCCGGGCCAGGCCACCCGCGGTCCCCACGTGGTGTTGCCGCCGGCCATGCTCCGCCAGTTGCAGCCGGACGACCTGCTGCAGTTTCGAGACCTTCGCGACAAGAAGCGCGAACTGCGGGTGACCGGTTCCGGCGCGGCCGATTTGTGGCGCGGCGCTTTCCTTGCCGACGGCATCGACCTGCTGTGGCGGCGCGGACAGGAGCATCTCAGCACTGCGACGTTGCGCGGCGTGGTCGGCCGGCGTCCGGCGATCGCGCTGCGCACAGGCGACCGGCTGCTGTTGCGCGGCGACGAGGAACCCGCCGACCCGGGCGTGCGCTCGGCCACCGGCAGCTGGGTGTCGCCGCCCGCGATCGGCTGCACCGAACCGCAGATCGTGCGCGACCTGGCCAAGGGCGAGCGGGTGCTGTTCGACGACGGCCACCTGGAGGCGGTGGTCGAGCGCACGGGACCCGAGGGCGCGCTCCTGCACGTGGTGCGCACCCAAGGCGGTGTGTTCAAGCTGCGCGGCGACGCGGGGATCAACGTGCCCGACACGCGGCTGCGGGTGCCGGCCATCGGGCCCGCCGACCGCGAGGCGCTGCGTTTCGCCGTGGGGCACGCCGACATGGTCGGCCTGTCGTTCGTGCGCACCGCGGCCGACGTCGAGAGCCTGCACGCAGCGATGGACGCTTGCGGCGGTCATCGGCTGGGTGTGGTGCTCAAGATCGAGACGCATTCGGCGTTTGCGCACCTGCCCTCGGTATTGCTGGCCGCCATGCGCCGCCACCCGGTCGGCGTGATGATCGCGCGCGGCGATCTCGCCGTGGAACTGGGCTTCGAGCGCCTGGCGGAGGTGCAGGAAGAGATCCTTTGGTTCAGCGAGGCTGCCCACTTGCCGGTCATCTGGGCCACGCAGGTGCTCGACACCTTGGCGCGCACAGGGCAGCCGTCGCGGGCCGAGGTGACCGATGCGGCGATGGCGGTGCGCGCCGAATGCGTGATGCTCAACAAGGGCGACCACATCGAGCAAGCGGTGGCGACGCTTGGCCGCATCCTTCACAAGATGGAGCAGCACCAATACAAGAAGCGCCAACTCTACCGGCAGTTGAGCGCTGCGACATTGCGCAGGGGACCGCGCGTGGGCTGACGGCGGCTATTCGAGAATGACGCGGGTCAGCGGGTCGGGCGCCTGTACGTCGGGCACCGGCTCCAGGTGCGTTTCGTCGGCAGGGTCGAGGCGCTCCTCCCGCTCGGGTTCTTCGACCAGGTCGTAGGGTTCGTCGAGATCGGCCTCGTCTCCGGTTCGAACGGGATCGTGCTCCCCTTGTTGCGCACCTTGTCCGTCGACCGAGCCGAGGATCATGGCCTGCATCCGTTTGATGACGGGCATCAGGACCTTCTCGCCGTGGTTGCGCAGGCGGGTCTGGTCGGGCTCGGGCAGCTTGCTCAGGTCGAGCTTGGCCGCGCGCTGTGCCATGCGCGAGGCCTCGGCGGCGAACGCGGCCTTGAAGGCTTCGGCCGCCGCCGTGGTACGCCCACTGCGGTCGAAAACGCCCAGCAGGCGCTCGAGCGTGCCGCGGAATTCTTCGATCATCGCAAAGCCCTCGGCGACTTCGGGGCTCATCGGCAGTCCGTCGGGTCCGACGGGCAGCGCGGCCACCTGCGGCATGCCCTTGAGGGGCGGCAGATAGCCGGGCAGCTTGAGGTCGACCGCCTTGTCTGGGGGCGCATCCGCGGGTTCGGGGGGCGCATCGACGGGTTCGGGGGGCGCATCGACGGCTGGGACCCGCCCGCCCAGTGCCGCGGCGGCCGGCTCGTCCGCGGGTGATTCGTCGACGGCCGCCGGTTGGGCGCGGGCTGGGCCGGGCTCGAAAAGGATGGCGCCGACGGCCAGGGCGTTCGCGGCGACCACGGCGCCAAGCAGCCCCAGCCAGTGCCGTGCGAAAAACCCCGCCTCGGAACCTGCGACGCTGCGAGCCATGGGGAGCCTGTCTTTGCGCCAGCGGGCGCTGTGCTGGGTCGGACGCGCGGTGTGCCTGTGCGGTTCACGGCCCTTGGAACGGCCGGGGCGGCGCGCTACCCTGCCAACCCCCAACGCCGCAGCCCGGTCCGACATGCCCGCCTCCATGAAAAAACGTGTGCCCTGGTGCGCCATCGTGCTGGGCTGTCTTCCCGTTGCAGCCGGCGCCGCCCAGTGGGAGCGCCATGGCACCGAGGACGGCGTGCTGCTGGAGTCGCGCCAAGTCGAGGGGTCGAGCCTGCCTGAGTTTCGCGGCAGCGCGACGTTGGCCGCGCCGATTCTCGAAATTGCGGCGGTCATCGACGACCTCGATCGGTTCTGCCAGTGGCAGAAGCGCTGCGTGGGCGCCCGACAGTTGCAGCGCACCAGCGACACCGAGCGCATCTTCTACACCCGCACCGAAGCCCCGTGGCCGCTGCAGGACCGCGACACCGTGCTGCGCGGCAAGGTCAGCGGCCTCGGCGACAACCTCGACGTCGTGGTGCGCTTCGACCACCTGCACGACCCGCGTTTCCCGCCCTACCCCGGCGTGGTGCGCATGCCGACCGGCAGCGGCCACTTTCGCATGACCCGGGTCGACGACGACCACACCCGCGTCGAGTACCAGGTGCGCGCCGATCCGGGCGGATGGGTGCCGGCGTGGGCGGCGCGGCTGAGCGCCCGACAAGTGCCGCGCGACACGCTGGCTGGCCTGCGCCGGCACTTGCCTGCCGTGCGCGGGCGCTACGCAGAATTTATCGAGAAGTGGCGCACCAAGCCGTCCCCCTGACCCCGCGCCGCCAAGCGACCCCGCAGTCCAGCGCCTTGATCGGCCCGTGTGCGCCACGGGGCGACGAGGTCTGTGGGACGCCGTCGGCTACTCGACGCAATCGGGCTTGTCCGAATCGGGACAGCGAAAGCGCACGTGGAAATGGTCGGCGTGACCGGAAGCGTGGCGAATCAGGCCCCTGGGCACGCCCGGTCCCGCCGGGTACTGGAACACCGGGTCGAGTTGCGCCTCGGTGTAGCCGACGTCGATCAGCCCCTGGTAGAGCGTGGCCTGCAACTCGTAGTCCATGAACACGAACCCGAGCCTGCCGGTGGCGAGCATCGCTTCGAGCACGGTCCACAAGCGCTCGGCGTCAAGGTTGGCGCCGGTGGCAGGCAAGAACTGCCTGGGGGGCGCCCGAACGGTGAGGGGATAGCCGATGTCGGCGTCGCGGCCCGATTGATGGCTCTTGTGTGGCGGGTACGGACCGCCGTCCGCTTTGGAGAGCGCACCGATGACCAGCGGGGGGCTGCCCGGAAACTGCGCCGCCATCTGGCCCGAGGCCCATTGCAGCAGCGCCACCGTTTCGTCGGTGGCGTAGCCGTTCTTGTTGGTCGAGACGTAGCCGGGTCCGATCAAGGCGATGCGGCACGGGCTGTGCAGGCTGCCCGAGGTCACCTGGCCGAGCGACCGCGACGGGCCATCGCGATCGGCTTGGTTGGCGCAGCGCGGCGCGGGCAGGGAGAATTCCCCCAATTGCGGGCGTTCCAAGCCGCCCGACCGGGCCTTGGGGCGCAGCGGCACACGGATCCGCGGGATGGGTTCGAGCGCGCTGTCGGCCACGCCGTCGTCCAGCGCTTCGTCGTCGGCGAACTCCATGCGGTCGATGCCGGCGTCGCGCTCGGGCGCGCTGCACGCGGCGATCGCCACCAGGCTGGCGACCGCGTTTTCAGCCCACCGGCGCGGGCACATCGGCAAAGCGGGCGTTGCGATGGTTGACCGTGACCCGGCCCAGGCGCAGCGCGCGCACGTGGTCGGCCAGGGCCTCGGCCAGCGCCACCGACCGGTGCTGGCCGCCGGTGCAGCCGACGGCGACGGTGACCAGGGCGCGCCCCTCCTGGGCGTGCAACGGCAGGCTCAGGTCCAGCAGTGCGGCCATGCGCTCCAGGGCTTGCTGGCCGCCTCGGGCCCGCACGAACTCGGCCACGGCGGGGTCGCGACCCGAGAGCGGCTGCAATTGCGGGACGAAATACGGGTTGTCGACGAAGCGCACGTCGAACACGTAGTCGGCGTCGCGCGGCAGGCCGTACTTGAAGCCGAACGACTCGAGGGCGACCAACAGGCGCACGTCGCCGGACACCTCAGGCTCGAACACGCGCTGCACATAGCGCTTGAGTTGGTGCACGTTCATGTCCGAGGTGTCGACGTGCAGCGTCGTGCGTTCGCGCACGTCGAGCATGGTCCGCCGTTCCAGCGCGATCGCCTCGGTGATGGTGCCGGCCTGCCACACCGGGTGCTTGCGACGCGTCTCGGCAAAGCGGCGCACCAGCACGTCGTCCGCGCAGTCCAGGAACACCAGTTCGGGCTGCACACCCGTCCGCCGCAAGGTGTCCAGCGCTTCGTCGAGGTCCCCGAGCAGGCTGCCCGCGCGGATGTCGATGCCGACCGCCACGGGCGCCGCGATGAGGCGTTCCGCCATGGTCTCGACCAGCCCCGGCAGCAGCGCCGCGGGCAGGTTGTCGACGCAGTAGTAGCCGAGGTCCTCCAGCGCGCGCAGGCAAGTCGACCGACCTGACCCGCTGATGCCGGTCACCACCACCACACGGCTGCTGCTGGGCATGCGGTCCCCGTCTCAGTAGGTGCGGCGCCGCCTGGACGACGACTCAATGCCCATCTGTTCTCGGTACTTGGCCACTGTGCGCCGCGCGATGGTCATAGGCGCGACCGGTTTGAGGCTGTCGACCTGATTCTCGCTCGCGGTCAGTCGGGCCAGCATCCGACCGCGATCCCACTCGCCTTGCAGGATCTCGGCGATCTCCTGGTCCGACAGCGGCGCCGCAACGATTTCCTTGTCGATGAGCTTCTTGACCGCTTGGCGCACCGCTTCGGCCGCCATGTCGTCGCCCGTGCCTTGGGCGGAAATCCGCGCCCCAAAGAAGTATTTGAGCTCGAAAATCCCCTGCGGGGTATGCACGAACTTGTTGGTGGTCACGCGCGACACCGTCGACTCGTGCAGCTTGACCTTCTCGGCGACGTCGCGAAGCACCAGGGGCCGCAGCTTGTCGACTCCAAAGTCCAGGAACGGCCGTTGCGACTCCATGATCGCCTCGGTCACGCGCTGGATGGTGCTCTGGCGCTGGTGGATCGAGCGGATCATCCACTGGGCGGCGCGCAGTCTTTCGTGCAGGAACTCCTTGGCTTGCTCGCCCTGGGCGGTCGGTCTCTCGCCCTTGCCGTTTTCGAGCACGTGCTGGTAGTAGCCGGCGATGCGCAGCTTGGGCAGACCGTCCTCGTTGAGGACCACCGCATAGTCATCGCCGAGCTTGACCACGAAGACATCGGGCGTGATGTAGCGCGCTGTCTCGCCGGTGAAGCGCCGGCCTGGTCGCGGCTCCAGGGTCGCCAGCACCCGCAAGAGCGCTTCGAGTTCGTCGGGCGACACGCGCAGATCGCGGCGGATGGCGCCGTACTCGCGGGCCTCGATGTTGGGCAGGTGTACGTCGATGAGGCGCTGGAGCGCCGTGTCGTCCGGGTGCAGCACGCGCGCCTGGACGGCGAGGCACTGTCGGACGTCGGCGCTGGCCACGCCCAGCGGTTCCAAGCCTTGGACCAAGGCGAGGACTTGCAGGACTTCGGGCAGGGAGCAGCCGACCGCGTCGGCGATGCCTTGCAGGGAATTGGCGACGAAGCACTCGGTGTCGCAACCTGCGAGATCACCCTTGCGCATCCAGGCTTCCAGTTGCGGATCGGTCAGCCAGTACAAACTGAAGCCGTCGGCGCGATCCTGCACATCGAGGCCGGCCGCAAGGGCCTCGGCTCGCAGGGCATCGCGGGCCGTCCGGGGGCCCCCTGCGACATCGAGGCGCGTCGGTCGCAGGTAGCCGTCGTCGTCCAGGTTGCCGATGATCTCGTCGACGATCGCCATCTGGCAGGCGTCGAGGCGGGCCGACGCCAGTTGTTCGATCAGGGATTCACCCAGCGTGCTCGCGCGCGTCAACGTCTGGGCCAGCGAGTGGCGCTCGTCCTCCGTGTCGCGGTAGGCGCCCACGCCCTCGGTCGGGGCGCGCGCGAGATCGGTGAAGTAGTCCTGCCAGTCCACCTCGGTGCGCTGCGGCGGCTCCGGGGGCGACTCGAGATCGGTCACCTGACCATCGCCGCTGGTCATCGCGCTCTGGATCTCGCCTGGCGCGTCGCTCGCGGGCACTTCCTCCAGCACCGGGTTGGTCTCCAGCGCTTCGGCGATGCTCTCGACCAATTCGGCGCGCGACAGCTGCAAGAGCTTGATCGCTTGCTGCAACTGCGCCGTCATGACCAGTCGCTGGTCCATGCCGACGCGCACGTTCAGGTTGGTCTTGAAATCCATGCAGCGTGCTTCAGCGATCCCATGTGGCGGCGTCGACACGGCGCTGTCGCCTGCGCGCCAGCGGGGCCGGGTGGTTCAACGGCTGAAAAATGCGAACCATTCCACCGTCGTATTGGCTGCGGCCAGCGCACGGCGGGCGCAGCATACTGGCAGGGCGTCGCGGCCCGCAAGCAATTTTCGTGCCGGAAATGCCACGCTGCGACGCCGGCCAAGAAAAAAGTGATCACGCCACCGCGTCGTCGCCGCCGAAGGTAGGGTCGCCCGAACCCGACTGCGCGGTGTCTGCCCCGCGCACACGCATTTTCACCTTGACACGCGAGGCGCTTTGCGCGACGGTGCGACCGATGGGTTCGGCCCTTGGGGCGGCCGTTGCCTGTCGCGATCGCGCGGCGCGCACTGGTGGCGGGCACCGGTACGCAGCGCGATGCCACGCAGCCGACTGCACAACCTCGCTTGGCAGTTCCGCGGCGCCTCGGGTTGGCCGCGGGTCGTCCTGGCGCGGCCGGCCGGCACCACCGCAGGCGAGGTCCTTGCCGTGACACGCACACCCACACTGCGCCACCGGTTGCCGGTTGCAGTCGCCTGCGCCGCCTGGCTCGGCCTGGCGGCGGCGAGCGCCTTGGCTGAGGTCGGCCCACCTACCAGCGCCGCGCCGTACTGCCCCATCGATCCGCCCTTGCTCGACGCCGCCGCCCACCTGCGCGCCGCCAGCCTCGACGTGCGCGGGACGCCGCCCAGTATCGACGAATACGATGCCCTGCCGGCCGCGGCGAAGATGACGCCCGAGGCCACACTGGACGCTTGGCTCAAATCGCCGGCCTGGGCCCAGCGGGCGGTGCGCCGCCACCGCGATCTGCTGTGGAACAGCCTGGCGAACCTGTCAGGGCGGCTGATGCCGCCTTCGTCGAACTTGGGGGTGACGTACGGCCTCTACTACCGGTCGCTGGCGGCGCCCGCGGTGCGCGGCGGCACGGTGCCGTGCCTGGACGAACCGGTGACGTTGACCGACAACGGCGACATCGTGTTCAAGGCCCAGCCCGACGGGACCAAGAAAGAGGGGTATGTGCTGGTCAATCCGTACTGGAATCCCACGGCGACGATCAAGGTCTGCGCCTTCGACGCCCAGGACAACGAGACCAGCCCCAATGGCACCTACTGCGGCGCGACCGGCGCGCTTGCGGATCTGGCATGTGGCTGCGGCCCCAACCTGCGATTCTGCATAGGCGGCGGCGCGGGCGGCGTGCTGGTCGAGAGCCTCGCGGCTTCGCTCGATCGCCAGATCCAGATGTGGGCCGAGCAGGGCCGGCCCTACACCGACCTGCTCACCGAGAAGGTGCTGTGGGTCAACGGCCCGATCGTGCACTACCTCAAGTTCCAGGCCAAGACGCCGGGCCAGTTGCGCTTGGTGCCCTACGCCATCAACGTCGCCAAGTTGCCGGATCTGCAGTGGACGGCCAAGGACACCTGGGCCCCGGTCTTGCTCGACGACGGCCACGCCGGGATCCTGACCCACCCGGCCTTCCTGCTGCGGTTCCAGACCCAGAGGGCGCGCGCCAACCGCTTCTTCAACGTGTTCCTGTGCCAGCCGTTCCAGGCCCCGGACACCGGCATCCCCGTCGATGGCATCAGCGCGGTCCAGGAACCCGACCTGCAAAAGCGCGCCGGTTGCAAGTATTGCCACGTGTTGCTCGAACCCGCGGCCGGGTTCTGGGGGCGCTGGACGCCGTATGGCGCCGGTTTCCTGGACCCCACGACGTTCCCGCCCCAGCGCGACGACTGCCTGACCTGTGCGTTGACCGGCGCCGGGTGCAGCACCGAGTGCAAGCTTTTCTACTTGACCAAGGCCTATGCCCCGCCCGAGAAGCCGTGGCTCGGGTGGCTCATCAGCTACAACTACGCCCAACCGCAACACCTCAAGCACATCGACCAAGGGCCGACCCTGCTGGTCAAGACGGCGCTGGCCGACAACCGGTTGCCGCGCTGCGTTGCGCGCACGACCGCAGAGTGGCTGCTCGGCCGCGGCTTGGTCGCCGACGAAGCCCCATGGGCCGACCAGTTGGCGGTGCAGTTCGCCACCAGCAACTACGACTACCGCAAGCTCGTCAAGTCGGTCGTGCTGTCCGACGCATACCGGAGGGCGCCATGAACCGTTCCGTGCGCACTGTGCGCAGTGCAATGGTTGGCCTTGGTCTGGTCGCTGCGTGCGCCCAGTCACCTGAGTCCGCCCTGTCGCCGAAGGCCCCGCCGCTCGGCGGTCTGCCGGCGGTTGCGGTCGCGCCGCGCTTGGAGGCGCCAGCGGCGATTCCCCAGCACACCTGGCAGCAGTTGCCGGCCGGCCACGCGGCCATCGAATCCTGGAGCCCGGCCCGGCGCGACCAGGTGGCGACGCGCGCGGACCCGCGCGGGCTGCTCGGCGACACGCTGTCGACCGACGCCCAGTTGGGCGCGGGCGTCCAGGTGGCGCTGATGCCCGATCCCGAGATGCCGACACGCCAGCGCAAGCGCTTGAACATCGACCAGTTGGACGCGGCGCTGGTCCAGGCCTCGGGCGGGATCGGCTGGACGGCCGCCGGCAAGAACCAGTTCCAGGTGCTGGCGCTGACGCTCGGCAAGCCCGACTACGTCGACATGACCCAAGAGGACCTGACGGCCTCGACGCTTTTCCAGAAGTTTCTGGGCGACGCCGCCGCCAGCATCTGCACCAAACTGGTCGTTGCAGACGCCAAGGCCGCTGCCGACCAGCGGGTGTTCTTCGTCAAGGCCGAGCCGACGGCCAGCCCGACCAAGGACGCGGCGGCCATCCAGGCCAACCTCGCCTACTTGGTCAAGCGCTGGCACGGCCGGTCGCTGGCGCCCAATTCGGCCGAGATCGCGCAGTGGCAGTTCCTGCTCGCCAGCGCGCAAAAGGTCAGCACGCCGGCCGAGGGCTGGCAGGCCGTGTGCGTGGCGTTGGCAACCCACCCGCATTTCTACACCTACTGAAGTGCCCGCCGCCCGAGCGCGGCTTGCCGAAACTGCGGCCCCGACCGCTCCGAGGGAAGGCACCATGGCAGCCTGCGAACACCCCCAACACCGCGCCCACCTGCTGCGGCACCATGCGGACCCTGAGCGGCCGGGCGGCCCGAGCCGGCGCGACCTCTTGCGCCTGGGCCTGTTCGGCGGCGCGGTCACTGCGGCCTTCGGTTCGTCTGGACTGTGGTCGAGCCTGGCGCACGCGGTCGAAAACGGCCCACCCGTGGCCAAGGTCAAGGACCGCTATTTCCTGTTTCTCTATTTTCCCGGCGCCTGGGACATCCTGCAATCGCTCGATCCGCGCGACCCCGTGGCCTTCAACGAGGGCAACGTCGCCAAGACCAACATCCTGCCGGGCTACGACAAGCTCAAGAGTGGCACGCAGCAGACCAACAAGCCGGTGTGGGTGCCCGACGCAAAGGGCCAACCGGTGCTGCTCGGCGCGCAACTGGGCAGCGTCATCGACCAGTTCAAGAAGGGCCGGGTCAGCCTGGTGCGCGGCATCTCGATGGACACCCTGACCCACGAGGTCGGGCGCCGCCGCTTCATCACCGCCAAGCCTCCGAGCGGCCTTCTGGCGCGCGGGTCGTCGTGTGCGACCTGGCTGTCGACGCTGCTCGGCGAAAAAGAGATCGTGCCCAACCTGGCCCTGCGCTTTGAGAGCTACAACGTCGACCAGCCCAACTATGCAAGCGGGCTCAAGGTGTCGTCGGTGGCCGACCTGGTGCGTGCGCTCAAGCAAAGCCCCGACGCGCTGGGCGCCAAGTCGTCGGCGTTGGTCGACGCGTTCCTCGCCCAGCAGGCGGCGTGCCCGTCGGCGGCCGCGCGCGCGTCGTGGTCGGTGGCCGAGGCGTCGCGGCTCAAGGGTAAGCAGATGACCGCCGGAGGTCTGGACAAGCTTTTCGAGTTCCAGGCCAAGACGCCCGAGATGGAAAAGGTCCGCGGCCACTACGGCATCAGCGCCACCGACCCTGGGGCGATGAGTTCGCTGCCGGCCCAGGCGGCGATGGCGGTGACGGCGCTCACCTCCGGGGTGTCGCGGGTGGTCAGCGCGACGTTGAGCGACGGCCTCGACACCCACTTTGAGGACTGGACCTCACAACAGTGCCCGCGCCAGCTCGCGGGCTTTGAACTCGTGTCGAAGATCCTCGACGACCTGGCGAGCAAGCCGTTTGGCGATCAAAGCGGCGACAGTTGGCTCGACCACGTGACTGTGCTGGTGTTTTCGGAATTCTCGCGTTCACCGACGCTCAACCAGTACACCGGCCGCGACCACCACCTGACCAACGCGTGCCTGGTCGGCGGGGCGGGCATCGTCGGCGGCCGGGTGTTCGGCGCCAGCTCCGATGTGGCGATGGCCCCGACGGCGGCCAGTCTCAAGACCGGCATGCCGCAGCCGGGCGGCGAGATCGTCAAGCCCGAGCACATCTACATGGCGTTCCAACACCAACTGGGCATCGGCGGCGATCCGTACGACTTGCGCGTGGGCCCGTTGACGGCGATCCTCAAGGTGTAGGCAGAGGACGCCGACCGCCACCACCATCGAGATTTTGTACGACAATCCGGGGTGGCTGGCCGTCGACAAGCCCGCGGGCGTGCCGACCATTGCCGATCGCTTGGGGTCGGACAGCGTGCACGCGCACCTCGAGCGGCAACTGGGTCACCGGTTGCTGGTGGTGCATCGGCTCGATCGCGAAGTCACCGGCCTGTTGCTGTTTGCCCGCGACGCGCCGACCCACCGCGCCCTGTCGATGGCCTTCGAGGACCGCCGGGTTCGCAAACGCTACGAGGCGTGGTGCGAGGGCACGCCCGTCTGGCGGACGGCGCACTGGGACGACACGCTCCTGCGCGGCAAGAAGCGGGCCTATGTCCACCCGGCCGGCAAGCGCGCCATCACCGACGCCGCGCTGGCGGGCGAAGGACCGTGCGGTTGGACCCGCGTCGATCTCTGGCCGCGCACCGGGCGCAGCCACCAACTGCGGGTCCACCTCGCCAATGCGGGGCTGCCCATCGTCGGCGACGCGCTCTACGGGGCCAAGGCGCCGTTCCTGGCCAGCGAGATTGCGCTGCGCGCCGTGGAATTGGTCTTCGCCGCAGGCGTATTGGGCAGCGACGAAGTGCACCTCGCGGCGCGCGGCCTGGACAGCCGCTGGCCGGTCAGCGCCCCGCCGTGACCACCCGCTGCCGGCCGTCGGCCCGAGCTTCGACCACCACCGTGCCGTCCCAACCGGTGCCGTAGAGCGCCGCCTCGATGCGCGCCGGTTCGAAGGTCTCGCCGCGCACGCCGACCTTGACATCGATCGGCTTGCGGCGCCGCACGATGACCTCGGCCAGCATCTGCACGATCTCGCGGCGCGGGTGGCCGTATTTCCACGCCGACCACGTCATCTGCCAGTTGGCAGGGCCCATCGAGAACACCGCGACCTCGGGCGTCATCGCCGCGCACAACTCGGGCAGGGTGCCGTTGATGGAGCCGTGGTGACCGACCTGATACAGGTCGATGTCCAACAGGCCCGACGGCGACCAGCGCCGCAAAAGGTCTTTGATCGCAGGTTCTTCCAGATCGCCGGCGAACAGGCCGCTCGCCCTGCCGTAGGCCACGCGCACCACCACGCTGTGGTTGTTGTTGTTCTGGAACGGGGTCTTGCCAAAGCGCATGCCCGGCCAGCCCGGGTCGCTGCCGACCTGGCCCCACAAGGCGGCGATGTGCGGATCCACCCCTTCGCAGCGCAGCGGATCGACGATGGGGTCGTGCAGGCCCGTCGCGCTGACGATGTCGGCCAGGAACACGGCGCGATAGTGCACGTCGCTGTGCGATTCGGCCCAATCCTGCATGAATTTCTGGCCGTCGGCGCCCGAGCCGTAGGTCTGCCCGTTGTCGACGAGGTTGCGGACGCGGTACCCCTCGAGCACCGTTTCGACACCGCGGGTGTGGTCGACGTGCGGGTGGGTCAGCAGCAAGAGGTCGAGCGTCCGGCCGAGGTCCCGCCGCCGCTCGAAGAAGGCGTCGAGGTAGGCGCGCAAAGCGGCATTGCTGTCAAAGCGCTCGTCCAGTTCGCCGCCGGTGTCGAAAAGCGCGGCGCCGCAGGGGAACTCGTGCAGGACTGCCAGGCCCTGGCCGACGTCGACGAAATGCGCGCGCCACACCTCCTTTGTGTCTTCGGCCCGCAGTTCGGCGTTCAGCTGCGCGGTGGTGTGGACCAGCTTGGGCGACGCTGTGCGCTGGGCCGCGGTACAGGCGGCCAGGCCGACGGCCAGCAACGCGAGCACGCCCTGGGACCCGCGACACGAATGGAACGACGGCATGGCAGGTCCGTTGCGCAAAAACGCCGGCGCCGGCGGGCCTTGGAAGACCGCGCCGGCGTCAGCCGTGGATCAGCTTGCGCTGGGCAGGTGCCTAGCCGCGCTCGAGCTTCTCGACCGCCAGCTCAAGCTCTTCGACGTTGACGTCGGTGCCCTTGCCGTCCAGGGTGAAGCCCTTCCACTTGGTCGGCCACGCTTCGAAGAAGTTGTAGCGCATGACTTCCGAGCCGTCGTCCGCGCACAGGATGACCGAGCCCGACTTGCGCTGCACCTTGCCCTCGACGACGGCCTTGCGCCATTCCCAGAGTTCGGTGTTGTTGATGTAGCCGCGCTTGAACGTGATGTTCGAGTACTTGGTGCGGCCCGGGCGCTTGCGCAGCACGATGTCGTCGCCGTCCTGGTACTCGATGATCTCGGTCTCGCTGTCCAGGCCTTCCACGTTGCGGAACGCGCCCTGGGTCACGCCTTCGATCTCGATCTTGAAGTTGAAGTTGCCGATGTGGTCGAATGCACGCCGATTTGGCATGGGACACCCCGAATGGCCGCCCCCTTCGAGAGCAGGCCGAATGGTTTTCGCTTACCGCTGCTGCAGCCGTCGAACTGGCGCGGGGCCGGTCAGGGGATGCTGCAGATTTGCGACCGCTTGCGACTTGCCGCGCGCCGCTGTGCCCGCTGTGGGTGCCTGGTGCGCCTTTGCGCCCTCGGCCACCTGCGGACGAGGCGAACTTACCCGATTCGCAATGGACCGACAAGGCGCAGTTTTGGGGTCCGCACACCGCGCACACCCAGGTGGGGCCTACATGCCCCGGGGCACCACCAGCACCGGCACCTTGGCGTGGCGCACCACGCGGTCGGTGTTCGAGCCCATCAAGAACAGGGCCAGGCCGCTCAGCCCGTGCGCGCCCATCACGATGAGATCGGCGTGGACGTCGTCGGCGCGGCGCAGGATTTCGGCAGCCGGCTGGCCGCACGCGGTGGCGCAGCCGATGGTGATCGTCCGGTTGCGGCCGGCCATCTCCAGCCACTGCTGAAGGCGCGCGCGCGCCCGGGCATCGACGTCGCGGTGCGCTTCGGGGCTGGCCATCACGAAGCCATCGGGCAGCACGTAGCCGGGCACCGGATAGACGTGCAGCATCTCGAGCTTGGCGCCGTAGCGTTCGGCAAGTTCTGCGGCCCATTGCAAGGCCGCCTGCGCGCTGTCGGAGAAATCGACCGGAACAAGGATCTGCCTGACCTGCATTGCGCCCTCCGTGGGTGGGCCTCCGTGGCCTGGGACCAAGGTAGCAGCCACCGTGCGATCGCGCCGCGGCCGCTGGCGCGGATTGCGCCCTCAAGGTCGCAGAACTGTCACGCGTTGTCCGTGGGCCGCGCGATCATGCAGGTCTGGGCCGCTCGGCGCGCAACATGTTGGGCGCATGGAACACCGTGGCGTCGCCCGCGCGTTCGGTCAGCCGGCCGTTGCGCCACAAGCCGACGCGCTCGAGCCAGGCCTCGAATTCGGGCGCGGGACGCAACCCGTAGAGTTCACGCAGTTGCGCGTTGTTGTGGAAGCTCGTGGTGTTGTAGTTCAGCATCACGTCGTCGCCGAGCGGGATGCCCATCAGGTAGTTGACGCCGGCCGTGGCCAGCAGCATCTCCAAGCACTCCTGGTCGTCCTGGTCGCTGTCGGCGTGGTTGGTGTAGCACACGTCGGTGCCCATCGAGATGCCGAGCAGCTTGCCCATGAAGTGATCTTCAAGGCCGGCGCGGGCGATCTGCTTGCCGTTTTGCAGGTACTCTGGACCGATGAAGCCGACGACGCTGTTGACCAGGAATGGCTCGTAGCGGCGGGCAAAGCCGTAGGTGCGCGCCTCCATGGTGGTCTGGTCGGTGTCGTAGTGGGCGTTGGCCGACAGCGCCGTGCCCTGGCCGGTCTCGAAGTACATGACGTGCGGTCCCTGCGCCGATCCTTCGCGCCGGGTCAGGTCGTACGCCTCGTCGATGAGCGCCACCGAGATGCCGAAGTTGCGGTTGGCCTTTTCGGTGCCAGCGAGCGACTGGAAACACAGGTCCACGGGCGCCTGGAAGCGGCGGATGGCGTCCATCTGCACCGCGACGTGGGCGAGTACGCACACCTGCGTCGGGATGCGGTGCTGGCGCATCAGGTCTTTGACCGCGTGCAGGATCGCCGCAGTGTTCTGGGTGCTCTCCGTCGCCGGGTTGATGCCGATGACCGCGTCGCCGTTGCCGTACGACAGGCCATCTTTGACCGCCGCAAGGATGCCCGGCACGTCGTCGACCGGATGGTTGGGTTGCAGGCGCGAGCTGATTCGACCCGAGAGCCCAATGGTGTTGTTGCAGCGCCGCACCACGCGGGCCTTCTTGCCGGCCACCGCGAGGTCCATCGACGACATGAGCTTGCACACCGCCGACGCCATCTCTGGGGTGAGCCCCGGCGTGACGGCCGCCACGTCTTGCCCGCTGGTGCGGCGGTCGAGCAGCCACTCGCGCAACTGGCCGACGGTCCAGGCGTGCACCCGCTGGTAGGCGCGCGCGTCGAGGTCGTCGACGACAAGCCGCGTAATCTCGTCGGACTCGTACGGAACCGACGGGTGCTCGTAGAGATCGCGCAGCTGCAGGTCGGCCACGACCCGCTTGGCCGCCACCCGCTCGGACGTCGATCGCGCCGCCAGCCCGGCCGCGCGGTCGCCCGACTTCTCTTCGCTGGCGCGGTTGAGCGCGTCCTTGACGCCCGCGAAGGTGTAGGTCTGGCCGTGGACGGTGGCGCTCAACTTCATGCGGCGATGCTAGGGTACTTTGCGCGGGACGCCAACGGTGGGCGGGTCCGCCGCGCCTACTTCTTGCTTGAGCAGACCTTCTGGGCACCGGCGGTAAAGACGCCAGTCACGCCCGACACGCAAAAGGGCTGATTGGGGTTGATCTTGCCGCAGTCGCTGTCGGTCTTGCAGGTCACGCCGCACTCGCTGCCAGAGCCGCTGGCCGCCTTGATGCACGTGAAGTACAGCCCCTTGGTGTCGTCGTTGTCGTTGCTGCACACCGAGGTCGGCCCGCCGCACGAGCACTGCTTGGTGCACACGCCGGTCGTGGACGATTTGCCCTGCTGCATCGCCGACTTGGTGCAGGTGCCGTACTTGCACTGGCTGTTGTCGGTGCAGCCGACGCCGTGCAGTAGCCCATTGGCGTTGGAGACGACCGGCGACGAGAACGGACATTGTCCATCGGCCGGGGCCGTGGTTGTGGTGCACGCAAGCGCCGACGCGGTCAGCAGCAGGGCCAGGATCTTCACGGGGCCTCCGGTCAGTTGCACAAGGTGTTGCAGGGTTTCTTGTAGCGGTCGCAACTCCAGCCGATGGTCGTGTCGTCCAGGTTGATCCACTGGTCGGCCTTGGGCTGGTAGCGCCACACGTCGCGCAGCACGCCGCAGTCGCTCTTGCCGCCGAACATCCACAGGTTGCCCTGGGCGTCGGCTGTCAGCCCCATGGCTTCGCGGCGCTCGGGTGAATCTTTGTCGACCAGCATGAAGTCGGGCGGGAAATCGCAAAACGCGTGGGCAGGCTTGTGGACGACGTCGGGGTTGGCGTTGGCGCCGAGATCGCCCTTGCGCAGCTGGTTCCAGGCCAGCTTGGCCGTGTCGAAGGTCCACAGATCGTTGCGGTTGCCCACCGCGCCGTCGTCGTGGCCGCCGAAAAGCCAGATCGCGGGGCTGTCGGGCGCAGGAGCCATGCCGGCTTTGATGCGGGCCATGGGGGCTTGCCCTTCGATCGCGGACCAAGCCAGGGTCGTCAGGTCGAGCACGAAGGTGTCGCCGAAGAACGGCCCCTGAAAGGCGTTGACACCGCCGCCCCCGTACACGACCAGCACTTTGCCGTCGTCGCTGACCGCGCAACTGTGGAAAAGACGCGCGCTCGGCGCTTTGCCGGTCGTGGTCGGCTTGGCCCACTGGGCGCTGCTGGTGTCGTAGGACCACAAGTCGGCGAGCGGCGTGAACTGCAGGCCACTGGTCGAACTGTTGCCGCCGAACACCCATAGCTTTTGGGTCTGTCGCTGGTAGCCCATGCAGCTGTTCGATCGGGCCGAGGGTCCGGCCTTGCCTTCGTCGACCAGCAGCATTTGGCCGTCGGACCCGCCGTAGCGCCACAAGTCGTTGTAGTTGGTGTAGGGGCCGCTGTTGGTCTTGCGGTAGCGGCCCCCGAACAGCCACAGCGCGTCGTGGTCGCGGTCATAGGCCTGCGCGGCGCGCGCCCGCGGCGGTGGCATCGTCGCGGACTTGGGGGCCTCCCAGCCCTTGCACGGATCGAACAGGTGGGCGTCGCTGGTGTATTTGGGGTTGGCTTGGCACTGGATGGGCGCACCTTCGTCGCCATACAGGACCACGAGTTTGCCGCCGACGTAGCCCGCTGCGACGTCGCCGCGCGGCGAGGGCCCGCCCGATGGGTCGGCCTCGCACACGGCGGCGGTTTCCGCGCTCGCGTCCGCGCTGGTGGCGGCGCCGTCGCTGCCCTGACCGCGATTGGCGCCCGCCTCGGTCGAGCTGGCTGCGTCGCTGCTGGCGCCGCTGCTGGCGTCGCTGCAAGACTGGCACAGGCCGGCTGCGCAACAGCGTCCGGCGGGGCAGGTGCCGTCCTTGGCGCAGGCGACGACCGTGACTTGCTGGGCCGGTTCGGTGCGGCAGCCGATCGTCGCGAGCGCACAAGCCACCGCGTAGAACAGATAGGCAAGGCTCGTGGGTTGGTTCATCCTGCACCTGCGCCGCGCTGAGCTGCCGGCGATCGCTGCGCGGCGTCGCGCAACTGGTAGTAGAGTTTGAGGATTTTTCGCACGTAATCGTCGGTCGCGGCAAAGGGCGTGGCGCCGCGCCGCTGCACGCGCATCGACCCGGCATGATAGCCGCTCAACACCTGCACCATGTCGCCGGCGAAGCGGTTGGCGAGCATGCGCAGAAAGCGCGCACCTCCCAGGATGTTCTGCGCCGGATCGCGCACGTCCTCGACGCCCAGCGCCTGGGCTGTGGCCGGCAGCAACTGCATCAGGCCCACGGCGCCCGCCGACGACACCACATGGGGGTTGCCGCCGCTTTCGACCATCATCACCGCCCGAATCAGTTGCGGCGGCAGCTTGTAGCGCTCGGCGGCGGTGGCGATTTCGCGCGCGTAGATGCCGTCGTCGATCGGCGTCGTGGCCGGCGCGGCAGCGGGGGCGACGGGCGCGGGCGTCGGCGAGCGCTTGCCCCAGGCGTCGCGTTTGGGCGCAGGCGACCCGGGCGCTGGCCCAGGCGTCACCGGCGCGGCGTCGGTGAGCACGATGGTCTGCCCGCCGCCACCCGCAGATCCGGCCCCACCGCGCCAACTGCACCCGGGTGGGTCGGCGGACAACAGCCTGCACCGTTTGGCGATCTGGGCATCGGACAGGTGGCGGGCGCGCAACTCCTTGAGGTTGAAGAAGCTCATGCCATCTTCGCCCTTGCGGGTGCAGTCGAAGAATGCCTCCTTGCACGCCGCGCGGGCGCTGGAGGCGGGAGCGGCCAGCAGCACGACGACGGGCACGAACAACAAAAGCGTCCAAAACTTCATGTGTTGCAATGGCCGAAGGCGAAAATCGCCCGGTCGTGGAACCGCCAAGTATTGCAGAAACTTCCAGCGGCGCCAGATCCGTCCGCCGCGGGCGCACGCGCTCGACCTTGACACTGCGCCTCACCTTGTGCATCCTAACGCCCCGCTCGCGCGTCCGACCGCGCCGGGCGGCCCGCGGCGATCGGCGGCCCCGTCCGGAGATCCTGCTAGAAAATCGGGGTGTAGCGCAGCCTGGTAGCGCACTTGCTTCGGGAGCAAGGAGTCGCTGGTTCAAATCCAGTCACCCCGACCGCGATTCGATCAACCTTTGGAAATCTCCGGCGTTTCGTGCGAGACGACCGCGCGCGCGACCACTCGCCCTGCCGATCACGCCCATGACCGCCGCCACACCGCAGGTGATGTTCGAGGACGACCACCTGCTGGCCATCGACAAGCCGGCCGGCCTGCTTGCCCACGCCGACGGAGCCGATCGCAGCGCCTTGCTGTGGGCCCAAGCCCGCGAGTCGGCGCGCGGCCGTGATCCGGCGCAACTGCACCTGGTCCATCGTCTGGACCGCGACACCAGCGGCGTGCTGCTTTTCGCCCGCGGCCGCGACACCGCTGAGGCCGTCAACGCGCTGTTTCGCGAACGCAAGGTGCTCAAGATGTACCTGGCCCTGTGCGCCCCGGTGCCGGCGGTGCGTTGGCAGCGGGTGTCGCACCAGTTGCGCCCGCAACGGGTCGGCAGCGGCGAGCGCATGACGGTCGTGGCCAGTGACGGGGCGCAGGCCGACTGCGAGATCGAGGTGCTGGCGCGCGGTCGCCGCTTCGCGTTGGTGCGGGTCATTCCCGACCAGGGCCGCAAGCATCAGGTTCGCGTGGCCCTGGCGGCGACCGGCAGCCCGATCGCCGGCGATTTCCTGTACGGCGGGGCCTTGTCGCGCCAGTTGGCGGCCCGGGTGATGTTGCACGCGCGGTCGCTGCAGTTTGCCCACCCGGTGACCGGCGCGCACCTAGAGCTCAAGGCGCCGGTGCCGGCCGAATTCAAGGCAGCGATCGCCGCAGACGGCGCGGCGGTGCCGGGCGATCTGGACGTGCGCCACCGGACCGCGAGCGCGACGGGCCCGGTCCGCAAGCGGCAGCCCAAGCTGAACGTAGCGCATGCCGGGGCCGCGGCCCTGCCCGCGCCGCGCACCTACGCCCGATCGGCAGCGCGCAAGTCGCCAAAATCGTGACAGGGCGCATGGCCGTGCGACCATCAGCGCGGGGCCGCGGTTGGCCGACGCACCACCATGATTGCCTGGATTCGCAGCAAACTCGTGCCGCAACGTACGTTCGGCTTGTCCCTGGCCCTGCTCGCGGTGCGCATCGTCATGGGCGGCGGTCTCGTCATCGCCGGCCAGGGCAAGATCTCAAAACTACAAGGCAAGTGCGCCACCGCGCCCCTGCCCGACTGCGAGAAAGAAGGCAAGGCGGCCTGCAACGACGCCGCCGAGTGCCTGGCCAAGGTCGGCGACAACTGCGCCAAAGAGCGCGCCCAGGCCTGCACCGACGACGCCGCCAAGACGGTGGCCTGGTTTGACAACCTCAAGCTGTGCGGCCGCGACGATTGGAAACTGCCGGGCGGCGGTCGCCTGAACCTGGCGCTTGCCGCCGGTCAG
>VGRO01000014.1 GCA_016875335.1 Deltaproteobacteria bacterium | reverse complement strand
GGGCCGGCACCGTCGGCGCCTGCGACAGGGAGGCACCGCTGCCATAGGCGGTCGGCGTGCGCGGCGGCGACCGCACACCCTGCAGCGGCGGCACGTGGGTCGGCAGCTGCGTGTGGGCCGGGGGCCGCGGCAGCGGTCGCGCCAACGTCGGACCGTCCAAGTCGCCCGACACGGCCTCTTGCTTGGGAACGGTCGGCGCGTCGAAGTGGCCGCCCGCGATCGGCAACACCGCCCGTTCGACTGTCGCACGGTCGGGATTGTCGTCGCCTACCGAAAGCTCATCGTCGTTGTCGTCGTCCTCGTCTGCGCTGCCCGGACGCGGAACCTCGAACACCGTCAGCGGCAGTTCTTTGCCCTTGACGTGGACGGGCGGCAGTGGGCGGACCGGCACGGCCTTGCCGGTCGCCTCGTAGCAGCCCTGGGTGATGATGAGTTCGACGCCGAATTCCTTGGTCAGGTCCTGCACGCGGCTGGCGATGTTGACCGTGTCGCCGATGACCGTGTACTCCATCTTGCGGTCGGAGCCGATGTTGCCGGCAATCAACCGGCCAGTGTGGATGCCAATGCCGATGCGGATGTGCACGCCGCCGCGGTTGGCCTGCTCGGCGTTGAACTTGTCGAGTTCCTCGAGCATGCGCATGCCGGCGCGCACGGCCCGCGCTGCGTCGTCCGGCCGCTCGATGGGCGCGCCGAACACCGCCATCACCGCGTCGCCGATGAACTTGTCGACGATCCCGCCCTCGTCAAAGACGATGGCGACCATGCGCTGCAGGTAGTCGTTGAGGAACGCCACCACCTCCTCGGGTTCCATGCGCTCGCTGATGCTCGTAAAGCCGCGGATGTCGGAGAAAAGCACGGTCGCGACCTGCTTGGAACTCAGGCGGCCGCCATCGCTGATTTTCAGTGCGCGCTGCACCACGTCTTTGGGCACGTATTTCTGGAACACTTGCCGCACGTGCTTCTCTGCCTCGCGCGACTGCTGCATTTGTTGGTAGAGCGTGGCGTTTTCGATGGCGATGGCCGCCTGGTCCGCAAACGCCTGCAACAGGTTCAGCGACTCTTGACTGAACTCCTGCTCGGCCACCGAACTGTCCACGTAGATGCAGCCGATCACGCGCTCTTTGACCTTGAGCGGCGCGCACATCAGCGACCAGATCTCCAGGGCGGCGATGGTCTGGCTCATCCCGGCCAGGTCGCTCTGCGCGTCGATGGTCAGCACCGGCTCGCCGGTCTGGAACACGTTGGCGATGACCGAGCGCGAAATCTTTTTCTCGGGCGCCTCAATCGGTTGCCATGCCCGGTTGCGCGCGACCTCGAAGGTATGGTCGCCGTCGTTGAAGCGGATGAGGAAGCCGCGTTCGGCGTTGGTCAGGCCGATCCCTTTTTCGACGACCAATTCCAGCAGCTTGCGCGTGTCCAATTCGCCGGACACCGCCTTGGCAATGTCGAGCAGGAACATGAAGTTGCGCAGGCGCCGCGACAGCTCGGCGGTGTCGCCGTGCGGGTCTGTGCCGAAGAGCCCACTCATCTGCCGCCGCTCATCCGGCGACAGCTGGAAGGTGAGCACGCTCATGCCCAGTTGCACCTGGTCGTCGTGCTGCAGCTTGTGTTCGCTGATCGCCAGGTTGTTGCAGTAGGTGCCATTGAACGACCCGAGGTCGCGCAGCACCCACAGGCCCTGGTGCTTGCGCACCTCGCAGTGGCGTCGCGAAAGGCTGGGATCGTCGAGGTGGACGTCAGCGTCGCGGGCGCGGCCGATGACCACGACCGTGTCGTCGCGCAGCGTCATCGCGCTGACCACGCCATTGGTGTTGATCAGGAACGAGGCCATCGCGGCGCGGCGCTACCTGTGTGCAAGAGGGCGGTGGCGGCGCGGTCCACCCTGCGTGTGCGCGGCGCCAGAACGTAGGTGCATACCGCATCGCCTCCATTTGCGCAACCGATTTTGGCCTGCCGCCCCCGGTTTTGCGCCACGTTCTCCGTTCGGGTTTTGTCTGATGGGCTTGGAACCACGATGGTTCCATTCGCATCCCGGTGGCGGGCGACGGCGGCGGGTGGCCGCGAGGGCGGAATGCCTCGCCCGGCCGCGCGACCCGGCGACAGCCCTGTCAAGCACACCGGTCCGGCAGCAGGTTGTGTTCGGGCACCGCCGCTTGGCATTGCGCGCAAGCGCGGATGGCACAAGCTCTACCTGGACTGCCGCGCCAGCGCAACGGCCGGCGGGGTGGGTCCATCGGCTTGGTCGCTGGTTTACGGCACGCATTCCGCCGGATGCGCATGGCGCCCCGCAAGCGGTCGCGTGCCGCAGCCGGCGCGGTACCGGCCAGCAAAGTTGCACGCATTGGCCCGCACGCTACCATGCGCACCCCGAGCGGGCCCGGCGGTCCGCGCGTCTTGCACCGGAGCCGGCAGCCCCTGATGACCTCTGTACAGTTCGATTGCGCGCCCGCGGACCTGGGCGATCGCGTGCGGCAGGCCGCCCATGCGGTGGTCGAGGCGCTGGGCCCAGTGCAGGCGCCCATCGGGCTCGTGCTTGGCAGCGGCCTGGGCGGCGTGGCAGACGAGATCGCGGACGCGCGATCGTTGCCCTATGGCCGCATTCCGCATTTTGCCGCATCCACGGTGCCCGGCCACGCGGGCAAGCTGGTTGCAGGGCGCTGGCAGGGCCAGACGGTGTTGGCGCTTGCCGGCCGCGTCCACGGCTACGAGGGCCACCCGCCGTGGCAGGTGACGCTTCCGGTGCGCGTCTTGGCGGCGCTGGGCGTGCAGGTGCTGGTCGTCACCAATGCTGCGGGCGCCGTCCACACGGCACTGCAGCCTGGCGACATCCTGCTGATGAACGACCACATCAACCTGACCGGAGCCAACCCGCTGGTGGGCCCCAACGACGACCGGCTGGGGCCACGTTTTCCGGACATGACTTCGGCCTACGACCCCGAATTGCGGGCGCTCTGCGAGGCCGAGGCGGCACACCGGGGCATCGCGATCAAGCGCGGCGTGTACTGCGGCCTGAGCGGCCCGAGCTACGAAACGCCAGCTGAAGTCCGCATGATCGCGCTGTTGGGCGCGGACGTGGTGGGCATGTCCACGGTGCACGAGGTCATCGTCGCGCGGCACATGGGCATGCGGGTGCTCGGCTTGAGCTGTGTGACCAATCTCGGCGCGGGCCTCGGCGAGGGGACGCTCGACCACGGCCACGTTGCCGAGGTGGCGCTGGACTCGACGGCGCAGATGACGGCACTTGTCGCTGCCGTCGTGGCCAGCTTGCCCGAGTTGGAAGCCGTGCCGAGGCAGCCGTGACGCCCGCCATCGCCCGACCGGACGCGGTGGCGAGGGCCCGGTGGGCAGAAAGCGCGGTGTTGCGCGACCGACCCGCGCTCGCCGAGTTGGTCCACGCCGCAGCGGACGTGCGGACTCGGGCCTACGCGCCGTATTCTGGCTTCGCGGTCGGCGCGGCTTTGCGCACGATTTCGGGCAGGGTGTACTGCGGCGTCAACGTCGAAAACGCCAGCTATCCCGTCAGTTGCTGCGCAGAACGCAGCGCGGTCTGTGCGGCGATCTCGGCGGGCGAGCGCCAGTTCGAAGCCATCGCCATCGTCACCGACGCCGCCACGCCCGCCGCGCCCTGCGGGCTATGCCGGCAGACCTTGTGCGAGTTTGGCTTGGATCTGCACGTGATCCTTGCCAGCGCGGCCGGCGCGGTGTGGTCGGCGCCCCTGCGCGACCTGCTGCCGGCGGCGTTCACGCCCGACAGCTTCGAACCGCGCCCTGGGCGGACCGGACCGGGATCGGCCGCGGACGGCGATCGCGAGGGCCAGCCGGCCTCGGTTTTGACCGAACAGCCGCGTTCCTGACAGGCCGGTGACAACAGGACCTTGATCCGCCGTTGCTGGCGAAAATGAATTTCGTTATCATCTGCCTGCGCAGGGCCAGAGGCCGCGCAACGGTTCGCAGATGACGATGAAACTGCTCCTGAAATCATTGCTCCCGGCACAGCGCAGCTTGTCCTTGGTGGCGCTCGTGGCGCTTGGGTGGGTGACTGCGTTGCCGGCGCATGCGGAGACCTTTTGGGACAAGTCGAGCGTGCTCAAGGCGTTTTTCGCGAAAAGCGAGCGCGTGACGTTCGCCCGGTTGACGCCGACCGCGGCCCAGGCGCAGGCGCTGCGGTCGCGGCTCGGCTACGCGCCGCCCACCACCTGGACTGTCTACTACGGCATGACCCGCGACCGCGTGGATGGCCTTGCCGTCATCGACGACGAGCTTGGCCAGCACCTGCCGATCACCTTTGCGGCGCTCATCGGCACGGACGGGGTGCTGCAGCGCCTCGAGGTGATGGTGTACCGCGAGGCCTACGGCGGCGACGTCGCGCAACCGCGCTTCCGCAATCAGTTCACCGGCAAGACGGCGGCCGACCCCGTGCGTCACGGCCGTGACATCGTTGCCGTGGCGGGGGCGACGATTTCGTCCAAGTCGCTTGCCGCGGGCGCTCGCAGGGCGCTCGTCCTCGCCGACGAACTGGTGATCAAGCCCGGGCTGGCCAGGGCACTGCCCTTTGCACCGCAGAACGCAGGCGGCGGCAACGGGGCGCACGCGGCCGGCCAGCGTTGATTGTGGCGTTGATCCACACTGCACGCGTGCGCGACCACAGGCAAGGCGGGTCGCGGGCGGCGTGCACCTGCACAACGGGCCATCGCCAGAAACCGTGAAGCTCTTCATTTCCAAGGGCTACCACCTTGCTGCGCTGCCGGTCGCAGCCAAGCTGGTCTACACGTTCTTCCTGGTGTTCGTGGCGATCGGGCTGTGGACCAGTTGGGCGATGTACCGCGATCGCATCGGCGCCGACCTGCAGGGCCCGGCCGGCAAGCCGAGCGTGCAGGAGCGCTACGTGAATCGGCCAGCCGGAGTCGATGCGGTCGCGGCCGGCCCGGCGCTCGACCTGGATGAAGCGGCCGTCGTCCGACCGGCGGAAGACCTCAAGAAGCCGTGGATCATGGACGTGTTCCACCAGCACGTGTTCTCCGTCAGCGTGGTTTTCCTGATTCTGGCCCACCTTTTCATGCTCACGCGCCTGCACCCTGCCGTCGCGGGCGCAACCATCGCGGTCGCAGGGCTGTCGTCCTTGCTGCATGTGCTGGCCCCGGTCCTCATCTGGCAGACAGGCGCCTGGCTGTGGTTGATGCCGGCGAGCGGTGCTGCGATGGCTCTGTCCTGGACGGCGATGGTCGCGTACACCGCGGGCGCCATGTGGCTTGGCAACCCGCGCGCGGCCCTGCCAAACGCGTAGATGCCACGGCGCGCCCAGGTCGTCGGCGGCGGGGTGGCCGGACTTGTCGCTGCGTGGCGGTTGGCGCAGAGCGGCTGGCGCGTCGAGCTGTGCGAGCGTCAGCCCCACCCCGGCGGGCTCCTGGCGCAACGCCGCGTCGATGGCGTGCCCTGCGACCTCGGGGCGCACCGCCTACATCCGGCGGCGCTGCGGGTGCCAGCACTGGCGGCACTGGCCGAGCACGTGCCCATGTCGGCGCGGCCGCGCACAGGGCGCATCGTGCTGCGCGGCCGCCATCTGGCCTACCCGCCCTCGCCATGGGACCTCGCGCGCGGACTTGGGCCGGTGCAGGGCGCCCGCTTTGCGCTTGGATTCGCACTGGCACCGCGCTGGCGGGTCGCCGATGGCGGCGAGGACGACCTCGGGTTTGCCGCGTTCGTGCGCGCGCGCGTCGGCGAGGCGGCCTACAACGCTTTTTATGCGCCCTATGCGCGCAAGGTCTGGGGTTTGGACCCTGCGGAACTGAGCCAGACCTGCGCCAAACAGCGCGTGTCGGCCGCTGCGCCGTGGCGGCTGGTGCAGCAGCCGGTGTCTCGCCCAGGATTCCTGGTGCCGGTCGGCGGCTTCAACGCGCTGGTCGCGGCCCTGATCGCGCGCTGCGAGCGGGCGGGTGTGGAGTTGCGGTATGGGTGTGCCGCAGCGCCGAGCACCGACGCCGACGGCGTGGTGTACAGCGGCCACTTGGGCGATCTCGCGCCGGATCTCGACTTGGGCCACCGCGGCCTGCACCTGCTATGGCTCGCAGTGCACGGCCCGCCGCTCGACGACGTCGACACGTGGTACTGCCCCGAGCAGGAGTTCGCGTTCGGCCGCGTGACCCAAGTCGCGCATTTCACGGATCGGCCGCTCGACCCGCCGCTGTTGTGCGTGGAAATCCCGCAGGGGGGTGGCGCACCCGATCAGCCTTGGCACACGCGGCTCGACGTGCTTGCGACACAACTTTCAGCGGCGCGCATCCTGCCCTGCGGAGCCCGCGTCGAATTGCGCGACCGTGCGTGGCTGCCGCGCGTCTACCCGCTGCACCGGCGCGGCTGGCGCGATCGCTGGCAGTTGGCGCTGCGGCGGACGACAGCAGACGGCCGCACGGTGCCCGTCGGGCGGCAGGGGTTATGGCTCCACTGCAACCTGGACCACGCCATGCACACGGCGGACGAGGCCGCGCGCTGGCTTGCAGTCGGCGGCGACCCGCGACACTGGCCGGAACGGGCCCTATCGTTCATCGGATTGCAAGTTCGCGATTGAGCTGGCGTGCTATCCTTGCCGCGCGGCCCGCGCCGCCCAGGAGTTCGATGGTGATGCGCTGGCTTGCCGTAACCGCGGCGCTTGCTGCGGTTGCCGCGTCCGCCGCCGCGTGGGCCCAGCCGCTTGCGCGCCCCGCCTATGTGCGCTACGACCGAGCGGACGCTGGTGCGCGATTGGACACTGCCGTGGCCACCTTTCGCCGCGGTGCGGTGACGGTGGACCTCATCGGCGCCGTCCATGTCGGCGATGCTGGCTACTACAAGGCCCTGAACGCCCGCTTTCGCCGCTACGACCGCGTGCTTTTCGAGCTGGTCAAGCCCGAGGAGTTCGACGTACGGCAGTTGTCGCGCTCGCAGGGTGCCGTGTCCGGGCTGCAGCGGGTCATCAAGGACCTGTTGCGGCTGGAGTTTCAACTCGACTACATCGACTACCGCGCCCGCAACCTCGTGCATGCCGACATGGACAGCGGACGGCTGGGCGAGCGATTGCGCCAGCACGCCGGCGACATTTTGGGGTCGCTGCTGGTGTGGAGCATCGGCGACGCCGCCCGCCTGCAACACGCCGACGGCACAGTGCGGTGGACGGCGTGGGAATTGGTGCAGGCGATGACCGACGCCGATCCGCCGCGCGCCCTCAAGCGCCTTCTGGCGCGCGAACTCTCCGAAATGGACGCGGGATTCGGCGACGTCGGCGGCTTTGGCTTCGGCTCCGTGCTGATCGCGGAGCGCAACGCCGTGGCAGTTGGCGTACTCCAACGGACGCTCGGCGGCAAGAACGTCAAGAAGGTCGCGATCTTCTACGGAGCGGCCCACCTGCCTGACCTCGCGGACAGGCTGCGCGCGCTTGGATTCACGGCCGGGCCAGTGGCTTGGCTCACCGCGTGGGACATGAGACCGGCGCGGTCAAAATAGGGCCAGCAACACGATCGCTGCCTGGGTTGCTGTGGTCACCGCCAAGGCCGGCCCCAGACGACCCGTGGACCAGGCGAGGTAGCCGCCGAGCACACCCACCGGGATCCACAGGAAGAGCTGTGGACTGGGCAACGGCACGACCAGGGATTGGCCCAAGGGCAGCAGCACGGCTGCGACGCCGATGGCGATGGGCGCCGGCACCTCCTGCCCGAGCCGCCGCTGCAGGTAGCCGTGGACCACGACCCCATGCAGGGCCGGCCACAGCAGGCCGAAGCTGACGAAGGCGAGCACGGTGCTCGGGGCGTCGGGCAGCCGCACTTGCGCCTGCAAAAGTCTGAAATCGATGCCGATCTTCTTGCCGAGCAGCGCCACGACCAGCCCGGCGACCACCGATGCGATGACGCCGCGGGTCAGGCTCTCAAGAAAGGTCAGCGGCTCCGGTTCGTCCTCGCGCACAAACCGGCCCTTGAGGACCAGCATCCAGATGGCGCACAGCACCGCGAACACGACCATTTGCAAGGCGATGGCGCCGCGCTGGGCTTTCTTGAAGGGCTCCAGGGCTGCTTTGCTCCAGCGCTGGTACATGGTTGCGTCGACAGCCGCGTCGGTCGCCGTCTCGACCGCGAAATTCCGCAAACCGGCGGAGGCCAAGACCTTGTGGACGTGCTGGCTCTCCATCGTTCGGGCGGGAAACGACGTCGATTCCAGCGCAAAAAGCGGAGTCGGCAGCCACTGGGCGCTGACTAGCGTGACACCGGCCTGGGGCAGCGCGGCGGCAGCCCGGTCCACCTGTTCCTGACTGGTTGGCGACCAGGTGGCTTTGACGAGCAACTGGTACTCCTCCTTGCCTTTTTCGACGATGAGGCAGGCATTGCGCTGGGCGCCAGCCCAGGCCAGCATGCCCTTCTTGGTCTTGTCGTCGACGACATTGTCCAACTGAATCGTGCGCTTGTCGCCCTCGCCGGTCAGCTTGGTCTTGCCGGTGGCATTGACGGCTTGCGCGCCTTTGACCAGCGAATCCCACTCCGGCGCAGCCCAGCACAGCGGGCGCACCTGCAGCCAGACGTGCTGGTCCACGCCCGAATCCGCCGTCTCGACGCGCTGCGGAATCACCGGCGCAGGCACCTTGAGGAACACGAAAAGAAGCATGTGGATCGCCATGATCGCCGCGCCCTCGGCCCACACGCCTGCGAGGTGCCAACGGTGCGATCGCTGTTCGTCCTTGCTCACCGCCACAGAGGTCAGGATTTCGCTGACCGAGATGCGGCGCGCCGCGGAAGCAGCCTTGATCGGTTCCTTGGCCTGTCGCGGCGACCGATCCGCTGGATCCGCCGGGGAACTGGGCGCAGGCCCGCTGTCGCGCGGAGTGCCGTGACCGGGATCGGGGGGATTCGCTGCGGCCATGGCGCCCTACCCTTCGGCTGCGGTCCGAAGCCGGAACGCGGGATGGTACGGTATCACCGAGTCGCGGTGGGCGCACGAATTCTCCAGGCCGGCAGACCCTGTCCGCGCGGCGCTGTCCGCTGAGCCGTGCCAATTCGCCAGGAGCGTGGCACCATGCCAAGCCGCCACGGCGCGGTAGCCCGCCCCCCTCCTTGCGGATTCGCCCATGCCCCTGCTCGACACCGACCTTGAACCCCGTGGATTCTATCCAGAAATCGAGCCATGGGAAAACGGCATGCTCACTGTGTCGGGCGGCCACGACATCTACTGGGAGCAGAGCGGCAACCCGGCCGGCGCTCCAGTGGTGTTCGTGCACGGCGGTCCCGGGGGTGGCACTTCGCCGTGGCACCGGCGCTTTTTCGATCCCGCGCGCTACCGCATCGTGCTGTTCGACCAACGCGGCTGTGGGCGCAGCACCCCGCACGCCAGCCTGCGCGCCAACACCACCTGGGACCTGGTGCGCGACATGGAGGCGCTGCGCGAACGCCTGCGCATCGAGCGCTGGCACGTGTTTGGCGGGTCGTGGGGCAGCACGCTCGGCCTCGCCTATGCGCAGAAACACCCGGACCGGGTGCGCAGCTTGGTGCTGCGCGGGATCTTTCTTTTGCGCAAGAAAGAGCTGCACTGGTTCTACCAGGACGGGGCTTCGTGGCTCTTTCCCGACGCGTGGCAGCGCTACCTCGACGCCATCGCCCCGCAAGAGCACGGCGACCTGATGGCCGCGTACGCGCGGCGGCTGACCCACCCGGATCGCGAGGTGCAGATTGCGGCCGCACGCGCTTGGTCGACCTGGGAGGGTGCCACGAGCCGCCTCTACGTCGACCCCAAGATGCTCGACCACTACGGCGAGGACGAATTCGCCCTGGCGTTCGCACGCATCGAGAATCACTACTTCACGCACGGCGCGTGGTTCGATCACGACGACCAACTGCTGAACGACGTCCCCAAGGTCCGCCACATCCCGTGCCTCATCGTGCAGGGTCGCTACGACGTGGTCTGCCCCCTGCGCAGCGCGTGGGATCTGCATCAGGCGTGGCCGGAATCCAAGTTGGTGATCGTGCCCGACGCCGGCCATTCCGCGCTCGAGCCCGGCACGGTGGAGGCATTGATCGACGGCACCGACGGCTTCGCGCACCTACCGTAGGCCGGATTGGACTTCGACGTCGCGATCGCCGCGCCCGCAGTTGCCGCCGCGCTGATGGCCGGTGCGGTCAACGCCATAGCGGGCGGTGGCACGTTCGTGACCTTCGGCGTGTTGGTCGCGCTCGGTGTGCCGGCGCTCGAAGCCAACGCCACCAGCACGGCAGCGTTGTGGCTCGGTTTCGTCGGCAGCACCTGGGGCTACCGGCGGCACCTGGGCCCGGCCCGGGCGCTGCTTCCCGCCCTGGGGCCTGTAAGCGTCGCTGGCGCGGCCCTGGGTGCTTGGCTGCTGGTCCGCCTGGGCGACGACGCGTTCCAGCGGGCCGTGCCGTGGTTGCTCGCAACGGCGACCGTGCTTTTCGCGGTAGCACCGCGCTTGCAGGGACTGCGCGATCCGGCGGACCGGGCGCCGCGCGTGGCGCCTTTGATCGGCGCGCAGGTCGTCATCGCGGTCTACGGTGGCTACTTTGGCGGCGGGATCGGCATCCTGATGCTGACCGCGTTTGCGCTGTGCGGAATCGGCGACCTGCTGGCGGCCAACGGCTTGAAGGGGCTCTTGGCGTTCGCGATCAACGCGGCCGCCGTAGCCGTGTTCGGCGCGATCGGACCGGTGCGGTGGCCCCTGGCGTTGACGATGGCGATTGCCGCGGCGCTTGGCGGCTGGCTCGGGGCCCATGTAGCAACGCGATCGACCGCGGTCGCTGTGCGCTGGTTCGTCGTGGCGACTGGGGCGCTGTTGACCGTCGCCTTTTTCTGCAAGGGGCGCTAGCCGCCCTGCCGGGCGGGCCCCCTGTGGTTGATTTCCAGCCCTGATCGGCGTCAAATTGTGGCCCCTTTGCACGCGGCGCGCGCCCGCACGTCGGAGTACTCGTCATGGCAGAATCGATCGTGTTGCTGGTCGGCGGCACCAAGATGCTCGAGCGCGAATTGCAGACCGCCATCGCCGCCCCGCTCGTGGCCGTCGCGACCATGGAGGAAGCGACCAAGGTCTGGA
This sequence comes from Deltaproteobacteria bacterium, assembly GCA_016875335.1. Taxonomy (GTDB): domain Bacteria; phylum Myxococcota_A; class UBA9042; order UBA9042; family UBA9042; genus SXRM01. Next base: position 49,170 of record VGRO01000014.1, on the reverse strand, counting down.
ACGCGCGGCCGGTGCGCCTCGTGGTGCTCGGCCCCACACTGCGGCGGGCGCTGCAGGTGGTGACCATGCTGCGCAGCGATGGCAACCAGGACAGCCAGATTCTGGTGGTGTTCCGCGACGACCAACGCGACGAGGTCAAGCGCCACCAAAAAGGCAAGGCGGTGGCCGATGCCTATGTAGCGCAGTCGCGCATCCAGCGTGAGTTGGCGGATGCGGCGACCAGGTTGTGGGCGACCCTGGCGACGGGCGAACACGACCTTGTCGAGGAACTGCCCGCGGAGGCGGTGGCCGACTCGCAGGACGGCGCGACCCAACTGATGGATGTGGTGACGCTCGGGGAGGACGAGGAGGAACCGCCGCCGCCCCCGGACGATCTCGGCGACGTCGAAGTGCTGGGCGCCTTGGACTTGCAGGAGGTCGACGCGGGAGACGAACTCATCGAAGTGATCGCACTGGACGACGTGGCGGTCGAGGAGGTCGCCGACGGGGAACCCGCGGCCGCGAGCCAGGATGGCGTCGACCGCGAGACCGCACCTGAGGAAGCGCCGATGGTCGTGATGACCATGGAGAATTCGATCCTCGAAGAGTTGCCGAGCGACGACGAACTCGACGCCAAGGTCGCCCCGCCCGCCGCGCCCAACGGGGCCTCGGCCGACGCGCTCGATCTGGAAGAGATCGACCTCAGTGCCGAACTCATCGAGGAACTGGCCGTCGACGACGCGATGGAAGACATCGTCGACGCCGACCTCGTGCAGGAATTGCACGAGCATCTGGAAGCGGAGCAGCCTCAAGCACCGTCGGTGGCGCAGCCGGCCGTGGCCCCCGAAATGCCGACGTCCGCCCTCGCACCAGCAGCCAGCGCGCGCACGGGCCCGGAGTCGGCTGCCGTATTGCCGATGCCGGCGTTTTCGGCACCCAGCGACACGGCACCGAAGGCCCGGCAGCCTGACTCCGTCGGGCCGGCGACCGTCGCGGCCACGTGGGCACCAAACGCGGAAGTGGCCCCGGCCGCGCCGCAGGCGTCGCCCACCGCCGTCACCCAACCGGCCAAGGCGAGCGGTGCGCACGCGGCGATGTTCAGTGAACTGACGACCTTCGTCGAGCGCTTGCAAGACGCTGCCAACTCCATCGCGCGCCTCGAGGCGGAAAACGAGCACCTGCGCGCTGAGTTGGCCCATGCCCAGGCAGCAGCGCGGCCGGAGTTGGACGCGGAGTTGACCGGACTGCGCAGCCAGTTGGACGAATTGCGCCTGCGGCTGAGCGGGTCCGACCACGCGCGCGACGCCGCCGTCGAAGCTCGGATGCGCGCCGAACAGGCTGCTGCGGCCCGCGAGGACGACTTGACGAGTTTGCGGCACGAGGTGGCGGCCGCACACGGCGCCCTGGCAACCGCGAACGCCGGCATCGCCGCGATGCAAGGGCAACTGGCCACCGTCGAAGCCCAAGCCGAGGCGCGCCGCCGCATCCAGGCCGATGCCGCGCGCAGCCTGTACGCCGTGGCAGCCATGCTCGAAGGTTGAGGCTGGACACGGAACAGGGGGGGGGGGCGACGTGACAGCCCGGTGACTGCGGGGCCTTGAGCCCAGTCCCGAGCGGGCCTAGCTTGCGGGCCACGGTACCGCTTTGGCGCCGCAGGAGACCGCCCATGGATCTCGCCCACCACGACCTCTCCGTGGCCTTTGCGCCCTTCAAGGACAAACTGCACCGGCTGCGCGCCCACGACAGCGATTTCGCCGACCTCGTGCGGCAGTACGAAACCGTCGATGCCGCCATCGTCGCCGCCGAGCAGGGCGTCGAACCGCACGACGACCGCTACGTCGAAGAACTCAAGGTACGGCGCGTCCACGTCAAGGATCGCGTGTTTGCCCGCTTGCGCGCGGAGTATTGAACGGCGCGACGACCTATCGCCAACTGCCGAGTCCGACCATCAGCTTGACCAGGCGCGATCCGCCGACTTCGACCAGTTCGCCGCCGACGCCCCAACGACCGCCGGCGCCGCGCGAAAACGTGTACGTCACGCCGGCGCGCGCCTGGTCGGCAAAGGGCGCCAAAGTGCCGCTGCCCTGTTTGCGCACGTTGTCAGCGAACTGGAGCCAGACCGGCTCATACCAGACCATGGCCCAGCCTTCGCCGATCTTGGACGCGAGGTGTACGCGGGCCACCAGATCCAGAGCGCTCGACAGGTTGTCGCCGAACCTCGACACCCCCGCTCCGCCGCCCAGCGCCAGTTGGAAGCCGCTGCTGCCAAACTGCCGCAAATACAACATGTCAAAGGTCAGCTCAAAGCCGCCAGGCGACACGTAGCCGATCTCGAAGCGCGTCCACTGTGCAAAGTCTCGGGCGGTGGTGCCCACCGTGGCGGACACGTCGGCACCCCAATTGAGCTTGGCCGGACCAGGAATGCCCACGGAGTTGTAAGCAAAGCCGACAAAGCTCAGCACCGGCCGGTCGGCCGCGGTGTCTCCGCTCGACGGGGTTGGCGTCGGTTCGTCGCGGCGAGCAGGCGGCGTGTACCGGGGCGGGGGCGTGTAGCGAGGCGGAGGCGTATAGGGCGGCGCGGGAGCACTCCAAGCCATGGCGCAGCACGCGGCGATGTGGCCCTGCACCGGCGCAGCGAAGGAGGACGGCGACGTGCATAGGTGGTGGCGCTCGACGCCCGCCATACGGAAGACCTTGAGGCGGACCCGGTCAAACGTGCGCGGGTCGCCGATGTCGTATTCGTCATCCCAACCGGCGGGCGACGCCGGCACCTCGTCAGCCGGGGCGGTCTTGCCGGCAGTGACGGCGAGGGCGAGCCAGCTGTCCCCGGCCGGGCCGCCCACAGGGACCACTTTTGCCATCCAGGTGAAGGCGACCTTGATGCGCCCCAGTTCGCGCACGCTGCTGCCGCTGCGCTGCCGGCGCATCGCGGTACCCGGTTCGGCGATGAGCAGGTTTTCGCCGTCGTCCACGGCCGCCATGCCATGATCCTCGACCGCGGCCGCGCCAATCTTGCGGAGCTGTTCCGCCGTCTTGCCGCGCACCGGTCCGAGCCAGGCCAGTGCCGTCGCGGAGGGTCCACCAGCGGCCGGGGGCAGCGAAGCTGCTGGCGCAGGGGTCGGACCCGCGGGTGCAGCAGGTGCGGGGCGCGTACCCACCGGCGGCGGCGGCGGAATCGGCTTGGGCGTGGGGGCTGTCGGCGGCGCAATGGTGCCCATACCGGTCGATTGGGCCCAGACCACGGCGGGACCACACAGGGACGCCAGGATGCAGAAAGCAACGTATTTCATCGACGACCTCGAAGGTCACAGGAGGCGCAACTGGTCGCCCGGGCGCGGTGGGGGGCTGAAAAGTTGGGTCACGGCCGGCGGCCACGCAGCGTCCAGACCCAGGCGGCGAGCGGCCAGTTCGAATCGGCGGTCCAGCAGGTCGGCGTAGGTGCCGCTTCCGCGCGTGCACAAGCCGAGCAGCCATGGCAGACGGCTCGTTCGACCCCCAACCGTCATCGAAGGCCAGCGTCTGCCGCAGATCGAAGCGGCCCACTGGATTGCGGAGCGTGCCCCGGCCGTGCGCCGACGTGGCGTGGATGCCGAGCGGAACGGCGATGCGCGCGTTCATGGCGCTCCGGCGTGGTCCAGGGCGTGGCGGATGATCGACTGCAGGCGGACGGGTATGTGGTCCCCTTTGAGCGCCGCACAGCTCGCAACCGCCGCCCGCAACGTCGCGCAGCGCCGCGCGCAATACGGGCAGTCCTGCAGGTGCTGCTGCATGCGCGCACAGGTTGCGGGGCCGATGTCGCCTTCGAGGTGGCGGCTGTAGATGCGCCCGATGTCGGGACAGCCGGAGGGTTCACTGCCGCTCGCTTCCAGCAGCGGGGCCAGGCGATCGCGTACTTGCATCCGCGCGCGGTGCAGGCGCGTCTTGACCGTGGCCACCGGCGTGCCGAGCAACACGCCGACCTCGGGCGCGGTGAGACCCTCGACGTCGCGCAGCAGCAACACCTCGCGATAGGCCGGGGCCAACTGCGCCATCGCGCCCGCCACCTCTGCAGCCAGTTCGCGCCCCTGCAGGGCTTGGTCCGCGGGTTCAGCGCGGTCGGTCAGTTGCAGGTCGCGGACGGCCGCCGGTTCGTGGACATCCACCGCCCCTCCGCTCCCGCTGCGTGCCTTGCGGCGCTGGCGGCGGCAGTGACTCCGCGCGATGGCAAACAGCCAGGTCGGCAGCGCGCTCTGGCCGCGAAACGAACGCAGCGCACGGGAGGCGGAGATGAGCGTCTCTTGCACCACATCGTCCGCATCGGCGGCGTGGCGGCACATGTGCGCGGCGAAACGTGCTATCCGCGGCGCATGTTCGGCGAGCAGCAACTCGAGCGCGCGGGCGTCGCCGGCCTGGGCGCGGGCGAGCAGGTCTGCGTTGGCGGGGACGGTGAAGGCCATGGCGGCAAGGTACGCCGATTCGGGCCCTGCGCGCAAGGGCTGCGCACGATCCCCCCCCTTTGTTCAGATTGATGAAATCATTGATGGTTTTTGGGGGCACCGCGATCGAGGCCCCGGCCGGGACAACACGATCCCCCCCATTGTTCAGAATGCTGAATATGCTGGCTTTTTTGACATCGTAGCGTGCAGTGAATCCTTTTCGCCAGCCGGCGCCTCCAAGATCCAGTGCCGCTCCGTACCCTGCGGCCGAGGAGACCCGGACCATGTGTCGTCGCGTGACCTGTTCCACCTGTGGCAAACCTACTTTCGCCGGCTGCGGCGCCCATGTCGAGCAGGTGCTCGGCGATGTGCCAAAGGCAAACCGCTGCATTTGCCGAGAGAAACCGGCACAGCCCGTTCCGGCCGCCGCAGCCGCCCCGTGGTGGGCGATCGGCCGCAAGACGGCTGGCAAATAGGAGGCATCCATGGACACCCAACCCTTGCGCATCGTGATCGTCGGCGGCGTGGCCGGCGGAGCCAGCGCGGCCGCCAAGGCCAGACGGACGAATGAACACGCCGACATTACCCTGTTCGAGCGCGGCCCGCACGTGTCGTTCGCCAACTGCGGGCTGCCGTACTACGTGGGCGGCGACATCGCGCAGCGCGACGCGCTTTTGCTGCAGACGCCCGAGAGCTTCTGGCGGCGCTTCGCCGTCAAGGTGCACGTGTACCACGAGGTGATGCGCATCGACCGCACCTTGCGGCACGTCGAGGTCCGCAACGTGCAGACCGGCCAGCGGTCGTTGCATCCCTACGACAAGTTGATCTTGTCGCCTGGGGCGGGCGCGGTAGTCCCCGAGTTGCCGGGTCTGCCCGCCCGAAACGTGTTCACGGTCAAGACGGTCCCCGATTCGGACGCGATCCTGCAGTGGCTGCGCGATGCGGCGCCGACCCACGCGGTGGTAGCCGGCGCTGGCTTCATCGGCCTGGAGACCGCCGAGGCCCTGCATCGCCGCGGGCTCAGGGTGTCGGTGGTCGAACTTCAGCCGCAGGTGCTGCCGGCATTCGACCCGGACATGGCCGCGTTCGTCCAAGCGCAGGTGCAGCGCCAGGGCATCGAAGTATGGACCAGTCGCGCGCTGGCGGGCCTTGAAACGGAGCTGGTGGGTGCCGATCAGGTCGTACGAACCGCCGTGCTCGACGACGGCACGCGGCTGCCTGCCGACGTGGTGGTGATGTCGATTGGCGTGCGCCCAGAGCTGCGGCTCGCGCGCGAAGCGGGCTTGCGCATCGGCGCCACGGGCGGCATCGCGGTGGACGACCGCCAGCGCACCAGCGACCCCGACATCTACGCCGCCGGAGACGCCGTCGAGGTGGTGCAGCGCGTGACCGGCCAGGCTGTGCGCATGCCGCTCGCAGGCCCGGCAGGCAAGCAGGGCCGGGTGGCCGGCGCCAACGCGGCGGGAGGCGACCTGCGGTTCCCGGGGGCGCTTGGCACCGCTATCGTCGAGACCATGGGCATCACCGCCGCCAAGACCGGCCTGTCCGAGCGCGAGGCGCGCGCTGCCGGTTTCGACGTGCAGGTGACGCAAACCCACTCGCTGGACCACGCGGGCTACTACCCGGGCGCGTCGCTCATGCATCTCAAGCTCGTCGCCGACCGCGCGACCCATCGGCTTTTGGGCGGCCAGATCGTCGGCGAGGCCGGGGTGGACAAGCGCATCGACGTCCTCGCGACCGCGTTGCAGGCAGGCATGACGGTGATGGACTTGGAGGAATTGGACCTCGCCTATGCCCCGCAGTTCTCGTCGGCCCGCGACCCAGTCATCATGGCGGGCTTCGCAGCAAGCAACGTCGCCCGCAATGAGGTGCAGACGGTGACCTGCGCCGCGCTCCAGGCCGAACGGTCGGCACAGAGACCCGTGCAACTGGTGGACGTGCGCACGGCCGGCGAGTTCGAGGGCGGTCACTTGCCTGGGGCGCACCACCTGCCGATCGATGAATTGCGCGGCCGGCTGGCCGAACTCGACCCGGACGCCGACACGGTGGTGTATTGCAAGGTCGGCTTTCGCGGCTACCTGGCAGCGCGCATCCTGTCGCAAAGCGGCTTTGGACGCGTGCGCAATCTGACCGGCGGCATGTTGCAATGTGACGCTGGCGCGCCGGCCTGAGGCAGCGATCCGCCGCCGTCGAAAATGCCTGCCAATTCATGAATCTGAATAAAGGGGGGGTCCGTTCAGAACGTCAGGAAACCTTGCAACAGAATGTTGAATTTCGCGATGTTGGCGAACGACACGCCGAAGCTGCGCTCGCTTGCGGTAGCGCTCGGGGTGGTAATCGGCATGCGCGCTCCCAGGCCGAGACGCAGCGGACCCAGACCCAATCGGCCACCCAATGTGGCGAATACATCGTTCATGGCCGGAGCGTTGTACATTTCCTTGAGCCCGTCGAACTCGGCGACCAGGTCAATGATCCAGGCGCGCGTGACCAGCGACGCGGCCCAGTTCAGATAGCCGACGTTGTCGAATGCCGGGTTGCCGCGCAGGGCCAGCATGTGCGTGTACTCCAAACGCAATTGCGCGCTGAAGATCAGCGCCTCGGCGCCGAAGATGCCGTAGGGCTGGATGCTCATGTACTCGTGCAAGTACTTGGGCAACACCAGCACATTGGAGAGCGCGACCTGGTTCGCGTCGCTGGTCCCGGTCGGCAAATAGAGCGACAGACCGCCCGTCCAGCCAATGGCCAAGGGCAGGTACACACCCCCAGCACCAATGAGGCTCTTACGCGAACCGGCCCGCACGTCCAGGTTCAGGTTGCCGACGCTGAACTTGCTGCCATCGCCGCTGGAAAAGCCGGCCAGCGGAAGGGCGGCGGTGACATCCCAGGTGCCAAAGTTGTACTCGGCCCACGGCTCCAAGCCGAACACGAAGGCGCCGTCGCTGCCCTGGCCCATCGCCACGGCGCTGATGGCCTCGACCTGTTCGATGTTGCTGGCGCTGATGTTGTCGATGGCCTTGGTCTGTGCGGCCGTGGGCGTCACGCCCGCCTTCTTCAAGTCGTCGCGCAATTGCTTCTTGGTGCCGTCGACGTTTTTGGCCGCCGCGAGGGCGTGGACCTTGCTGGCGTCGCTTTTCTCCAGGACGCTGACCATCGCCTCGGCGTCCGGGTACACCGACTTCGCGGCAGAAACGGCCTGGGTCAAGGCCTTGCGCGCGACATAGGGCACCGGCGCCGCGTGCAGGTTGACGCCCGCGGCCAAGCGCCGGTCCTTGCTGGACTGGCGGATGCTGTGGCCGGTGAAAAGGTCGGTGTTCTCGAACGGTCTGCGCGCGTGAGCCGGAAGCGCCGCCAAGAGGGCGAGGGTCGCAATTCCCGCGCGCAGCAGGCCAAGGCCAATCCACATGGGACCCTCGGGAGCGGCCTACCGCCGCGTGTGTGGAACCTGGATCAGAAGCAGCAGGCGTACGCCCAATTCTGACCGTCTGTCGGGTTGTCGTTCATGCTGTTGCCGACGCCGATGCCCGCCTGGTTGCCATCGTTGTCGCTGTGGGAGGCTGTCCAGTTGCCGCTGGTGTTGATCTGGCCCGCACTGCGCAGGACGGCGGATTGCGAAATCGAGCAGATGCGGGCTCCCATGCTGGCGCAAGAAGACGACGCGGTCGAAAACGCGTAGTTGTTGCTGTTGAAGACCTTGGCGACGCAGACACCGCCGACGTCGAAGCTGGGCGACTGGCACGCCAGCGTGGTGCGGTCGGTCGCGCAGCACGCGTACCCGTACTTCTCGCCAGGGTTGGTGTCGTCGCTGGTGTTGCCGATCGACGAGTTGCACACCTGGCCGTCGTTGTCTGAGTGGTCGCTCGCCCACATGCGGGCGCCGAGGATGCCCTGCTGCCTCAAGATGTAGTACTGGCCCTTGTCGCACAGGTCGGCGTTGACGGCCATGCAGGCGTCGACCGCTTGCTCCCACGTGGCGTTTTCGTTGTTGTTGACCTTGAGCACTCGGATGCCCGAGACCTTCTGCTCGTTGGCCTGCTGCGGGGTGACGTTGTAGCAGCAAGGGGTCAGGTACATTGATGTGTCCGGGTGGTTGTCACCGGTGCCGCCGTTGTTGATCTGCCAGTAGTTGGTGCTGTCGTTGTCGGCGAACGAGTTGGTCCAACTGGGCTGCAGGTTCCAAATCGACTGGCGGCGTGCCGCAAAGGCTTGGCTGTCCGTGCAGATGTCCGCCTTCATCGCCGCGCAGTGCTTGGCCGCGTCCAGGAAGGTGCGCGCCTTGGTGAAGCCGGCAACGCACGGGCCTTGCGCCGCCGTCAGGCTGCAAATCTGGAAATCCACGGCGCTCTGGGTGAAATCGCTGCCGCCGGTCGTGATCTTGCCATCGACGATGAGGTCGCCCTTGACCTGGATCTTCTTGTTCGACAGGGTCTGCACGTTCATCGACCAGCTGAACTTGCCGTCGATGTTGCCCGTGACGTTGTCCTTGCTGTCGCGGACCGTCAGCGACCACAGGCCCTTGATGTTCTTGCCGACCCAGTCCTTGTTCATATCGCCTTGTGCGAGCGGGGTGTCGTCGTTGAACTTGAGGTTGAACGAGTTGCCGGTCTTGCCACCCGAGTAGACGATGTACGGCGCCGACATGCCCGGGCCATAGAGCTCGACTTTGATCGCGCTGATGTCCGAGTTCTGCAGGTTGACCGCGACCCAGATTTTCTGGGCGGTGCCGATGTCCGGGAACTCCAGGGTGTCGGTGACACCCGGCCCGGCAAAATCGGGAATCTGCACGTCGGTCGTGCCCGCCTTGCTGTCGACAAACGTATTGAATATCAGCCCATTGGACACGTCGTCGATGCCGTCTGCCGGCAGGGTTCCGCCGCCGCCCGCGGTGCAGTCCAAGCTGCCGTCGGCCTTGATGCCCTTGACGACCAGGTTGGTGCCGCATGCCGAATCCACTTTGGCCAGCACCGGCAGACCGCTGAGATCCGCGTACGCTCCGGTCAGCGCAACTTTCTTGAGATCCGCGGTCTTGGCGTAGGCCGCCAGGTTCGGCAATCCTTGCAGGTCACCGTACGCCCCAGACTTGGCGACGTCGGAGAGATCGCTGGCCTTGATGACGTTCTTGAGGTCGCTTTGCAGCGCGGCGTCGAGATGGGCGGCGCTGATGCAACCCGAGCACGCGATGGCCTCGGCCGTGCCAGCGCGCGCGGCAAAAAGCACGGCGTGCAAGGGCTTGCGGGGCAGTTCGGGGTCGGAGCCAACGGCGATGCCGATGTAGGCGGCCTGCAGCAGCACGGCCTGGCCGAGCGGGGCCGCCGATCCGAGCGCGTGCTGGAACTGCCCGGCCGCGACGGCCACGCTGACCTGCTCGCTCCACAGCGCCGCGCCGCCGACGGCGTCCTTGTACAAGCCGAGCTTGACGCCATAGTTGCCGTCCGCCGCAGGTGCGCCGCCCGACGTCGCCAGCGACCCCTCGATGAGCGCGGTCGCGGGCACCGCCGCCATGGCAGGCACCGCAACCGCGACAGCAAGCGCGAGCAAAGGCGGCAACATGGCAGCCACACGGCGGCCCGAGCGCAGATCCAGGAGAGGAGCAGTTGCGGTCATGGAAGGGTTCCTCCGTGCAAGCCGGGAACGGCGCCGGCCGAGGCGGTGAGCGCCACAGTGTACACGACTTTGGCGGCCGGGCCAGCGGCGCCGCGCACGGTGGGTGGGATCGTTCATCACGTTGAAATCAGGAGTATTTTTCAGATCCTCCCGGCGCGCCCAGGCGTGCATGGCGTTTGCGTCACGGCGGGCTGGGGCGGGATTGCGCCGGGCGTGAAAAGGCGTACGCTGCCCCCATTGCTACTGCCAGGAGGCCCCATGCCGCGTTTCCGAGAGCTCAGCCGACGCAGGCGATCCGGCCCGGAGTGGCTGCTCGTCCTCGGGACGATGTTGGCCGGCTGCCCGACTCCCCCACCCGTCGCCGAGTCGGTGCACAGCCAGCCTCTGGCGGTGACCGCGGGCATCGTGCTCGCCAACGCGGACGGCAAACGCTTGGACATCCTGGCGGCCCATGGCGCAGAGCTGGTGGTGCGCCACCTCGATCACCCGCGCGCCGACGCCGATCGCCTGATCACCGCCGACGGAAAACGGGCCGTCCTGCTCGACAAGACCGGTCGGGTGCTGACCGTGACGGATGCCGTGACCATCAAGACCATCGCGCTGCCCACCGAGTTCGCCGGACTCGCGAGCAGCGACGACGGTCTGGCCGTGGCGCTGTGGCACCCGCAGCAAGGCAGCCTCGGCACGACCCTGGTCAATAGCGACGAAGTGGCGCTCGTGGACTTGGACAAACCGGCCGGCAAGGGCAACCCGGTGTTAGCCACGCTGCCCTCGCTCGGCAAGGCGCCGCTGCGCGCCCGGGTCACCGCGCCCGTGGACGCCGCGGACGGCAAGCACCGCATCCTGTGGGCCGAGACGCAAGGGCGCGTGGGCATCGCCGACTTCACGCCGGCCGGAACCGTGCGCGGGCTGACCGTGCCGCTGTCGGCGCAGACCCAAAGCGCAATCACGCCATCGCGAGCCGTGGTGCGGGCCTCGGCGGGCAAGGTCGATTTGTACCTCATCGCATCTGGGCTGAACGATGTCGTGCACATCGCCATCGATCTGAATCCAGCGTAGCTGACGGCGACCCTGGATCAGGTGGCAGCTGGCGCGACCCCGGTGGACCTGCACCTGTTCGAGCCCAAAGAAGGGCTGCGGGCGCTGACCGCCAATTTTGGCAGCAAGACGTTGGGTTTGCTCGACCCGGGGACCGGGACGGGCCTGGAGATTCCCCTGGGCGCCGCAGTGTCCAGGTTCGTGCCCATCGCGGGCTCCGATGGCAAGCAGCGGCTTTTTGCGTGGCACGGCGGCAAGACTGTCGCCGCCGGGCACCTCGTCGACCTGGACGATCTGCCAAAGAAGAAGGGCAAGGCCGTACGGCGTCTCGACTTCAGTGCCGTTGTGCAGGGTGTGACGCCGGCCGGGCAACTTTTGCTGGTGCAACTGGCGTCGAGCGCGGCCCCGCTGGCATTGGTCAACCCACAAACTGGCAATATCACGGAGTTCCAAGGCACGGGAGAGCTGGTCGGCGTCCTGGCGACCACCCCGGCGGCGCCTACGGCGTTCGTGCTCGGAAGCACCGCCACCGGGTTGCGGCTGTCGCGCATCGACCTGACCACCTTGGCTGGCACGACGGTCAACGTCGGCATGCCAGGGCCCCAGCACCTGGCGCCGCTGGGCGGCTCGGGCGTGGCGGTCCTTGGGGGCGGCGGCGATTGGGGCAACTGGGTGCTCGCGGCGCCGCAGGGCGACCTGGCGGCGGCCAAGCTGCGGTTTGCCGAAGCGTTTGCCCTCGACGGCCTTTTGCAGAAGGAGGCGAAATGAACGCCGCCAGAATCCTCGCCCTCGCAGTCGCCGTTGCCGCTGTGGCCACGCCCGTCCACGGCGAGACTCCCATGGTCGTCGAACCGGTAGTGCTCGGCGTCGACCTCGGCAATGGCTGGATGCGCGTCGGCACCCAAAGCGGCGCAGCGCTGCTCGCACACAACCTTTGGAGCGGCGCCTGGCTGCGCGCCCACGGTGCGGTGGCGCGCGGCGTGCAGGTCGGCCTCAGCTGGTGGCGCCCGGCGGAAGAGGGAACGCCGCCGACGACGCGCGGCCACGCAGCGTCGATCGATGTGCGCTATGCCCGCGAATTGGCGTCGTGGCTGCACCCCTACGGTCGGTTGGGTCTTGGCGCCGCGTGGGTCGACCACGAGCGCACCCTTGGGGCCGCGACGTTTTCGGGATCGCAGGTGCTGCCGTTGGGTGTGGCGGCGTTGGGCCTTGACGCGCTGATGTCGCCGGCCACGTGGAGCCGATCGCCCAGTGCCCGCTGGCGCTTCACGGTCGGCGTCGGCTACGAGATGGGCTGGGTCCAACTGGCTGGCGGAGACTGGACGCTGCAAAGCCAGCGCGATCTTTCGCCCGCCCTGACCCAGCGCGATTTGCCGCTGGGCGGCGCGACACTGGCCGGTTTGTTCCAGCGCCTGTCGTTCCTGGTTCGCTTCTAGGGAGGACCCATGCGCGCAACCATCCTGGCCCTTTTGGTCGCTGCGGCGTGCTCTGCGAGCGCAGGCGGTGCCCCTGGCGGGTGGGAGGGCGCAGACACCAGCTCGGCATGGACGATGGACGGCACTGGCGCCGGGCCGAACACAGGGGGTGCCGCCGCGGCGGACGCCTCTACCGGCAAGCCCCCAGCCGAAAAGGAACCCGAGTCGGACTTCGGCGCGCCGGAAAGTTCGCCGAATTTCGTGTACATCCCGGCCTCGGACAGCGACCGGCTGGTGCGCATTTCGGGCGCGACGCTGTCCGTGCAGCTCGTCGAAGTCAGCGCCCAGCCGACCGTGGTGCGCGTACTGCCCAACCAAGACGTTGCGGTGGTGTTGCACCGCGGGTCCGACGACGTCGCGGTGGTTCGGTCCACTGAGGCGGGCGACGAAGTGGCGACGCTGCCCATCTTGCCGCACTGCAACGCGCTGCAGGTGGACCCGGCGGGCCAGCACGCGCTGGCGTGGTACGGCTACGGTCAGGCCAAACCCGGCGACCCGGTGGGCAGCATGCAGGCGGTGAGCATCGTCCGCCTTGCGGCCGGCAAAGACGAATCGCTGACGGTCTCCACCGGTTTCAGGCCGCGCCAAGTCACCTTCACCAAGGACGGCGGCAAGGCCCTGGTGGTCACCGACGACGGCATCAGCATCGTGGCACTGGCCACCGCAAAGAACGGCGACATCGTCACGCCGGTGCCTGTGACGACCAAGCTCCTGGTCAAGGTCGAGCGCGAAGTGCAGACCACCGACGACGGCACCTGGGCCGTGGTCCGCGACGCCGACAGCCAACAACTGGGCATGGTGCATCTGCCGAGCAAGAAGATCGCCACCATCGCCCTGCCAGCCACGCCCACCGACCTCGACCTGGTGCCGAACGGCGGCGGCGCGCTGCTGGTCTTGCGGCAAGCAAAGTTGGTGGCGAGGGTGGCGTTGCCGGCGGCGGCGACGGAGGTGTTCGACGTGCAGTTGGCGCCGATGGGCGACCTGTTCGCCGGTCTTGCGCGGGTGACCGACGACGGCAAGTACGCCCTGCTCTACACCAGCGTCGACGGGGTCGAGCAGGTGGCGACCCTCGAGCTCGGGAGCGGCAAGGTGCAGGCCGTGGCGATCAAGAAGACGGTGGACTCGGTGATCCTGCCGCCCGGCACCCACAAGGCTGTGCTGCTGCACAAGCCGGCCGCTGGCAAAGGGGTCACCGACCCGACTGAAAAGTTCGTCGACGACGCCGACGGATACACGCTACTCGACCTGGACACCGGCTATTCCAAGTTGGTTCTGACGCCTGTCAAGCCGAGCGGCGTGGCGTTGTCGCAGGCGCCGGACAAGGCCTGGTTCTTGCTGCCGGATCCCAAAGGCGTGGCGCACACGGTGCAGGCGGCAGCGCTGGCGTCGTTTTTGACCGCAGAGCACGCGCTCGGCTCCAAGCCGGAACACGCGCGGTTTCTGCCCAAGGCCGGCGTAATGGCCGTGACGCAACTGCACCCGTCGGGCCGGGTGACGTTCCTCGACGCCAAGACCGGCGTCGCCAAGACGGTGACAGGCTATGAACTCAACAGCAAAGTCAAGTAGTTGCCCGGGACTTGCGGTCGTCGCGTCGGCGCTTTTCGTCTACACCCTGGGTGGTTGCGGAGATGGTGCCGCTTCCGGTGACGGGTCGAACGGCGCTGGGGGGGCGGCTGGCGGATGGTTCAGCGACGAAAGTCAGGATGCGGGCGCTAGCGATAGCTCAGGGGCAAAGTCCGACGCGGGCGGGCTTCCCGCCAAGGACACCGCGGCCCCGCCGCCGCCCGAAAAGGAGCCGGAAGCGGATTTCGGCGCCCCTGAAAGCTCGCCCAACTTCGTCTACATCCCGGCGACCGACGCCGACCGGCTGGTGCGCATTTCCGGGGCGTCGCTCGCGGTGTCGCTCATCGAGGTCAGCGCCCAGCCGACGCGGGTCAAGGTCCTGCCCAACGACGACATCGCGCTGGTGCTGCACCGCGGCGCCGACGAACTCGCGGTGGTCCGCAGCACCGAGGCCGGCGACCAGGTCACGACGCTGCCGATTCTGCCGCACTGCAACGCGCTGGTGCTGGACGCCGCCGGCAAACACGCCATCGCTTGGTACGACCACGCGACCGCCAAACCGGGCGACCCCGTTGGCAGCTTGCAGGCCGTCAGCCTCGTGCGCATCGCTGCGGGCAAGGACGCCGCGCTGTCGCTCTCGACCGGATTTCGTCCGCGCAGTGTCACCTTCACCAGCGACGGCAGCAAGGCGCTGGTCGTCACCGACGACGGGATCAGCATCATCGGGCTGGCCACCGCCCAAGACGGCGACATCGTGCCGCCCGTGGCGGTGACCGACAAGCCGCTGACCAAGGTCGACCGCGAAGTCCAACTGACCGACGACGGACTGTGGGCGCTGGCGCGCGAGGCGAACAGCACCGAAATCGCCATCGTGTACCTGCCCAGCAAGAAACTGGTGACCCTGGCGATGCCCGCGACGCCGACCGACCTCGACCTGGTGCCCAAGGGCGGCGGCGCCCTTTTGGTGCTGCGCGATGCCCAGCTTGTCGCGCACGTGACCCTGCCGTCGGCAGCGACGGAATCGTTCCCCGTGAAACTGGCGCCGCTGGGCGACCTTTTTGCGGGCCTTGCCAGGCTGACCGACGACGGCAAGACCGCGGTGCTCTACACCAGCATCGCCGGGACCGAGCAAGTGGGCGTGCTGGCGTTGGGCACAGGCACCGTGCAACCGGTCGCGATCAAGAAGACAGTGGACAACGTGCTTCTTGTGACCGGATCGCGCAAGGCCGTGCTGATGCACAAGCCCGCACCTGGCCCTGGCTACAACGACCCGGCCGAGAAATTCGTCGACGACGCCCACGGCTACACGCTGCTCGACCTCGATACGGGCTACACCAAGCTCGTGATCACCCCAGTCAAGCCGACCGAGGTGGCGTTTTCGGCGGCGCCAGTCAAAGCCTGGTTCCTGTTGCCTGATTCGGCCGGGTTGGCACACGCGCTGCAGGGGGCGGCGATGGACACGTTCCTGACCGCGGACCACCCGCTCGGCAGCAAGCCCGAGCACGCCCGGTACCTGCCCATGGCGGGTGTGGTGGCCGTAACCCAGAGCCACCCCTCGGGCCGCGTGACCTTCGTGAACGCCGTGACCGGGCTGGCCAAGACCGTCACCGGCTATGAGCTGAACGGCAAGGTCAAATAGGGGCTGAACGGACCCCCCCTTTGTTCAGATCCATGAAACTGCTGATGTTTCCGACCATCGCGTGATCGCGGCGGCGCCGAGCTACCAGTGGCCGAGGATGCCCCACGAGGGCGCGACGGTCGTCCCTTCCAGGCTGCGCTCGGCCCCAAAGGCCGCAATCGACCCAGACGCCCGCAACACCGACAGCTCTCCCACGAAATAGACGTAGCGATAGCCGACCGCGAAGCCGATGTGGCCGCCGAAGTAGTCCATGCCGTCGTCGATGACATCGCGCCCGAGGCCAATCTCGCTCGCGTCCACCGTCAGGGTGAACAGGCTGCGCATCGCCTTGACACCGAGCCAAAGGCGCCCCCACTCGCGGAATTCGCGGCCCAACTGCGCGAACGCTTGCAGGTCCCAGCGCGTGGTGTCGGCGATTTCGACATAGCTGTTGAGGTCATTGAGGTAGGGGATGACCGAGGTGCCGGTGTTGTAGCCGGCCCGCAGACCGAAACCCGCGTGCCACCGGTCCCAGTCGACCCCGCGGCGCAAGCTCAATGCGTAGATGCCGTTGCCGAATCGGAAATTGGTGTCGATGCGGTAGCCCAGACCAAGCGTGACGTCGATGTGCGCGCCGTAGCCGGGGCCGGCCAGCGCAATGGCCACCGCCCTGCCGGCCAGGTCGCGAGCTTGAGCTTGCGTCAACGACTTGTCGCGCGCGGCCTGCACCAGTGCTTCGGCAGAGGTGATGGTGTCGTCCAAGGCACCGAGCGGGGCTACGACGTTGTTGATCTCCGAGATTTGCAGTTCGCCGCCGCGCAGCACCCTGGCCGGGCGGGCCTCTGACAGGTTGACCGCGCAGCCGGAGACTGAGGCAACGCACGCAAGCAGGGCCGCGGCGGTGCGCATCAGATGTCTTCGCCCATGGGCGCCTCGGGCGGCGCGCGCAGCACCACCGCCGGCAGATCGACCCGCTGACCGTTGACGACCAGGTCGGTGAGGCGGATTTCCAAGCTCGGGAACCGCCGCAGGTCGCGGGCACCCTGGTTGATGCCGAACGAAAATCGGGTGTTCTGGCCGCGCTCGAGTGCACGTTTGTCGACACCGTCGCGCAGCCCGAGGCCGGCCAGCTTGCGGCCGATGTCGGCGCCGATGCCTGACAGTTCGCCGTCGAACACCGTTCCATCCGGCAGCGTCACCGTGACCTGGTCGCAGGTGATTTCCGCCGGTTCTTCGCCCGTATTGGTCAGTTCGAGCGTGACCTCGATGCGGCGCTGCGCCACGCTCGACTCGACCACCGACAGGGCGATGGGCGTCGCGGCGACCGGTTCGCCATGGAACTGCCACGACCTGCGCATGGCCGCACAGCCGCCACAGACCACAGCCGCCAGCACCGCGAGGGCCATCCATCGGTGCTGGGGGCGACAAGACAAAGCGCGACCTCGGCTGGCCGGCAAGCATGCCCCCACCTGGGCTGGGGGGCAACCCCAGCGCATGGTCAGGGAGTGGATCCAAGCCCCCCCATTGTTCAGATAGATGATTCTTCTACACTTTTTTGGCCGGAACCGGCAACGGCGGCCCCCGGTGGTCGCGCTGACACTGCGATGACACGCCAGGGCCCAGCCACGGCATCCTTGTCGGGTCGCTGGCCGGCCGTTGGTTTGGGCGTGGCCAGCGCGTTTGCGTTGGGACGATCGGGCCGGCGGTGCGCGCGACCCCCAGGCGCTGCCGCGCCCGGTCGTTGGCAACCGTCCGGGGGACCCCGATGGCGTGCACGGTGATGCTGGTGCAACCGGCGTACCAGCGCCGAGTCAGGGCCATCGCGCAGACGACGGTGGGGCCGCCGCTCGGGCTGGCGTGGCTGGCGGCCGTGTTGCGCAGCCAGGGCGTAGCGATCGCGGTCGTGGACGCCAATGCGCTCGACCTCACCCTGGATCAGGTGGCCGACCGCGTGGCGGCGGGCCAACCGGCGCTGGTGGGCCTGACCGCGGTGACGCCGACCATCGAAGCCTGCGCCCGACTGGCAGGGCTTGTCCGCGCGCGCTTGCCGCGGGTGCGCATCGCTATCGGCGGCGTCCACGCCAGCGCTCTGCCCGTCGAGACGCTGCGCAACTACCCGGTCTTCGACGTGGCTGTTGCCGGCGAGGGCGAACCGGTCATCGCGGCGCTCGCCCAGGGCGCGGCGCGGGCGGTTGCGCAGGACGCGGTGCCAACTTGGCCCAATTTGGACGGCGTCTATTGGCGGGACCCGGCGGGCCAGGTGCTGGGCGGTGGCTTCAGCCGCGTCGCGGACCTGCGGCACCAGCCCCGGCCAGCGTGGGACTTGCTGCCGATGGCGCGCTACCACACCCCCGATGGCCGCCGCTTTGCCGCCGTGATGGCCCAGCGCGGATGCCCGGCGGCGTGCAGCTACTGCGCCGTGCCGGTGTTCATGGGCCAGCAAGTGCGCCGCCGTGACCCGACCGAAGTGGCGGACGAACTCGCCGACCTCGCCGACCGTTTTGGAGTCCGGCAGGTCGGATTCCTCGACGACACCTTTACCATGGATCGCGGTTGGGTGCTGGAGCTGTGCGCGGCGCTGGTCACCAACGAAGTGGCGGTCCGGGTGCGGTGGTCGTGCCTGACCCGCGTCAATGCCATCGACGTGCCCCTGTTGCGGTCCTTGTACGGCGCGGGCTGCCGGCGCGTCGAGTTGGGCGTCGAGAGCGGGTCCCCGGCCGTCCTCAAGCGCCTGCGCAAAGGGACGACGGTGGACCAGGCGCGCGCGGCGTTCGCGGCGGCGCGGCAGGTCGGCATGCCGACGATGGCCTTTGTGATGGTCAACGCTCCGGGCGAGACGCGCGACGACTTGCAGGCAACCGAGGCCCTGGTGCGCGAACTCGACCCGGATTGGCTGCAAGTGTCGTTCGCGACGCCGTACCCGGGAACCGAACTTCGCGCTGCCTGGCTTGCGCAGGGGCTCCGGCTGCCGCAGGGCTGGGACGGCTACAGCTTCCTGCGCGACGTCGCGGTGGACCAACCCCAGTTGCCTGCATGGGAGGTGCGCAGGGCCGCGTGGCGGATGCAATTGCGGCACTACGCGCGGCCGGCCTGGCTTGCCCGGCAAATCGGCGCCCTGTTGCGGGGCGAGGGCGACGCGCGGGCCTTTGCTGCTGCGGCGACGGTCGGTGTGCGGCACCTATGGGCGACGGCGCGCGCCTTGGGGTGAAAGCCGCGCCCAGATAAGGGACTGGAAAATAATAAGTCGATCACTCTCACATCAGGACGGAGCCGCGAGTCGGACCTTTGGTCCGCGAACTGGCGACCCACCGAGCAAGCAAACGGGCCGAAGAAATGATTGAGTAAATCATTTCCTCGCCCTAACGGGCTTGCGCGCCGTCACAGCGTCACCGCGGGTGCCGACTCCCCCTCCGCGCGGTCAAATCGCCGCGGCCGGGGTTGGCCACGGCGAGACGGCCCGCTCGACCCCCAAGGCCTGCGCGCACGGGCCGACAATCTGCGCCAGGGCGCCCACGCACGCAGCCGCGTAGTCGCGGGCCGGCAGGCGGCCGGCGACCAACCGGGCGGAGTTGCCCACCGCGGCCAAGATCTCCGAGCGCGGGTCACGGGTGGGCGCACCCTGCTGCACCTGTGCAAACGCTGCCGCGATGGCGCGCCGCACCTCGGCCCCGGCAGATTGCGCCCAGGCCCAGCGCACGAACCGCCACGCCAGTTCCGCGTGCCGCGCCTCGTCGTCGGCCATCACCTGCAACGTCTCGCGCAGCGCCCCCGGACCAGCCCGCCGCGCCGCCGTGCCGAGGCAGACCGCCGCCAACGTCTCGCCCACGCAGCCCTCGACCACGGCGGCGTAGGCGGCCTCAGCGAGACTCGCGTGCGCGCCAAGGTCGCCGCACTGCAGGGCGCCCGGGCCATCGCCCTGTCCGTCGAGCGACTGGGCGACGGCGCAGCATTGGCGGGCGTGGCGCACCTCGTCCGCAGCGGCCTTTGCCGCATCGGCCACCAGGTCAGGCGGCGCGCCAAAAGTCAGCAGGTCCATGCCAAAGCGCAGGAAACTCGCGATGGCTGCGTGTTCGTCCGCGGCATCGGCGCGCCAGGCTGCGGCAAGGGCAGCGCGCTCGGCGGCGTCCAGATCGGCAAACGGGTCTGCCGTGGCCGGGCCAACCTCCGCGCAGTACCCGTGGCCTGCGTTCGACCACGGGCTGCTGGACACGAGCGCCGCGACCCGCACCGCGCCGTCCACGACCAGGGGCCGGCCGCAGCACGCGCCGGTGCAGAACCAATAGCAGCAGGTGTCGCCGACGACCACGCCAGGGGCCGCCGCCGGATTGCAACAGCCGTCCTTGACGAGGTTTGGGTCTGGACAACCCTCAGGCGGAAGGACCCCGCTATAGGCGTCGGGCGCACTGTCGCCCCCCATCGGTGGCGACTCGATGTTGGCCTTGAGGGCCTTGGCGGTGAAGCACTCTTGCTGTGCCTTGCCAAACGTGCAGACTGGCGGCCCGATGTCGCTGACCGCGTCGGCCTTTGCGGTGTCGGCGGTCGTCGCGTCGGGCGCACCGGCGCCATCGGATGCAACATCGGGCTTTGCGGTGTCGGCGGGCGGCACGTCTTGCGCTGCGGCCTCTGGGCCCGCAACGTCGGCCGGGCTGGCCGTATCCCCGGCCATAGCCTCCTGGGCGTCCATTGCGTCCAGGGCGGTGGACGTATCGGCCGCGGCGTCGCTGGCGGTGTCCTTTGCCACCCCGTCGAGCGCCGGTGAGCCGTCCACCGCGGTCACGGCATCGACCGCGCCGGCCCCTGCCGCGCTTGTATCTGCCAGGGCCGGCGGCGCCGTACACGCTGACGCGGCCGGCCCGCTGCCCAGCAGGCCCATGGCCGCCAGAATCCGATGACGAAAACGGCTGTGGTCGCGCATGGCTGCCCCCGGGCCGACGACCGGACCCGCGGCGAGTATGGCAGGCACCGGCATGGACCGGCAAGTAGGGCCTGAACGCGCCGGAACGCGCCGGAACGCACCCCCCATTGTTCAGATGGATGAAATCGCGTCTGTTTTCTGGCTGTCCGCGGCACGGGCCGGGCCGCCCGGCCACGATCGCCGGGCCGCCGCATCCCATGGGTCGCACCTGGGCCAATAAAAGCGATGACGATCATGGATCTGAACAAAGGGGGGATCGTTCTGGCCGGCGGTTTTCACGCCGGGCGATTGCGGATACCCTGCCGCCGGAGCCGCCGCCGCCCGTGCGCGGCCCTCGCAGGAGGAACCCATGCGCCCCGTAGCCACGGCCGCGACCGACCCCGGCACCGTGCGCGGCGACAACGCCGATGGCTACGTGGCCGACGACGTGCACGGGGTCTATGCGGTCGCCGACGGCAGCAGCGGCCCCCCGGGCGAACTGGCATGCCGCCTCGTGCTGCAGGCCGTGGCCGATCGGGCGGGCAAGGTGCAGCGCGCCGCGCTGGCCGCCGTCTGCGGCGAGGTGGACCCCTCGACCGGCCGCAGAGCGGTGCTCGACGCCCTCAGCACCCTTTTCCAGGACGTCCACGCCGACCTGTTGGCGCTGGTCCACGAGCGACGCGATCTGCGCGGAGCGACCACCACCGCCACCATCGCAGTCTGGGACGGCCGCGGCGTGTACATCGCCCACGTCGGGGACTGTCGGCTGTACCTGCTGCACGACCGCGACCTGCGGCAGTTGACGGTGGACCACACCATGGTCGAGGACTTGGTGCGCATGGGCCACTTGCGCGCCGAAGAAGCCGCGTCGCACCGGTTGCGCGGTGTGGTCAGCCGCAGCGTGGGCGAGTCGTCGCACTGTAAGGTGGACCTGGGCTACGTCGAGGTCGCGCCGGGCGACCGGCTGCTGCTGGTCAGCGACGGGGTCAGCGACTACCTGTCGGGCGACGAATTGTGGAAGGTGCTGTGGCCGGGCGGATCGGCGCACGCCATTGTCACCGACGCGCTCAAGGCCGGGTCGGCCGACAACGTGACGGCTGTGGTGGTCCATCTGCCCGAACCCGGCGTGCCCACGACGGTCATCTCGTCGGTGTCCGAGGTGTTGCAGCATACCGAGCGCCTCGATCTGTTGGCAGGCCTGAGCTTCTGCCGGCACTTGCGCACCGACGAGCTGATGACAGTCCTGCGCTACGTGCACGAGGTGCAACTGCTGCCGGGGACGACGGTGTTCCGCCAGGGCGACGCAGGCAGCGACGTGTACCTGGTGGCCAAGGGCAAGTTGGCGGTCGAGGTGGACGGCCAGCAGGTGACGACGCTCGGGGTTGGCGCCCATTTCGGCGAGATCGCGCTGGTGTCCGGTCAGGCGCGCTCGGCGACCATCCGGGCCGTCGAACCGGCGCGCATCCTGCGCCTGAGCCGCGACGACTTCTTTGACCTGAGCCAGCGCGACCAGTCGGTGGCCGTCAAGATCCTGTGGTCGTTCGCGCAGACGTTGGCGGGCCGCGTCACCGACCTCAGCACGCAACTGGCGGACTGGAAAAGCCATAGCGCGCCTCGCGCCAGCGATGCCTCGCGGACGATGCCGATGACGGCCGTGCCCGACCCGTCGCTGCTCGGCAAGAAGCGCTGACAGCCGCCATGCCGACGGGGCCCCTGCCACGGTACTTCGTCGCAGACGCCGGCGAGCCGCGGGCGCTGCCACAACCCCAGGCCGCAACGTTGTGCGAAGCGGTCGACGTCGTGACCCTGGGCGATGCACGCGGACCGGCGACGTGTGCAGTCGTGCGCGACCTCGCGGGGCGGTTGCTGCTGTGCCCCGAGGCCGTCGCCCAGGCCGACGCCACGCTCAAGCCGCTGCTGGTCCACGCCGAAATCGCGCGGGGTGCGCCTCCCCGCTTTGTCCAGGCCAGTTCCCTGTGGCTTTTCGTGCCGGGCGCCGCAGAACTGCCCGAGGACGGTGAGCCGGCGGCGGCGCCCATCCAGCTTTTGGGGACGCTGCACGGGCCATTCGGCCCGGGTCCGACGGCGGCGTTCGCAATCGAGGGCCGGCTGACCGTTCGCCGCGGCGACTGGTTGTTGGGGCTGCTGCGCGGCCACGATCGCCCGTTCGCGCTGGGCAGAACCGGCGAAGGTCACATCGGCCATGCGCTGCTGCCCGGCGGGGACCCGGCGCAGACCGTGGATGGCAAGGATCTGGTGCTGGCCTACCCGCTGTTTCCGAGCAGCGCCGATGGACCGCTCGGCAATGGCGCGCTGGTGGCACAGTGGCTCGAAGAGCTGTTGCACAACCTGCAGGCCGCGGTGCGCGCCGTACGCACGGACCTCCCTTTTGCCCAGGCGCTGGTGCCGGTCGCGGACCGCGGCGCGATCGAGGCGCGGCTGGTGGGCCAGGGCTTCGCGGTGCGCGGCGACCAAGCAGTGCGCGATCGCCTGTTCGTTCGCGACGACGTGGTGACGCTGCCGCAGGTCGCAACGCTCGAAAACTTGCTGGATTGCGGCCGGTCGGCGCTCGAAGCCCTGCTCGGCTTCGGTTATCCGGACACGTGGGCGCGGGCGCTGCATGGCCGAGTCGGCGCATCGGCGGGCCGCATCCCGGTTGTCCTGGCCAGGCCGGCAGAACGAGGCGAACCCGCGGCCGCGGCCGAAAGACCGCCGCCGCCGCGCAAGCCCAGCGCCGCCGCCGACTGGATGGCCGACTTCGCCGAATTGCCACGCGCCGCAGATGCGCCCAAGATTGCGCCGCGGGCGCCAGCGACCACGCCACCGCCGGCCCGACGGACATCCCGGCCGGCCCCGCCCGCACCAGCCGAAAACCCCGACTGGATGAAGGATTTCGAATAGCCCACTCCGCGAGGATCCGATGCGCCACGAACACGAACGCCCCGTCGAGCCCTTCAGCGACCTGCACGTCGAGCACGGCCATGTGCGGGCAACGCTCTTGCACGACCCGTCGGTCGAAGGCCTGGATGTGGGCCTGTACCTGGACGGATCGGGCAGCATGAACGACGAGTACAAGAACGAACAGGTGACCACCGGCGGCGGCCTGCTGTGGGATCTGTTTGGCTGGGGCTCGCCACCTGTGACCAGCACGCTCGACAACCAGGTCGAACCGCAGGCGCGGTGGATGCTCAAGTACCTGGCGACCAAGGACCGCAACGGCTCGCTGCGTGTTGCGTACTGGGCGTGCGGCCAGAGCGGCGCCGACATCGAGGTCATCGGCGAATTGACCGGCGCCAACACCGACGACCTCAAGTTCCCGGGACCGCGCGAAGCCGGTGCCCGCACCGTGCTGACCCCGGCGCTGCGCGACTACGTCAACTACCTCGAGGCCCAGAGCCGGTCCGGTTGCAAGCGGGGCTGCTGCGTCATATTGACCGATGGCCAAATTCACGACATCGACGATGTGCATCGGTTCAGCCAGTCCGTCGTACAGCGCATCACCCGCGGGTCGCTGCCGCGCACCAACTTCATTCTGGTCGGCGTCGGCGACGGCGTGGACGAGGAGCAATTGGAGAAGCTCGCCCACATGGAGTTCGCCGGGGTGGGCCACCTGTGGTGCCACCGCATCGCCAAGGAAATCCACGAGGTCGCGGAACTGGTCGCCGTGCTGGTCGATGAGACGATGACGGTCGCGGCCGGCGGCACAATCTATGACGACAAAGGCAAGGTGGTCCACTACTACGAAGGACGGCTGCCGGCGGTGTTGGAGTTCGAGGTGCCGGAGGGCACGACCAGCTTCACGCTCGAGGTCAATGGCCAGCGCTTTACCCAGCCGCTGCCGGGCGACGAGGACGAGGATCACGACGAGGACGAAGATCACCACTAGGCCGCGATCCCATCGCGCGGAAATTCGTTCGTCGGTTCAACGACCTGAACAGTCCCCCCCTCCAAGCGCCGCCATGCACCACCACGAAGTCATCTCACGGCCCTTCTCCGACGTGCACGTCAGCGGCAACCGCGTGGTGGCGACGCTGTTGCACGACCCGACGGTCGAGGGCTTGGACGTCGCCCTGTACATGGACGGCAGCGCCAGCATGGAACCGGAGTACGGCCCGCGCGGCGTGCTGGCCAGGTTGGGCGGCGCGCGCAACACCGTCGAACCGCAGATGCGCTGGATGCTCGAATACCTGGCCAGCAAGGACCGCAACGGGATGCTGCGGGTGGCGTATTGGGCGACCGGCGACGGCACCCAGTTGGAGATGGTGGGCAACCTGACCGGCCCGCAAGCCAAGGAGTTCAAGTTTCCCGGGCCTCAGTTCTACGGCAAGGACACGGTGATGTTGCCGGCGCTGCGCGATTTTCTGGGCTACGTCAAAGCCGAGGTCGGCAACGGACTCAAGCGCGGACTGTGCGTCATCATCACTGACAGCCAGGTGCGCGACGCGAGCGATGTGCAGGCGTATTCGACCCAAGTCGCCAAGGAGATTGCGGCGGGCCGGTTGCCGCGCATGAATTTCGTGCTGGTCGGCGTGGGCAGCAAGGTCGATGAAGCGCAGATGGAGGCGATTTGCCACGCCAGCTACCCAGGCGTGGGCCACCTGTGGTGCCATCGCGTCGCTGACCGCATGGAAGAGATGGCGGACTTGGTGGCTGTGCTGGTGGACGAGACGATGACCGTGGCGGCCGGCGGCACCATTTACGACGACAAGGGCAACGTCCTCAAGGTCTACGAAGGCAGACTGCCGGCGGTCCTGGAGTTCGACGTGCCCCCAGGGGTCGAGGGGTTCGCGTTGGAGGTGGCGGGCCAGCGCTATCCGCAGGCCTTGCCGCGCGAGGACGACCACGGCGACGACGGCGAACCCGCGCAGGTGTTCTCGCCGCAGGTGCAACGCGCACCAGCGCAGGGCCACCGCGGCCACCGCCATTAGGCGCATGGGAGACAGGATCATGGCGGAACCCCCACCCGCCGCCCCGCCGGCGTTCAAAGTCAAGGCCATCGGCGCTGCCAAGAAGGGCGCAGGGCTCGCGCCCGCCCTTGGCCATGTGCACGGCCCAGGCTGCGGCCACGGTCATCCCCACGAGGCGGGCCACGACCACGACCACGCCAAATGCGATCACGACCACGACCACGATCACACCCATGTCGAAGCGCCCCCCACACAGCGGGCGTGCGAGCAGGGCGCGCTGGCGGTGCAACTGGACCTGGAGGCGCTGCTGCCCGGCGAAACCGATGACGAGGGACGGTTTGCCAAGCTGGCGGACGCGCTGCAGCGGATCGTCGGCGTCGTTCGCGTCCACCTGCGCACCGACGGGCCGCACGCCGAGGTTTGTGTGCACTACGACCGCGAGGTGGCGCGGCCTGTCGCGCTCATCGGCGAGGTCCGCCATCGGGCGGGCGCCGTTCGCCAGCGCTACGTCGCCCAGACGTGGTTCGTCAACGGCATGGACAGCGCACAGTGTGGCTACGTCATCGAACACGTGCTGCAGCGCACCCCAGGCGTGCTCAGCGCCAACGTCGCCTATGCGGCCGAACGTCTGGTGGTCGAATTCGACGCTGAGCGGGTGACGGCCGCCGACCTCGCGCGGCGCATCGGCCATCTGGGCTACGAGTTGCACGAACCCGAAGCGGGCCACGTCTGCGCCCACCACGCCCACGCCGGCGGACTCGCACCCAAGCTCGAACTGCCCTTCGTCGTCGTGTCGGGCGTCCTGCTGGCGCTGGACCTGGTGCTCGGCGCGCTGGGCCAGCGACCGCCGTGGCTCGAAACCGCACTGTGCGCAGCGGCGCTGGTCTTTGGTGGTGCATTTGCTGGCCGTGCGGCCCTGATGGCCGTGCGCGCCCGGCACGTCGACATCGAGGTCCTGACCGTGCTGGCCGCGTTTGGGGCCGCGGCCATGGGCGCGTGGTTCGAGGGCGCATTCCTGCTTTTCCTTTTCTCTCTAGGGCACATGCTGGAGCATCGCGCCCTGGACAAGGCGCGGCGGGCGATCGAGGCCCTGGGAAAGCTGCGCCCGGAAAGCGCGCGGGTCGAGCGCGCCGGCGCCGTGGTAGACACGCCGGTGGGGTCTGTTCAGGCCAATGAAATCGTTCTGGTTCTTCCCGGAGATCGCGTGCCCTTGGACGGCGTGGTCGTCGAGGGCGAATCCCACGCCAACCAGGCGGCGCTGACCGGCGAGAGCCTGCCGGTGCCCAAGACGGTGGGCGACCCGGTGTTCGCGGGCAGCCTGAACGCCGATGGCGCCTTGCGTGTGCGCGCGACCAAGACCGCCGGCGAATCGACCCTGGCCAAGCTGGTGGATCTGGTCACCCAAGCCGAGGCGCGCAAGGGCAAGGCTCACCAAGTCACCAAGCGGCTGGAGCAGATCTTCGTGCCGGCCGTCCTCGCCGCCACGCCTGTGCTCGTGGCGGCGCTGTGGTGGACGGGGACGCCGGTGCAGGACGCCGTGCTGCGGGGCCTGTCGTTGCTGGTCGCGGCGTCGCCGTGCGCGCTGGCTGTCGCCACCCCGGCGGTGGTGCTGAGCGCGGTCGCCAGGGCCGCCCGCAGCGGCGTGCTCATCAAGGGCGGCGTGCACCTGGAGACGTTGGGCAAGCTCGGCGCCGTGGCCTTCGACAAGACCGGCACGCTCACCGTGGGCCAGCCCACCGTGCAGAATGTCGTGCCTATCGCCCACTTGGGCGCGGACGAAGTGTTGGCCATGGCCGCCAGTGCTGAGATGCTTTCCGCGCACCCACTGGCGGTCGCGGTCGTCGAGGCTGCGCGCGCCCGCGAGCTGCCGCTGCGGCCGGCGGGGCAGGCCAAGGCGATCCACGGCAAGGGCCTGTACGCCCGTGTGGACGGCAAGGACGTCAAGCTCGGCAGCGCCGCCTTTTTCGCCGATCTGCCCGAAGTGGCGACGCAGGCCGTGGTGGCCGAGCAGGGCCAAGGCCGCACGACCATGGTGGTGGCCGTCGACGACGTGGTGGTGGGCGTGCTGAGCCTGGCCGACACACCGCGCCGCGAAGCCATCACCGCGCTGTCGCGGCTCAAGGCCATCGGGCTGCACCGCACGGTGATGTTGTCCGGCGACGCGGCGATGGTCGCACAGGCGGTGGCGCGGCAGTTGGGTCTGGCCGAAGCCAAGGCGCCGCTGCTGCCCGATGGCAAGGTGGCGCACCTGCGACAGATGATGCGCGACGAACCCGGCAAGGTGGCGATGGTCGGCGACGGCGTCAACGACGCGCCCGCGCTGGCGACGGCGCATATCGGCGTTGCGATGGGCGGCGCGGGCAGCGACGTGGCTTTGGAGACCGCCGACGTGGTGTTGATGGGCGACGACCTGCGCAAGCTGCCGTTCGCAGTGCAGTTGGGCAGGGCCGCGCAGACCGCCGTGCGCGCCAACATCGCGGTGGCGCTCGGCGTGGCGGCCGTGCTCATCGTGGCAGCCGTCGCAGGATGGGTGCAGGTCAGCCAAGCGGTGCTGCTGCACGAGGGCAGCACGGTGTTCGTGGTCGTCAACGGGCTGCGGCTGCTGTGGTTTCGAGAAAAGTGAAGCGCCGAATCAGGCGACATACTCCCATACGCTACCGGCCGGCGACGGGTCGCCATCGACGCGATCCACGCCGCTGTGCGGCTGGCCGGACAGGTGGCGCAGGATCCAGAATACGGCCTCAAGGTCGTCGGTGCCGGCGGCCGCCGCCAGATCGGCCAGGGTCCGCTCGCTGTTGGGCTGCCGGCGCAGCGCAGCGACCACCTGGTGCTGCAGGTCGATGACGGCCTGCGCAGCTTTCTTGCCGGCCTCGACGCCGGGCTGGTGGTAGGCGTTGATGCCGACGCGGTGCGCGTACAGACCCACGGCGCGATCGTAGAGCGCAATCAGCGCGCCGATGGTGTGGGCGCCGCAGTCGTGGACCGTGAGCGTCAGGTTGGGCCTGCCGGCGTCGGTCAGCGCCGTGCGCGTGCCCTGCAAGAACCCCGACAGGTAGTCGCCGCTGGTGATGCCCGGTTCGACCTCCAAGTCGGGCCGATCCTCCTGCCGGTCCTGCAGCACCTCGATGAAGGTCACAAAGAAGTTGCGCACGCCGTCGCGCAACTGCTGTACGTAGGCGTGCTGATCGGTCGAACCCTTGTTGCCGTAGACCGCGATGCCCTGGCACACCTCGCGGCCGGCCAGGTCAAACTGTTTGCCCAGCGACTCCATGACCAGCTGTTGCAGGTAGCGAGAAAAAAGCTCCAACCTGTCCTTGTACGGCAGCACCACCATGTCGCGCGCACCCGCGCCACCGGTCGCCTCGTGCCAGGCAAAGGCCAGCCACGCCGCCGGATTGTCGAGCGGGTCCAAGCTGCGGGTGGCGTCGTCCATCGCCGCGGCGCCGGCCAGCAGATCGGCGATGTCCAGGCCCTGCAGGGCGGCGGGCAGAAGGCCAACGGCCGAAAACACGCTGGTGCGTCCGCCGACCCAATCCCACATCGGGAACGTGCCGAGGAAGTTGCGGGCCTTGGCGACACGGTCGAGTTCGCTGCCTTCGCCGGTCACCGCTATCGCGTGCCGCGCAAAATCGAGTCCGGCGCGATGGTAGGCTGCGGCGGCCTCGATCATGCCGTTGCGGGTCTCCTTGGTGCCGCCGGACTTGCTGATGACCAACGTCAACGTCGTGGACAGTCGAACGCCGATCTGGTCGAGCGTGCGATCGATGCCGTCGGGGTCGGTGTTGTCGAAAAAGTGCACGGCCAAACGGTCGTGCGGTGAGGTCAGCGCGGAGGCCATGAACTGGGGACCGAGCGCCGAACCGCCGATGCCGATGACCAGGATGCGGTCGAAAGCGCCGCCCATCTGCGGCGCGATCCGACCCTTGTGGACATCGGCAGCGAAGCGCTGGACGCGGTCCAGGGTGTCCTCGATCGCGCCGCGCAGTTGGGCATTGGGCGCCAGGCGCGACGCGCGCAGCCAGTAGTGGCCGACCATGCGGTTTTCGTCGGGGTTGGCGACGGCTCCGGCCTCGAGTTGCCGCATCGCCTCGCAACTCGGCGCCCAGGTGGCCAACCGGGCGCGCACCGCGGCCGCGTCGACGTCGGGCGCATACAGGCGCGACAGGTCGAGCGCGACGAGTTCAGTGTCGAGGTGCAGCGCGCAGAACGTCTCGAACGGATGGGTGGCCACGGGGTGCCTCCAGGCAGGTGGAGGCGCCCTTGTCACTCAAATCCGCCGGCGGGTCAAGCCGAGCGCGCACAGGGCCAGCAACCACGCCCATCCGGCACCCTGCGAGGCTGGACCAGATTGGCACGACGGAGCGGGCGCCGGAGGGTTGCCGGTCGAACCTGCCGACGCGGGCGCGACCGACGAATCCGCCATGACAAACCCACCGTCGGCAGCCGCGGCAGAGAAACCGGACTTGGACTCGGCAGCGGTCTCGACCTGCGCCGTCTCGGCACGCGGGGAAGGCGCTGCATCCGAGCTGCCGGACGCAACCGTGTCCTTGGTTGCTGCGGCCGTGTCGGGCTTGGGCGTCACCTCTGCAGTAGCGGTGTCGGGCTTGCCGCCGGCATCGGGTTTGGCATCGGCGTCTGGGGCCGTCGCACCCGCATCGGGCCCTGTGGCGCCGCCGCCATCTGGCGCGGGCTTGACGCACGCCGCTTCCACGCACATCAGGCCGGTCGCGCACGCCTTCTTGCTGACAACCTTGCCCGTGCAGGGATCGGTCTTGACCACGGCATTGCCGTCGCAGGCAACGAGCGGCTCGCCGCCGGTCGTCGGGCTGTGGACGCATGCGCCGTCGACACAGGCGTCCAAGGTGCACGGATTGCCGTCGCTGCACGGCTTGACGCCACCCGCGAGGCACACGCCAGCGGCGCAGTAGTCGCCGACCGAGCACGCATCGCCGTCATCGCAGGCTGCCGCCACGGGCGCGTTTGTGCACTGGCCGGCCGTGCAGGCGTCCACGGTGCACGCGTTGTCGTCGTCGCAGTTCTTGACGCCGCCGAGTTTGCATACGCCGTTTTGGCAGCCGCCGCCTGCGGTGCAGGGGTCGCCGTCGTCGCACGCGCCATTGGTGGGCTTGTTCTGGCAGCCCGCGGAGCCGCAGGCGTCGGCCGTGCACGGGTTGGCGTCGTTGCATGCGGCAGGATTGGCCTGATGGACACAGGCGCCGTTGTTGCAGGTGTCGGCCGTGCATGCGACGCCATCGCCGCAGTCCTTGGCCTTGCCCTTGCAGGCCCCGCCGCCGCATACGTCGCCGGTGGTGCATGGATTGTTGTCGTCGCAGGCAGCGGCGTTGTTGACGTGGGTGCATGCGCCGTTGCTGCACCCGTCGGTGGTGCACGGGTTGCCGTCGTCGCAGGCGCCGCACGGCTTGGGGCCACACGTCGCGCTGCCGGGACCGGTCTTGCCGGCCGTAGTCAAGCACATCGCCCCGGCCGGGCACGGGTTGTCGCTCAGGTCGCCAGCCGCGTTGCAGGTCAAGCGCTTGCCCTGGTGGCACAGGTCGCCGGCCACCGGCTTGACCTTGGGGTCGTCTTCGCACAGCGCAGCGACGCACTTGGGTTTGGGCGGCACGGCGGTGCTACAGATGGCCCCATAGGCCCCGCAGTTCGCTTCGTCCTTGAGCGCGCCGTTGACGCACGTGGCGATCTTGCCGTTCTTGGGGTCGGGCAGGCAGGTGGTCGTCGTGCCCTGCGCCGGGCAGAAGACCGATACACAGCGCACACCCAGGCTGTCGTCGACGCACTTGGCGCCAAACGCCGCGCAATCGCCGACGCCACATTTTTCGTCGACGATCTTGGTGCCCTCGCAGTGCTTCTTGCACGTGGGCGCGGGCGCCTGGATGAGTTCGCGGCGCGCATTGATGTAGTCCGCCGACACCGAGCGCAGGCCATACACGCAGCCGTACGAGCAGCCCTTGCACTCCCAGGCGTAGACGTTGCCCCACACGTTGCCCTTCTCGTACAGGAAGATGTGGCCCGCGCCGTTCTTGTTGTAGGTGAACGCGTCGCCCAGTTGCGCCTCGGCCTTGGGCGGATGCGTCCACCACGTGGTGTTGTTGGTGAAGTGCAGCGTGCTGTACGGGTGGTAGGCGACGTCGAGCGCCACGGGCTTGTCGACCTGCCAGGCCTTGCCCACGAAACCCGAGCAATCGGCGCCCCACGGCCCGCTGTGCGAGCACTGTGGGCAACCGCTGCTGCCGGGGTTGGGCGTGCACTTGCCCTTGTCGGGCGATCCTGGCTTCCACTTGCTGCCGCCCCACCAGTAGCTGAACCCCGGCACCGTCTTGGCGATGTCGACGATCTGCTGGACGGTCATGGGGTTGGGCGCGGCGGCGACCGGCGGCGACCACCCTGCAACGGCGGCCGCAGCGCAGACGACGAGCCAGGAACTGGGGAAACGCAGCGTGGGCGACGAACGGTTCATGGCGCCCACCTCTCGACCACGATGCCCAGCGGTCCACGGCACAGGTTGACGATTTCGCCCGCGGTGGTGATCCGCACGGTGCGGAACTGCTCCTCGGCCCCCTCAGGCGCGCAGAGTGCGACCTGGGCCGCGACCTTGCCCTGCGGCGTCCAGGCGATCGCCATGCGCTTGCGATCCGCGGGCCGATCGTCTGGCCCAAAGCGCACCAGGTCGGCGGTCAGCCATACGCGGCCACCGGCGTCGCTGTCGAGGTCGGCAATCGCCCACACCGGCAGGTCGAACTGGTGCTGCAGCGCCACCCCCGGCGCCCCAGATTCGGTCTGGCCAACCTGCACACCGGCCACTGCGACCTTGTCGGGCGGGACGCGCAGCGCGCTCAGCAGCCAGTGGCCATCGCGCGACGGCCGGCCCTTGATTGCCGCGGACTTGGACTGCAGCGGCACCAGGTGCGTGTTCTCCAGTTCGAGCCACAGGTGCCCCTGGTGCAGCCACAGTGCGGTAGACAGCCCCGGCTCGGCGACCCCCGCGGCGGCAAGGTCGAGCGTCTGCGCCACTTGACCCGTTTGGGCGTCGAGTTGACGGACCTGGCGATCGACGAGCCGGTCCAGGGTCCACGGCTGACCGGCACCGTCCACGACGAGGTCCTGGGCAGTGCGAGGCGCTGCAATTGCACGCGGCGCCTGACCGTCGGCAAACACCAGGATGCGCCGGTTGACCTGGTCGAGCAGCCACACGCTGCCGTCTGCCGAAACGTCGATGGCCATCGGGCCTTCGAGGTTCTGGTCGCCCTCGGCCACGCGTCCGGCCTGCCCGGGGCCGGAACCCCAGGGCAATCGCGCGACCTCGAAGCGCCGCCACGCACCCCCTTGTACCGGGTTGGTCGCGACCACCGGAGCGACGGCCGAACCACGGGCGGGCATGGGTCCGGCGACCGGCAGGGCGTGGGGCGCCTCGGCCCCTGTGGGCGCCGCGGGTCGATTCACGGGTTCCGGTGGCGCTGCCTGTGTACAGGCCACAGCCCAGGTGGCGACAGCCCACCCCGCCGCCGCTCGTGCGTTCCTTCGCTGCAACATCGCCCCTCCGCTCGGTTTGCCGGACCCGCCGTTTTTTCTGGCGGCGCGGGATGATCGGTTTGGCGGCGCGTTTTGCCGCGCGGTGTTGCACGACTGACACGCAAGGTGGGGTGTCCAGGCCCCGCTTTGTGGCCACCAGCTCCAAAAACGCCACCGGCGCGGCCCGATCCGGTTGTGGGGATCGCGACCGCGCCGGGGCGCGAAAGGCAGACTGCGCGGACTACGCCGAGATGCCGAGGCCGGTGCGGACGGTGTCGCACAAGGTCACCACCGAGCGATCGGCGATGCCGTAGAACGCGGACGACTTGTGGGTGCGACGGGTGACGATGCCGTTCTGCTGCAGAACTTTGAGATGCTTGCTGATGTTGGGCTGGGTCGTGCCGAGCTGCACGGACAGCGCGGTCACGTTGAACTCGCCCTGCAGCAGTTGGTGGACCAGGCGCAGGCGCAGCGGTTCACCGAGCACGCGCAGGCGGGTCGCCATCTGCAGGATCTGGTCGTTGGAGGGCGGAGCGGTGATCAACTTCTGGGACATAGGGACCTCTAAGCGTCCGCAGCATGCGGACACGATTGGGTTGCCGGTGTCGAAGTCGACCGCCTCCGTTGCAGACCGCCAAGGGTCATCCGCGATTTCACTGGAATCCTTTCCGCCCGCGGCACGGTGGCCCGAGCGAAAACGAATACAAAGAAATCACGCGCTCGGCAGCGTCGGAGGTTCGCGAAGATCGAAGATGCGCGGCCCATCCGCGCAGGTTGCCTCGTGCTGTCGCTGGCGTTCGATTCGGACCGGTTGGGAAGCGGGGGAGCGACGGCAGGCAATGCCGTCAAAGGCATTATAGCAAGGTCCCGCCGAGCAACAAGGAGGCCACCGAAAAATAGATGAGCAGCCCCGATACGTCGACCAGGGTCGCCACGAAGGGCGCCGAGGCGCTGGCCGGGTCGAACCCCGCGCGCTGCAACAACAAAGGCAGCATCGATCCGGCGAGCGTGCCGAAGAGGACCACGCCGATGAGCGAAATCCCGACCGCCAATCCAACCCGCAGGGCATGATCGCCGTAGCTGCCGAACATCGCATCGGCCAGCACGACCCGCAGCAGCCCCATCACGGCCAGCACCGCGCCGAGCGCAAGACCGGACGCAAACTCGCGCCGCGCCACGCGAAAGGCATCGCGCATGCGCAGCTCGCCGAGCGCCATGGCGCGAATGACCAGCGTCGAGGCCTGCGACCCCGAGTTGCCGCCGGAGCT
The DNA here is from genome assembly GCA_016875335.1 of Deltaproteobacteria bacterium. GTDB lineage: Bacteria > Myxococcota_A > UBA9042 > UBA9042 > UBA9042 > SXRM01. The sequence continues at coordinate 14,885 of VGRO01000014.1, read as the reverse complement.
GATGATGAGCGGCACGAAAAGCGTGAGCACCACGGCCTTGGCGATCTCGGCCTCGAAGTGCGCCATGGCGCTCGCCGTCAGCATCTCGCCCAGGAAAAGCACGCACAGCCAACCCGCGCGCTTCTTGAACATCTCGAAAAAACCGGCGTCGAGATAGGGCGCGTCCAGCGCCTCCATGCCGCCGAACTTCTGGGCGTCCTCGGTCGCCTCTTCGTCGACCACATCGACGATGTCGTCGTGGGTGACAATACCCTTCATGCGCCCGAAACCATCGACCACCGGCAGCGCGAAATACGTGTGCTGCTTGTACTTTCGGCTCAAAGCCTCCTGGTCCATGTCATGGCGGACGGCGTCGACCTGCTTGGTCATCACGTCGGCCACCGTAGCCCCAGCCGCCGCCTGAAAGAGCTGCCGTAGCGATACGACACCCAGCAAATGCTGTTCGTTGTCCAGCACATAGACGTAGTACATCGTCTCCAGGTTGTCGCGGGCCTGGCGCCGCAAGTAGAGCAGGGCTTCGTCCACGCGCAAATCTGGCCGCACACGGGCAAAGCGGGTGGACATGAGCCCGCCGGCGTCGTCTTCGGCGTACGCCAGCAGCACCGCGACTTCCTTGCGGTTCACTTCGTCGAGCAAGCCGAGCAGCGCGACGCGATCCTCAGAAGAAACCTCTTGCAGCAGGTCCACCGCGTCGTCGGGCGGCAACATGCGCATCCAGGTCTTGCGCTCGAGCGGCGGCAATTCGAGCAGGAACTCGGCAGAATCACGCGACGGCAGCGCCGTAAAGAACTCCTCGGCGTCCTCGCGGCTGAGCGCATGGAAACCCGCCAACCGCTCTTGGCGATCGTAGTCCGGCCACGCTTCGGTCAGCTCGCTCACCTGCACGGCGTCCTCGATTGCGGTGGATGGGCCGAGGCCGGCGGGCGCTCCGGCCGGGGCGGCGGCATAGCACCATCGGGCACGGGCGTCACCCACTGCCCGGCGGGCTCCCGTTTCCACCAAGGATTCCACGCGCTTGCAGCACCTCGGCGGCCATCTCGCACCAACCTTCGCCTGCCGGACCGACGGTGTACTCCGGTCGGTGCCGCAAGCGCGGCCAGCAATGCAGGACATCGGCCGTGCCCACCGTGAGGCCGAAACGGCCGGCGTGCCACAGGCCTTCGTCGTTGGGCGCGTCGCCGATCGCCAGCGCCGTCTGCGGGTCCGCGCCGTGCTCGGCCAACACGGCCAGCGCTCCGGCCCCCTTGTCGGGCGGCTGCAGTGTCAGGTGGATGTGCACGCTCGACCACGTCAGGCACAGATCCATCTGCGCCGCGGCGTGACGGGCGGCGTCCAGATCGGCGTCGCTGCGGCCATCGCGCTCGAACGCCTGGTCGGTCAATCGAAACGCCGAACAGGGCGCCAGCCGCCAAGCCCCGCCGCCCAGCACCTGTGCAGCCCGCGCCAACTGCGCCGCATCGACCGCCGGCCGCAAAAACCTGATCGGCCGATCGGGCACCACCAGCACGCCGCCGTTTTCGGCAATGGCCCGTCGAAACGCGGGGATATAGCGCGCAAGTCCCAGCGCTTCGCCCGCCGATCGGCCGGTGACCGGAAAAACTTCGACCCCGGCCGCGGCAAAAGCTCCCGCCGCTGCGATCACTTCAGCGGGGATGCGACCGGCGCGCGTCATGGTGCCGTCGATGTCGGTCAGCACCGTTTGGATGGCGCGCAGCGCGGCGGCAGGAGCCGTGCGCAGGTGCGGCCCGGGAGCAGGACGATGGCTGATCAACCCTTCCAACTTCGCCTCGCAGCCCAGCCGGTGCCGGCGGGCGCCGGAACGTGGCAAAATTCCGCGGCCGTCGCAACCCGTCGACCGGACCTGGAGCCCATGCCCGCCCCGACCCTGCGCCCCTACCAGCGCGCTGCCATCGACGCGGTCATCGCCGCCCGCAAACAGGGGGTGCGGCGGATGATCGTCGTGCTGCCGACCGGCGCGGGCAAGACCGTGGTGTTCGCGCGGTTGGCGACGATGGCCCACAAACCCGTTCTGGTGATCGCCCACCGCGACGAACTGGTGCGCCAGGCCCGCGACAAGCTGGCAGCGGCGCTCGGCGACCCGGCGCTGGTGGCGATCGAACAGGCGGGCCTCGTGGCGCCCGCGGGGTGCAGAGCCGTGGTGGCGAGCGTGCGGTCGCTGCACGAGGCACGGCTGGACAGGGTGCTGGCCGTGCGGCAATTCGGCCTCATCATCTACGACGAATGCCACCATGCGACCGCCGACGACAACCTGCGCGTGCTGACGCGGCTGGGCGCGTTCGACCCGGACTGGCCGGGCACGCTGCTCGGCGTCACGGCCACGACGGCGCGCGCCGACGGCATGGGGCTCGATCGGGTGTTCGAGTGCATCGTGTACACGCGGACGCTGCTGGACATGATCGACGAGGGGTACTTGGTGCCGATGCGCGGCTACCGCATCGAGACCGCCGCGGACCTGACCGGGGTGCGTCCAGAGTACGACGGCGACCTGCAACTGCAACCGCTGGCCGAGGCAGTGGACATCGAACAGCGCAACGCCCTGGTGGCGCGGTCGATCCAGGAACTGGCGCGCGACCGCAGGACGATCGCCTTTTGCGTGACCGTCGCCCACGCGATGCACCTGGCCAAGGCCCTGAGCCTGCTCGGCATATCGGCCGGATTCGTCCACGGCGAGATGCCGCGCGACCAGCGCGCCCGGGTCCTGGAATCGTTCAGGCAGGGCAGCTTGCAAGTGCTGACCAATGTTGCGGTGCTGACCGAGGGGTTTGACGATCCGGGCGTCAGTTGCATCGCCATGGCCCGGCCGACCCGCAGTGAGACGCTGTACGCCCAGTGCGTGGGGCGCGGTACGCGGCTGCACCCCGGCAAGGCCGACTGCCTGGTGTTGGATTTCGCCGACGTATCGCAGCTTTCGCTGTGTTCGCTGCCGAGCCTGCACGGTGCGCCGCGCAACCTGGACCTGCAGGGTGAACGCGCCGACGAGGCCGCAAAGCAGTGGCGCGACCTGCTTTTCGACCACCCGGGCTTTGAGTGGGAGGCCGGTGCGATCACGCTCGACGAGGTCAAGCAGCGCGCCGCAGCGTTTGACCCGCTGACCCTGAAAGTGGACCGCGAGATCACGGCGATTTCGCCGCTGGCTTGGGTGTCGCTCGGCAAGGCCGGTCTGGCCCTGCACTGGGAGCCCAAACCGGGACAGATGGACGAGGCGCGCGTTCAGCCGGTGGCGCTGCGCGGCAAGCGTTGGCTGGTGACGCTCTTGGGCCAGGAACGTGCCCGCTTCTCGACCGCCGAAGAGGCCGTCGCCGCCGTCGATTGGGAGATCGAGCAGCGCGGCACCAAGGCCTGGCAATCGGCGCACGCCAAGGCGACTTGGCGCCGACAACCGCCCACGGCAGATCAGCGCGCGGAATTGGCGGGTCTGGTGCCGCCGCGCCACGCCAGGACCACCGACGAGGCGCTGCATTTGTTGGCGCTGGCGCGGTTCGCAGGGGTCGGACGGCGGCCACCGAACGTGGCGCCCGGGCAGGCGAATCCGCGCGCGGCCAGTTGAAGGGGCGAACGGCGAACGCCAGGTCCACGAATTCCCGAGGTGACCCTCCGTTCGCTGCCCGGGGCAGCAGACCGCGCTACTTGGCCGTCAGCGTCCACACGCCGTCCCACTGCAACGGCGGATCGCGGCGCAACGCTTCGCACCGGCGCGCCATTTCGCCGCAAGGTCCGTCGTGCGGGGCCAGGCTTGCGGCCAAGTGGAATTGCACGGCCGCCTCGGCAAACGCACCCACCCGGTAGGCCGAAAGACCCAGCGCATAGGCCTGCGCCGCGTCTTCGGAAATCGCCGACTTGTCCTCGGCGAGGCCGTCAAGCGTGTACAGCCGCACGGGCGTCTGCTTGCCGACCACGCGCACGAGGTCGACCTCGCGAAAACGGAAACTGTGGCTGGGATTGGCTTGCGCGGCGGCCTTGGTCGCGTCCGTCAACAACACCTGGGTGTGATACACCTTGTTGGCGCCCTCGATGCGCGAGGCCAGATTCACGGCATCGCCGACGACGGTGTAGTCCTGGGTCTGGTGGCCGCCGACGTTGCCGACCACCATGTCGCCGGTGTGGATGCCGATGCGCACCGACAACTTGGGCCAGTGGCGGGCCCGGTCGAGCAAGGCGATGCGGTGCAAAGCATCCAACTGCCGCAGCGCGGCAACGCAGGCGCGCGCGGCGTGGTCGGCACGCGGAATCGGCGCGCCAAAGAAGCCCATGGCGTTGTCGCCGATGAACTTGTCGACCACGCCGCCGGAAATCGAAATCGCGCTGGCCAGCTCCGCGAGGTAGGTGTTGAGGATTTCCACGACCTCCTCGGGCGGTCGCGTCTCGGCGAAGTGGGTAAAGCCGGCGATGTCGCTGAACATGACCGTCAGCGTGCGCCGCTGGCCGCCTTGCTGCGCCTCGGGGTTGTTGAGCAAGTAGTCGACGACTTCGGGGGCAAGGTAGCGCTTGAACGTGCGCTCCAGTTTCTGGCGCTCGCGCAGGCCGCGGGTCATTGCGTTGAAACTGTCGGCCAACCGCTGAATCTCGGTGGGCCCCGTCGCCTGCACTTGCACGTCGAGGTCGCCATCGGCCACCTTGGTCGCCGCCTTCTCAATCGCCAGCACCGGCTTGGCCAGCCGCTGCGCGAAAACGGCCCCCGCGACCATGGCGACCAACAGCGAAGCGAGCGCCGCCAGCGCCAAGGCGTTGCGCACCGCCAGGAGCGCCGCAAAGCCGGTGTCGACGTCGCGGCCGATGACCAATTGGCCGATGGTCTGGCGGCCCTCGATGTCGCGCAGCAGGTGCTTGTAGGCCAGCCAGCGCCGACCTTCGTGCATGTGGGCGCGCGTCACGTGGTCCTGACCCGCCAGCACGGCCTCGGCCACCGGTCGCGGCACGTCGCCCTCGTGCTTGCCGGCCGGGCTGACCAGGGCCATATGGGTGCCGCGGCTGGTCAGGGCGACGTCGGCCAGCAGGTCCTTGGCGCGCACCACCTGCACGAAAAGCGCCTTGGGCTGGCCGCCGAGCATCGTCGCGCGCACCAGCACGACGTGCAGCCCTGGCGCGCCCGGCGCCGGCCACAGACCCGCGTCAAAGAGCAGCGGATCGTGACCGTCGATGACCATCGCGCCGCTGTCGTGGACACCTCCTGCAGTTGGCGTCGCATCGTCCGCGGTCAGGGCCTGATGCACGGCGGACAACCGCGTCAGCGACCGGCCGACGTTGCCGGGCGCGGCGGTCGAATACAGCAGGCGCCCTTTGCCGTCGGCCACGGCGACCAGGGCTTGCGATCCTGCCTGGCGCGCCCAGCTCCAATCGGCGTCAACGAGGTTCTGGTGCAGCAACTCGGTGCGGTCGGCGTCGCCCTGCTCGGATCCCAGGCCAAAATCGGCGGCGTCGTCGGTGCCCGCGGCGATCTGCCGAAACACCGGCAGCACGTAGCTCAAGTCGCTGATCGACCGGAACGCCTCGTAGCGCAGCGACAAACTGCGATCGAGCTGGTCCTTCGCGGACTCGAAGTCGATGCGCGCCTGCTGTTCGGCGCGGTCCTCCATCAGCCGTCGCGCCGCAAACACCAAGCTGCCGACCGCCAACAGGGCGACCAGCGCAAGAACCGCCACCAGCCGCGCGCGAAGCGAACCCATCGCCGCCTACTTGTACGCGCCTTTGCCGTACGGTTGGCCGAATTTGTTCATGTGTGGCGTCTCGGTGCGCACCTCGTCGATCGCCAGGTCCAGCCGGACGGTGGCATCGGCGTGAACCTCGATCTCGCGCTTGACCGGCTTGTCGGCGAAACGGCTGTAGCCATAAAGCGTCCACTTGCCCGGCGGTACGCCCTCGATGGTGAACTGACCGTCTTTGCCAACGACCGCCCATTTGCGGTTCGGCAGCACCAGGATCGTGGCCGCCATCTGCGGGTGGATGTTGCAGTAGACGTCCACCACCCCGGGTGCGTTGAAAAGCCGCGACTTGGACTCGCCCTGCGGGTACTGGCCGAGGTCGAAGGGCTTGGTGGCCGACGCCGAGAACACGTTGTGGAACACGGTGTCGCGGTTCGGGAAATCCACGGTCTGCCCCGCCGTGACCGGCAGCACCATCGGGACGAACCCCTTGGCCTCCATGACCATCTGCGGCTTGGCGGCCGACGCCGGCTCAGAAAAGCCGACGAGGTACAGCACGACCCCGGCCGCATTGGCCTTGGGCACGCCCTTGAGCGTGACCTTGACGGTACCCGCCACCTGCCCCGTCGGGCCAGCGGCGCGCGCCCGCCAGATGCCTGCCAGACTCAGTGCGCAGGCACAGGTGAGCAAGGCAACTACGAGGACCAGAGGACGAACCACGGTGGGCTCCGGCGGGCCGCCAGGCCCGGACGTCAGAACGAGATGGCCCAGATGAGGCGCGGCATGGCCACCGGAGCGGAATCGGTCACACCGATGAGTGCCCCTCCGGTCAGCCAGAACCGGCCGTGAGTGAACGAGAAATTCGGACCGGCCATCGTCATCGGCTGGGCGCCGACGGCCGAGTGCAGCGGCACCTTGCCAAAGAACTCGGCGCCGACGCGCAATTCGCCCACCGTTTTGCATGACCCGCCGCCGGCATAGCTCAGCAGCGACTCGCTACCGCTGGTGACCGCCACAGCGCCGGCATCGAGGGTGAACTTGCACTGCGCCGAAGGCTGGTACGACGCCACCAGGTTGGCCTCCAGGCGCAGTTCGCTGCGCGAACGAATGGGCCGGTGGACTGCGAGGCGCACCAGTCCGGTCAACGGACCGGCCACGTCGGGATCGGGGTCGCCGATGCGGTAGCGCAACTCTGCGCCGTACCAGTCGAAGATGGTCTTTTGCGACCCTTGCCACCAGCTCCACTCGACCGGCAGTGCCAGCTCCAAGCGGTCGGTGAGGCCGACCACCGGCGCCGTCCACACCTGAGTTTGGTCGAGCGGCTTGGACGAGATGCGCTCGGTGTACCAACTCTCCCACTCGACGCCGCGCTCGGGCATGACCTCGGTGTCCCAGACCCAAAAGTAGGGACGGCGGCCCGCGTAGGCCGAGGCTGGCGCCAACAAGCCTGCCGCCGACGCCGCCATGCCAATCGCCAGGACCATGCGGGGAACAGAAAAGAATGGGAACACGCCGCGCCTCCGGGCGCTATCGGACCAAAAAGACCGCGGCCGGTCAAGGAATGCTCCTGGACCGGCCGCGGTGTGTGTTTCACGCGCGGGGCCGACTAGTACCTCAGGCCCGAAATTCGCGCCGGGTTCCGGCGCGCAACAGGGCTGAGGTACTTCCGGCCGCAGCTGTGGCCGGCCGCGGGGGTGAGCGCGCATGGGCGCGCGAGGGGGCTGCGAGCCCCCTTCACGAAACAAGCAGCTAGTACCTCAGGCCCGAAATTCGCGCCGGGTTCCGGCGCGCAACAGGGCTGAGGTACTTCCGGCCGCGGCTGCGGCCGGCCGCGGGGGTGAGCGCGCATGGGCGCGCGAGGGGGCTGCGAGCCCCCTTCACGCAACGAGCAGCTAGTAGGCGAAACCGATTGAGGAATTGTTGTGGCATCACGGCCCGTATCCCGGTGCGAATTTGGGGTTTCGCCTACTAGTAGGCGAAACGGATTGAGGATTTGTTGCGGCATGAGCGCCCGTATCCCGACGCGAATTTGGGGTTTCGCCTACTAGGCCTTGCAGCCCGTATCCGACGCGTCGGGCTCGCCGTCGTCGTCGTCGTCGTCGTCGTCCTTGTCGTCGATGCCGTCGTTGTCGTCGTCCTCGTCTTGAGCATCGGCAATGCCGTCGTCGTCGATGTCGCCGTCGCACTCTTCGGCTTCGTCGTCCTGACCGTCGCCGTCGGCGTCATCGTCTTTGTCGTCCGGGACGCCGTCGTTGTCGTCGTCGGTGTCGACGTCGTCCAAAATGCCGTCGTCGTCGGCGTCGCCGTCTTCGTCTTCCTGGGTGTCGGCGATGCCGTCGTTGTCGTCGTCGAGATCGCTGGCATCGGGGATGCCATCGTTGTCGTCGTCGTCGTCGTCTTTGTCCATCTTGCCGTCGCCGTCGCTGTCGCCCACAGTGTCGGGCACGCCGTCGCCGTCGTCGTCGGCATCTTCGCTGTCCAAAAAGCCGTCGCCATCGTCGTCGGTGTCGTCCTTGTTCAGGATGCCGTCGCCGTCGATGTCGCCGCCGTCGTCGTCTTCGACGTCGTCCTTGATGCCGTCGTTGTCGTCGTCGTCGTCGCCCGCGTTGAAGATGCCGTCGCCGTCGATGTCTTCGTCGTACCAGTCGCACTCGCCATCGCCGTCCTGATCGAAGTCGGCATCGGCGTCCAAGATGCCATCGCCGTCGTCGTCGGTGTCGACGTCATCCGCTTGACCGTCGCCGTCGTCGTCGGTGTCGTCCAGGTCCACGGTGCCGTCCAGGTCCCAGTCCACCAGGGTCAGCGGATTGGTCTCTGGCACGAATTCGTCGCCGATCTCCTTGTCGGCGCCGTCGTCGGCCGCGACCACGATGACGATGATCAACTCGCCTTCGAGCGCGGTCTTCTTGGCCTTGGGAATCGGAATGAACGACCCGGTGGCCTTGCCGCCCTTGGTTTCGGGCAAGTGCACCTGGCCGACCACCTTGTTGCCGGCCATGATCGTGCCGACGTAGCGCTTGTTGCGGTCCAGTTGTACGGAGTACTTGCCGTCGGCGCCGACCGCGCCCTTGACCTGGGTGGGCGCCTTGCCCTTGCCGTTCGAGGCCGTGAACGCGACGTGCGTGTACTTGACGCCGGCCACGCCCTTGAGCTGGCCGCTGACGGTCATCTTGCCTGCGGAACTGCCAGTGCCAGTGCCAGTGCCAGTGCCGGTGCCGCCGCCGCCGCCGCCGCTGGCGCAACCGACGGTCAGCGCCAGCGCCAATGCGGCGCCGCTCGCGATTGCGGATTTGAGGAAACGATGCATGGTGCCCTCTCCATCTCGGCGGCGCCCGCAGAACGCAGGCACAACCGCCAGCAGAATCTGTGGATCGTTCAGGGTTTGCGGCGCAGCCACCCGGCATGCCACCCCCGAAAGTGCGCGCCCTTTACCGCAGGACGCTGGCCTGCACAAGGGCAAATCGGAAAGACTGTCCCGGGTTGTCGCCGGCCCTGTGAACTCACCGCGGACGATGGGGCGGCGGCGGCGCGGCGTGCGCGGGATCTTCGGGCCACAAATGCCGGGGGTACTTGCGGCACAGCTCGCGGCGGATCGCTGGCCAGTGGCGCTGCCAGAAGCCGGCCAGATCGGTCGTCACCTGCACGGGCCGTTGGTTGGGCGCCAGCAAGTGCAGGACGACGGGTACCGCGCCAAACGCCACTTTCGGCCCGTCGGCGAGACCGAAGAAGTCCTGCATGCGCGACTGGGTCCAGGGTGGCTTGTCGGCTTCGTAGTGGATGCGCAGCTTGCGCCCGCCGGGCAGCGCCATCGCCTCGGGCGCGGCGGCCTCCAAGCGGCGCAGGCCCTGGCCCGAATACGCTTGGTCAAGAGCGGCGCGCAGGTGGCCCAGGACGTCGGCCGCGGCGAACTGGTCCAAGCGCACGCAAGGCAGGGCCGCAGTGTAAATGGCCTGATCAACCGCAGCGTCGTCCAGCGCGGGCAGTTCGCCCAGGCCGCCGGCCTGCCGGGCAAAGGCCACGCGCTGGCGCAAGGTGTCCGTCTCATCGCGGTCCAACACGCCAGCAAACCCGTCCTTGCGCAGCGCCGACACGAGCAACTGCGCCACGTCTGGCCCAGGTCGGACCGGCATGGACCGCGCTTCGAGCAGCAAGCCGTCGCACCGCGTCTCTTCGCGCGCGACCGCGCGCTTGCCTTCCAAGGCCAGCACCGCCGTGGTGGCAACGCGGTCGGCCAGGGCCAAAAAGACCTGTTCGGGCTCGACCCCGTGGCCGATGCGCACCCAGGTGGCCCGCTGCTTGCCGTCGCGGCGCTCTTCGGCGTCGACGACGACCACCCATTGCGCCAAGGTGCAGTGGCTGTCGCTGCCCATGCGCACCGACGCGCCGCCCGGCAGTTCGAGGTCGGCCGAGCCGTCGCTGCGACGCTTTGCGAGGCGGTCGCCAAAGCCGGCCAAGAGCGCCAGACCGAGCGCGCTGTCCACGTCCACGCCCGACCGGTCGGGCGAGACCGCCAGCCGCGTCAGCGTCCCGAGCGCGCGCCGAGCGACCTGCCAACCCGCCGGGTCGAGGTCGCGGTCGCGCGGGTGGGCGCCCCGCTCGCACGCGGCGGCGTCCAGTAGCAACTGCGCGACGTCTGAGTGGCCCTGCGCCGAGAAATGCGGGGACCGCGCGCCCCCCTGGCGCAGGTCTCGCTCGGCGAGCAGCCCTGCGGCGCGGGCGGCGGTGGTCGCGATGCCCAGTTCGGCCCCGGCGACTGCCACCCGCGCCAGCCGCGGTGGCAAGGGCCAGCGCAACATGTTGCGGCCCACGGCGGTCAGCGCAGTGCCTTGTGCGTCCTCAATCGCTGCCATGCGCAACAGCGCTGCCCGCGCCTGGTCCAGCCCGGCCGGTGGCGGCGGGTCGAGCCAGAACCCATCCTCAGGCCCTGGTTGCAGCTCGGCCGGCAGAGACGCGAGCAGCAGCGCCGGTTCGGCGAGGTCGGTGCGCAGCAATTCCGGCGTGTCGAAGGCGGGCCGCTGGTCGTGATCAAAGCGCGTGTACAGGCGGTGGCAGGTCCCGGGCCGCACCCGCCCTGCCCGGCCGGCGCGCTGGGTCGCCGAGGCGCGGCTGATGCGCGTCAACTGCAGGGTCGCAAGGCCGCTCCATGTCGCGAACCCGGCGCTGCGCGCCAGACCACTGTCCACCACGGCGACGACGCCCGGCAACGTCAGGGACGTTTCGGCGATGTTGGTGGCGAGGATGATCTTGCGCACGGCGCTCGGCGCTACGGCGGCCTCTTGCTCGTGGAGCGGCAAACTGCCGTGCAGCGGCGCCACCACCACGTCGCCCAGGCGCTGCGCGCCGAGCGCGGTCTGGACCCTGCGGATCTCGCCCGCGCCGGGCAGGAACGCCAGCACGTTGCCGTCGGCATGCCGGTCCAAGGCGCGGCGAATGGCGCTTGCGACCTGGTCTTCGAGGCGGCGGCTGTCGAGCTGCGCATCGTGGCTGATGTCAACGGGGAAAACTCGGCCAGGGGCATCGACGACCGGCGCATCGCCGAGCCAGGCCGCCACTGCCGGGGCATCGAGCGTCGCCGACATCACCGCCAGCCGCAGGTCGGGCCGACGGGTCGCGCGCAGCCGCCGCGCCACGGCAAGACAAAGATCCATGGCCGCGCGGCGTTCGTGGAACTCGTCGAACACCAAGGCGCCGATGCCGGCGAGGGTCGGGTCGGCCAGCAAGCGCCGCACCAAGATGCCGTCCGTCACGAACCGCAAGCGCGTGGCCGGCGACACGCTTTCGTCGAGGCGCACCGTGTAGCCCACCGCGGCGCCGCAGCGTTCGCCGCGCTCGTGGGCGACCCTGCGCGCCGACAGCACGGCCGCCATGCGCCGCGGCTGCACGACCCAGCACTCGCCCGCGAAGACGTCGGCTTCAAGCAGGGCCGGGGGCACGCGGGTGGTCTTGCCGGCCCCGGGTTCGGCGGTCAGCACCAGGACGCCGCGGTCGGCGAGGGCCGCCACGGCGTGCGGCAGCAGCGGGTCGATCGGCAGGGCCGGGCGGTCCGTGGCAGTGGTCATGGCCCACCTACCGGCGCAGTTGCACGACTTCGCCGCGGTCGTAGCGCCACTTGACGCCGTCGGCCCCGAACACGAACACGCCGTCGTGCTCGCCGACGCTGTAGGCGCGCGGGATGGCCGGGTCGACGAGCAGGAAGCTCTCTTCGTTCAGGCCCACGCACAGGTGGCTCGAGAAGCGCCGCGCCAGGTAGGCGAGGTTGTCGGGGTCGTCGGTGTGGATGCGGTCCATGCAGTGCGGCAGGATCTGCAGCCCGCCCACCAGGCCAAGTCCGCGGTCATAGAGGCGGAATTCGCGACGCGCCGCATCCGCGGAGTAGTTGTCGTAGATGATCATGCGCTCGCACAGCACCAAGGCGCCAGCCGACACGCTGACGATGAGCGCGCCGCGGCGCAGCGTCTCCAGCAGCGCCGGGCCGAGGTCGAAAAAGCGCAGCGAATTGAGCAGCGCGTCGGGATCGCCGCCGAGCAGCAGCACCACGTCGGCGCGCAAGATGCGGTCGGTGAGCACGCGCTGTTGCGCTTGCCAGTCGGCGTCGACGCGCAACCCCGTGCGCGCGGCCACCACCGCTTCTTCTTCGGCCAGCGCCGCCATCATGCGGGCGTCGTTCTGCACCAGATCGGACAAGTCGTGGACCAGTTCACGGACCAGTGCCCGATGCAGCGCGTCGCGGCCCGACATGGCCGCCACGGCCTGCACACTGTCGGCCTGGACCAGCGGCAGCCGGCCGATATGGAAGTCGCCGAGCTTGTCGCGGGCGAACCGCGCCGCCTGGCGGATGCGCTGCGCGTGAAAGCTGGTCTTCTCCACATAGAAGCGCCGGGTCGCCTCTTGGACCGACCGGATCTCGGCATCGACGGCGGCCACCCGCGGATGGCGGGCGAGGTAGTCGCGCCACACATGCCACACGCACAGGTTGTAGATGTTGGCGTCGTAGCCGTCGGACCAGGCGCTCGGAATGCCGGCGGCGTTGAGCGCGTCGCGGATACCCTGCTCGCCGTATTCGCCCTGACCCCACGCCGCGGTCACCAGCAGCACCTTGGGCGGACCGCCGCCCGGCGCCTTGAGCCAGGGTCGGGCGCGCGCCGCCAGCAAGGCCGGAGAGCCGATGTTGCCGTTGAACAGGAACTTGCCGCGCATCGTGCCCCAAGCCGCCGCCAACGCGGGCGCGCGTAGGCTGGGCAAAGCGTGGCGATTGGTCAACGGGTGGCCGAGCAGGACCACATCGCGATACACTGGCCCACATGCGCGCACGGGGGGTTGCGCGCGGAGACCGCCGTGGCGCACGACGCGACCTCAGGCGAGGCCAAGCCTGCTGAAAAGACGGCATCCGACAGCCTGAGCGCCGGCCTGGAGGGGCTGGACGACCAGAGCTTTCGCGTGCTGATCGAGTGCTTTCCAGTCGGCGTACTGGTGTACCGCCGCGGCGTCTCGATCTACGCCAATCAGCGCCTCCAGGACTACGTCGGCCTGGGCTTCGACGACATCGTCGGCAAGCCGGTCGCCCACCTCATCGAGACCCTGTTCGCCGAGAACGAGCGCGCAGCCGGTCATTCGCGCCTGCAGCAGGCGGGGCGCGGCGGCGTGTTGCCACCGGTCGAGCGGCGACTCAAGCGCGCGGACGGCAAGCTCGGCGTGGCCGAGTTGACCTCGCTGACGGTCACGATCGCTGGCGTGCCGACGCAACTGACGATCGTCCACGACCTGACCGACCGCCGCAACATCGAGGCGCAGATCGCCACCGCCGACCGCATGGCGACGCTCGGCCGGGTGGCCGCGGGACTGGCGCACGAACTGAACAACCCGCTGACGCACCTGCTCGGCAGCCTCGAACTGGCCTGCGAGCGGTTGCCAAGCGCCCATCGCCTCGTCGAGGAACTGCGCGCGGCGCTGCGACATTCCGGGGGCGCGGCGGACCGGGACGCGCTCGCCGAGGCACTGGTCGAGATCGCGGCGCACCTGGGCGCGGTCGGCGGCATGCTGAGTGAGGCAGCGGGCGGGGCGCGGCGGGTGCGCGCAGTGATGGACGACTTTCGGTCCGTGTCGATGCCGAGCACCGCCGAGCCACGACCCATCGATGTGGGCGTCGCCGTGCGCTCGGCCCTGCGCCTGGCGCAGCACGAACTGCAGGAAGTGGCGCGCGTCGACGAGTTGGTGGCGGAGGCCCCCGCTGTGCACGGGGAGCCGGCGCGGCTGTGCCAGGCGTTCGTGTACCTGCTGGTCGATGTCGCCGGCCACCTGCGCCGACTGGGCGTCGAGCGACAGCCGCTGTCGATCGTGGTGGGCGCGGCGGGAGGCGCGGTGGCGGTCCGTCTGCGGGCGCCAGTCGCCTGTGGCGTGGAGCGCCTGCTGACCGCCCCGTGGAGCCCGGGCGGGTGGGCCGCACAGCACACGGGCGTGCAGGTATGCGCCGAAATCGTGCGCGGCTACGGCGGGGCGATCGACGCCTTGTGCGAACCCGATTGCAGCGGCGTCGAGATCCGGTTGCCGCCGGCCACGGTGCCGCGTTCCCCGGCGGCGCCACAGGTTGCCGCCCACGTCGGGCGCGGTCGGGTGCTGGTCATCGACGACGACCGCTTCGTGGCCAGCATCCTGCATCGGGTCCTGGTGGGCGATCACGACGTGACGGTCGAGACCAGCCCGCTCGCCGCCCTGCGCCGCCTGGATGCGGGCGAGCACTACGATGTGGTCCTGTGCGACGCCATGATGCCCGAGTTGGGCGGCCTGGAACTCTATGGGCGCCTGCGCGCCGATTGCCCGCACGTGGCCACGCGGGTGGTGTTCGTGACCGGCGGCGCTTTCGCGGAGAACGCCGACCAGTTGATCGCTGACACCGGCCGGCCATGCCTCGCCAAGCCACTCGACATCGCGCGGGTGCGCCAGACCGTGGCCGAGCAGGTGGCGCTGGCGCGGTCGAGCGATTGAGGCCAGCAAGAAAACCGGGCGCCGCAAGATGGCGAGGCCATGATCCACCGCCAAAAAAAGGTCCTGAATCCTTGGCGATCGAATTAACTCAGGTTTCCCGGGGAAACCGGCGCAAACCTGCACCTTCAGGGTGACAGGTTTGCGCCGGCGGTTAATTCGACACGCCGAGTGGGCCTCTCAGCCACAGGCAAACAGCCACAGGCTTCAGGCTTCAGCCACAGACGCAGCGGCAGCGGCAGTCGC
>VGRO01000013.1 GCA_016875335.1 Deltaproteobacteria bacterium | reverse complement strand
GACAGGCACAGGGTCAGAATCAGGCACAGGGTCAGGGTCAGGGACAGGCACAGGGTCAGAATCAGGCACAGGGTCAGGGTCAGGGTCAGGGACAGGCACAGGCACAGGCACAGGCACAGGGACAGGGACAGGCACAGGCACAGGCACAGGCGCAGGGTCAGGGACAGGATCAGGATCCGAGGCAACGTTCGACGAAGCGAACTCGGCGGGACCGAAGGGTGCGGCGACGCCGCCAGTCTGGCCGAATTGCTCGACCGCGGGTTCGTCGGGGGACCACCCGAGTTCCGGGTCAAGCGTCGGGTCGGTCGCGGGTTCGGGCATCGGCAGCGCGGGCCTGGGTCGCGGGCTGGCCGCGGACGGTCGCGCAGTCTAACCGGCCGGCGCCGGGGGGCCAAGACGGCCGACCGGGATGGAAAACCGAGCCCCCGGTTTCGGGCAGGGTCGCCGACGCGGCCGGTTCGGGGCATCGCGCCCCCGCCTGAGCAGCCTTGACACCCACAGGCAAGGGCCTATCCTTGCGCGCCTTTTCTGGAGCCCGCCGCCATGACCCCTGCCCGCCGCCCCCAGCCCTCCCCTGCGCTGGCCGTCCTCTGCATTGCCGTGCTTGCCGTTGCTTGCGGCGAGTCCGCGGGCGGCAGCGACGCCACCACGGCCACCGACACGGCCGCGGCCGAGGCCGCCGCTGCAGACGCGCCCGCCGCCGCCGACACGGCCAAGGACACTGCGACCTCCGGGGCGACCGACGCCGGTACGGCAACCGACAACGCTGCCAAGCCCGACCTGGACCTCGACCTGGAGTGCAAGGAGATCCAGGGCTGCCTCGCCAAGTGCCCGGCCGACAAGGACGTCGTGGCATGCATCGACGGTTGTGCCAAGGACGGCACCGCGGCAACCAAGACCAAGGCCAAGGCCATCAGCGACTGCGCGACCCAGCAG
This sequence comes from Deltaproteobacteria bacterium, assembly GCA_016875335.1. Lineage (GTDB taxonomy): Bacteria > Myxococcota_A > UBA9042 > UBA9042 > UBA9042 > SXRM01. The sequence continues at coordinate 59,329 of VGRO01000013.1, read as the reverse complement.
TGCAAGGGCGTGGCGCCCGGTCCGGCGACGTTTGGCTGCCTGGCCGCCAAGTGCTTCGACCCGCTGGCGGCCTGCGGCGAGTGGAATGGCACCGGCACCTGCGCCCAGTCGATCGGCTGCACGGCGCGCTGCGCGTTTGGCGACGACGCGTGCCGTTCGGCCTGCCTGCCGGCGACCGCCAAGGCCGAGGCCTCCAAGATGGGCGCGCTGATGACCTGTGGCGCCGAGAAGTGCTACGCGCTGGGGTCGGCGGACGAGATTGCCGCCTGCATCGCCGACAAGTGCGCCACGGAGTTGGGCGCGTGCAAGGCCGACGGCTGGAACTGCACGCAGTTGGCGGCCTGCCACGCCAAGTGTCCGCCGCCAACCCCAGACAAGCCCAATGCGTGCAAGCAGTTGTGCACCGTGCTCGCCACCAAGGACGGCAAGGAGAAGGAGGCGGCGCTGGTCGAGTGCAAGGCCGGGTGCAGCGCGACGCTCAACAAGATCGAGTGCATCAACAAGACGTGCGACGAAAAGCGCATCGCCTGTTTCGTCAACGACGGCGCCGACGATTGCAACGCCATCTTCAAGTGCGTCAACGCTTCTTGCCAGGGCATCGGCGGCGACGCCAAGTGCATCGGCGACTGCCTCAAGAAGGGCAGCGCCAAGGCCAAGGACGGCTGGGTGTACTATGAAGGCTGCATCACGCTGACGCTGGAAACCGATCAGGCCAAGAAGTCGCAGTGCGCGTTTCCCTATGACCTGACGACCTGCATCAACCACATGAACGGCTTTTGCAACGCCCAGCACAGCGCCTGCTTCAAGCCGCAGTAGCGCGTCCGTCCACGATGGCGCCCCTTTTGCCCATCGCCGAGGCGCTGACCCAGGTGTTGGCGCGCGCCCCGCGGCTGGGTGCGATCGCCGTGCCCATCGCCCAGGCCCAGGGTCACATCCTGGCGCACGACCTGTGCGCGGATCGCGATCAACCGCCCTTCGACCGATCGGCCATGGACGGCGTGGCGCTGCGTGCGGCAGACGCCGCGGTGGGCGCGGTCCTGCCCGTCGTCGGCACCGCGGCCGCCGGGACACCCTTTGCGGACCCCCTTCCGCAAGGCGCGTGTGTGCGTATTTTCACCGGAGCCGTGGTGCCGCCCGAGGCCGACAGCGTGGTGCCGGTCGAACAGGTGACGCTGCACGGCGACTCCTGCACGCTCCATGCGCCGTGCAGGCCCGGGCAGCACGTGGCGCGCCAGGGCAGCGAAGTGCGGGCCGGCGGCGTGGTGGTCGCGGCCGGCACGGTGCTCACGGCGGCGCGCCTGGGGGTGGCGGCGGCGTTCGGACACGCCGAGGTACAGGTGGCACGCCGGCCGCGCGCCGCGGTGGTGCCGACCGGCGACGAAGTGGTGGCGGTGACGGCCGCGCCCGGTCCCGGCCAGATCCGCGACAGCAACCGCTACGCGCTGGCCGAGATCCTTCGGCAGGGCGGCGCCGAGGTCGTGCACATGCCGGTGGCCGCCGACCGGGCCGACGAACTGCACCGCGCCCTCAGCTCAGCGCTGCGGACGGCCGATGTCATCGTCACGTGCGGCGGCGTGTCGGCGGGCGATCTCGACCTGGTCGCGCCGGCCCTGCGCGAACTCGGCGCCGAAATCCACTTTCACAAGATCCGCATCAAGCCAGGAAAGCCGCTGCTGTTCGCGACGATCGGCGACAAGGTGGTGCTCGGCCTGCCCGGCAACCCGGTGAGCGCGGCAGTCTGCGCGACGCTCTTTGCACTGCCGCTGTTGGCCGCGATGCAGGGCGCCACCGCGACCCGTTGGCTTTTGGCCGGTGTGCCCCTGGCGTTGCCCCTGCCCGCGACTGGGCCGCGCGACGAGGTGGTGCCCCTGGTGCCCGTGACCGCACAGGGCCAGCTTGCCGTGCTGCCCGTTGCGACCGCGGGTTCAGCCGACGTGTTCGCGTTCAGCAGGGCGACGTGGCTGGGCATCCGCAGCGCTGGCGGTGCAGCCCTGGCAGCCGGCGAGTCGATCGACGTGGTGATCTGGCCGCAGTTGCCGTGACGCGGCGATGCCGTCGACAGACCGCTGCGCCGAATCAATAACGCGACCGCTGCATGACACCTTGCAACTCTTGCAGCGTCGCGTAGGCGGTGTCGCGGAAGATGACTTCGTCGCCCTGGCCGAAGCCGCCGGACTTGAGCGCCCCGACCACCTGGTCCACCGCAGCGTTGGCGGTGGCCTGGTCCTTGCACACCGGGTTGCCTTGGGGGTCGCCGACCTTCCAGGCAAAACCGTGGAACTTGCCGAACTGTTGCTTGACATCGCACTTGTAGGTGGCCATCGAACGCGCTCCCTCGGGTCAGGTTGGCAACGCGGGCCCACGGCCCGCCTGGTTGGCAAACGTAGCACGGGAGGGCACTGGCTGCCAGATGGCAGCGGCCACCGGCCACCCGGCAGACACTGCCGTCAGCGCACCTGATCAGCCTCCAGCGTCTGCCCCTCCGCCGCAGGATCGGTGGCCACGCGCCGCAGCGCCGCGGCCAGCGCGCGGTCGTCGGTGCTCCGATAGCGCTCCCGCAGCGCCTTGGCGCCGAGCGCTGCAGCAATGGCCAGGACGCCGTCGGCAACCAGCGCAGCCGCGTGCTCTGCGGGGCGCGACTCTCGGCGGGCGCCGCTGATGATGCCGGGCCGGGCGATGGTGAACGGCACCGCGCACGCGCGCACGGCGCACTCAGCCTTCCAGCGCCACGCGAGGTAGGCACTGCGGGCGGTTGGGCTTGCGCCCATCGACGACAGGTAAACCAACCGCTGCACGCCGCCGGCCTGGCCGCACGCTCGGGCCAGCAGCGCCGTCAGGCCGAAATCGATGGCCTGGTAGCTGTTGGTGTCGGCGCCATCGCGGGCCATGCGCTTGCGGGTCGTGCCGATGCAACAGAACACGTGGCTCGGGCTCAACTGCGCCAGGGCACTGGCCATCGCCTCTGGCTCCCACGGCGTGGCATCGACCTGGGCGCCCAGGCCCAAGAATTCGGCCCGGAACGCCTCCAGTTGCTTGGAATCGGGCCGGACGTGCGCAGTGACGCGCCAACCGTTGCGGCACAGGTCTTCGACCAGGGCGCGGCCGACGAACCCGGTAGCACCCGCCACGTACCCATGCAGGCGTTCGGCGCTCATGGTGGACCTCCGACTGCGCCGCTGTGACGCAGCGCTTCGATTTCGCGCCGATCCAGGCCCAGCTCGCCCAGCACCGCGTCGGTGTCGGCACCAGGTTCCGCTGCCGGCTGCGGGGTGCGCCGCTCCTGGCCCTGCAAGCGCACAGGAGACTGCAACTGTGGACCGCCTGGGCTGGGCAGCACCACCTGGCGCGCGGCGAACTGCGGCAACGCCAGCGCCTCTTCGGTCGTGCGCACCACGTCGACGCAGCACGGCATCGCGGCGAACACGGCGTCCCAGTGTGCGGCGTCGTGGCGGGCCACCTCGTCGGCAATCGCGCCCTTGAGCGCGGACACTTGCGCCGGGTCGCCCCCTGCGGCGTCGCACAGTTCGGGCCGACCGAGCGCCAGGCAGAACTGGGCCCAGAACTTGGGTTCGAGCGCGCCCACCGCAAGGTAGCGGCCGTCACTGGTTCTATAGTGATCATAGGCGGTTTCTCCGCCCAGCACCCCTTGCCCGGGTCGTTGGCTGCCGCCGCCGTGCAGGGCCTGGCACACGGCAAGGGCGTTCAGGAAGAGCGCGCCGTCGGCCATGCTGATGTCGATCAGTTGTCCCAGGCCGGTCCGGTTGCGCTGGATGACCGCGGCGAGGATTCCGGCGACCGCCGGCCAGGTGCCGCCGACCACGTCGCCGGGCAGCGCGGTCCAGGGCGCCGGGCCCTGTCCCGGTCGGCCCATGTGCGACGCCAGACCCGACACGGCCAGGAAATTGAGGTCGTGGCCGGGCCGGTCGCGCCACGGGCCGTCCTGGCCGAAGCTGGTAATCGCGCACCAAATCAGACGCGGCTGCGCGGCGCGCAGGGCCTCGAAGCCCACGCCGAGCCGGTCGAGTACGCCGGGTCGGAATTGCTCGACCACGACGTCGTGCGTGTGAACCAGTTGGCGCACCACGGACTGGCCGCCCGCCGTGCGCAGGTCGACCACGAGGCTGCGCTTGTTGCGGTTGGCCATCGACCACGCAGCACCCTCGCCGCGGCTGTCCAAGGGGGGCAGATAGCGCAAAAGGTCCGGGCGGTCCGGGGCCTCGACGCGCAGCACCTCTGCGCCAAGCTCGGCCAACAGCAGCGTCGCCAGCGGACCCGGCCACAAGGTGGTGAAATCAAGGATCTTCAGGCCCTGCAACGCCGTCGCCATGCCGCGTCTCTTGCGACCGCCGCGATCGCCGTGCGATCCTAGCACGCCATGGTCGCCACGACGCCCCCAGCCGCCACCCGCCCCAATCGCCCTGCGCTGGTGACGGCCGAATCCGACCCGGACGCAGACCTGCCCCTGGAGACGCTAGGGCCGCTGCTGGCCGAGGGCTATCGGCCGGCGGATGTGGACGCCCTGCGCGCCGCCAACGCCGGTCTGCCGTACTTCGAGTTGCTGCGCGACCTGGTGCGGCTCGGCGAGGCCGATTTCGCGGTGCGCCTCGCGGTGTTGAGCGAACTGGCCGGGTCAGAGCGCACCCGCTGGGACTACGAGGCCCTTGGCCGGCAGTTCGCCTGGCTCAACGCAGATGCCCGGTCGGCCGTCTTGCGCAGCCTGCGTCGCGGCGGCTGGCTGGAACTGGTCGAGGGCCAGTTGCGGCTGTCTGAGCGCGGCGAGGCACTCTACGCCATCTTGAGCCGCGTCATCGGCATTGAACCCCAAGAGGGCGACCTCGCGCTGGGCGTGCTCAACGTCGAACTGTCGCGCGACCTCGGCCACGAGCAAGCCCCCGCGCTGCGCCACCTGCACCACAACCTGCGCCGCATCGTCGACGCCGCCGAAGGGGCGGTGCGGTCGCACAGCGAAGTGCGCGTCCTGCAGGCCCAAGAGCGCGTCGAACGCAACCTCGCGTGGGCGCGGCGAGCCCGGGCGGCCCTGGAGACCCTCAAGCTCGACGACGACGCCTGCTACCGCGTGGCGCAACAGGTCGGCCAGAGCCTGAGCGAACTGCACCAGTGGCAGGCGGTCCTGCAGCGCGCGACCGGCGACTTGCAGGCCAAGCGCATCCAACTGGGGCGCACCGGTTTGAGCCTGACCGACGTCACCGCGTTCTTGATGCGCTGCGACGTCGAGGTGCTCGCGGAGTTTGGCCGGCCCCTGGTGTCGATTCCGGTCGCACCGCTTTTCCTGATCGCCGACAACGCCTTGAGCGAAGCGGAATACGAGTGGCTGCAAGTACCGGCGCGGCCGGACCAACCCTATGCGGTGGCGTGGACCGAGGGTCCGCCGCAGACGAGCGTTCCTGGCGACCCAGAGCTGCCTGAATTTACGGCGCTCGATGCGTTCGTCGCCGATGTGCGGGCGCTGGCGGGCAAGGGCGGGGCCCAGAAGTTGTCGGCGTTCGTGCCGCGCCGGTCGTGGGCCGAAAGCGCCTACCGACTGTCGCTGCTCGCGCTCGGCGAATCGATGGGCGAGGTCCACGCCGCCGAAGGTGCAGGTTCCGCGCTGCTCGACATGCAAGCGCTGCGCGCCACGCCGTTCGCGGTGGCCGTGGTCGGCGATGGCAGCGAAAAGGATCGGGTGTTCACCGACGCCGCGAGCGAGGTCTCGCGCGGTGTCGTGCGCCTGCAGCCGGTCGCCGCGGACGGGCCAGCGCTGCCGTGACCGTTTGCCCGTTGTCGGCTCTGGTGTAGGATGCGCCGCGTTTCGCCCAAGGAACCCGAAAAAGGCCCCATGGAAAAACTCATCGGCCAGAAAGTGTGGGTCGTGCAATTCGACGACGAGGACACCAGCGTCATCGGCATCGTCGAAGGTGTCCACAACAACTTCATCGCCCTGCGAAACGACCGCGACAAGGACGCGACGCTGTGGGTCAACCTCGCCAACGTCAAGGAGATCGAGGTGTACAAGGTCGACGGCGAGGGCGAATTGCGGCTGCTGCGTTTTCCCGAGCCCGGCGAGAAGGGCGGCAAGAACTGATCGCTGCACAAAGGGGCAGGCACGGCGATGGTGCGCACTGGGGCTGAGGTGTTGTGCGAGGGCGGCGCCGCGGCACTGCGCGGACTGCGGGTCGGCGTGGTGGCCAATCCGGCCTCCCTGGTGCGGTCCAGAGGTCGTCGGGTGCACCTGGTCGATGCGCTGCGCGCAGCGGGCGTGGCGGTCGTGCGCCTATACGGCCCTGAGCACGGTCTGTGGTCCACGGCCCAGGACCTCGTCGGCGTCGAGGGGGGCCCCGACCCGATCTTCGGCCTGCCCGTCGACACGTTGTACGGCCGCACGGTCGACACGCTGACGCTACAGCCACAGGCGCTCGACGGCGTGGACGCGCTGGTATTCGACGTGCAGGACGTCGGCAGTCGCTACTACACCTATTTTGCAACGCTGTGCATGGCGATCGACACCTGCGTGGCGCGCGGCGTCCCGGTCTGGGTGCTCGACCGACCCAATCCGCTGGGCGGCGAGCAGGTCGAGGGCAACCGCGTCGACCCGCGCTTCAAATCGTTCGTCAGTTGGCTGGACTTGCCGCAGCGCCACGGCCTGACCATGGGCGAAATCGCGCGCCTCTACGTCGCCGAGGCGGCATTGCCGCAGGCCGCGGTGCGGATCGTGGCGTGCCAGGACTGGGACCCGGCCTGCTACTTTGACGAGTTGGACTGGGGGCCTGACGGCTCGCCCTGGTATGCGCCGAGCCCAAACATGCCGACGGTGCAAACGGCCATCGTCTATCCCGGCGGCTGCCTCGTCGAGGGCACGCTGCTGTCCGAGGGCCGCGGCACCACCCGGCCGTTCGAGTTGGTCGGCGCGCCGTGGATCGATGCCCGCCGGCTGTGCCGCGACCTCGAAGCCATGGACGTCGCAGGGCTGTCGGTGCGGCCCATGGCCTTTGAGCCCACGTTCCAGAAGTTCGCGCGCCAGGTCTGCCAGGGTGTTGCCGTCGAGGTCAGCGATCGCCGCGCGTTTGCCGCGGTCCGTGCGGGGGTCGCGCTCATCGCCGCGATGCGGGCCCAGAATCCCGCGCTTTTCCAGTGGCGCACCGAGATCTACGAGTTCGTCGCCGACCGTCTGGCCATCGACCTGCTGATGGGCGGTCCGCACTGCCGCACGGTGCTCGACCGCGGCGGGGGCCTGGACGAGGCCACGGACGACTTTGCGCAGGGGCAGGATGCCTTTGCCAGGCGGGCGCAGCCCCAGTTGCTGTACCCGCGCGCGGCCGGGCCGCTGGCCTAGGCGATGGCGACCATCGCGATTTTCGGTGGCAGCTTCAATCCGGTCCACGCAGGACACGTATTGGCCGCAACCTACGTCGCGCAGGCGGCCGCGGTCGACGCTGTGTGGGTGTTGCCGGTGTGGCGGCACGCGCTCGACAAGGCGATAGGCGTCGATTTCGAGACCCGCCTGCAGTTGTGCCGCATCGGCTTCGCGGTCCTCGGCGACCGGGTGCAGGTGCGCGACGACGAGCGCGGCGGCACCGGTCGCACCATCGACCTGGTCCGGGACCTCGGGCTGCGCTACCCGGACCACGCCTTTCGCCTGATGGTCGGCAGCGACATCCTGGCCGAAGTGCATCGGTGGCACCGGTTTGACGACCTTGCCCGCCTGGCGCCACCGCTCCTCTTGCTGCGCGGCGGCTTCGCAGTTCCGGCCACCTGCCCCTACCAGGTCTTGCCGATCGCCCTGCCCGACGTGCGCTCGAGCGAGTTGCGCGCGCGGTTGGCCAAGGGCGAGTCCGTCGCCGGCTGGGTGCCCGACGCCGTGGGCTGCGCGATCCGCGAGCGTGGACTCTACCGCGAGGCCGCCGCGCCGTGACGGCACGCCGCGTTCTGGTGGTCGGCGCTGGCCAACTGGGCAGTGCCCTGGCGGCGGATGCAGCTCGCGCCGGGTGGGCGGTCTCTGTCGCCGTGCGGCGCCCCGCTAGCGTGGACCTCGCCGCGCACGGCTGCGAGGTGGTGGTCGGTTGGCCGCGGGCCAGGTTCGACCTCGCCGTGGTCTGCGTGCCCGATCGCGCGATTGTTGCGGCGACCCACGCGGCCAGCGACGCTGGGGTGCGCGCTGACGTCTGGCTTCACACGGCCGGAGCCATGCCGGGCGATCTGCTGCGGGCTGCGGTGCCCGACGACTGCGCCGTGGGCAACATGCACCCGTTGGCCGCAGTCGCCGGGCCGGCCGATCCCAGCCCGTTGTGCGGTGCGCTGTTCGCGCTGGCGGGCGAGCCCGAAGCGGTCGCGGCGGCGCGCGAACTGGCTCGCGCGTTGGGCGGCCTGCCGACCGAAGTGCCAGACGCCGCGCGGCCGGCGTACCATGCGGCTGCGGCACTGGTTGCGAACGACTGGGTGGCCCTGCAGACGCTCGCAGAGGCGGCGGTCGCCGACGCCGGGCTCGATGTGTCCACCCTGCGCGCCGGGCTTCTCCACCTGGCCCGGACGGCCGTGGATCGCGTGGCCCGGCTTGCTGCCGATGAGCCCGCCATCGCCGGACTGACCGGCGCCGTCCGCCGCGGGGACGCGGCCACGCTGCGTCGCCATTTCGATGCGTTGCAGGCCACGGCGGGAGCGGCCGATGTCCACGCCCGCTGCAGCGCCGTCCTGGCGTGCGTCCTGCATCGCACCGGCCGGCTGTCCGACCCAGACGCCGAGGCCATTCTGGCGGCTTGCAGGTCGGATCGATGATGGCGCGGCTACTCGACGGTGACCGACTTGGCGAGGTTGCGCGGCTGATCCACATCGGTGCCTTTCAGGTCGGCGATGTGGTAGGCCAGCAGCTGCAGCGGCACCACCGCCACGATAGGCGCGGCCCACGGCGCCGTCGGCGGCAGCGCCAGAAAATCGTGCACCGTCGCCCGCAGCTCGTCGTCGGTCGCGTCGCCGACCGCGATCACCTTGCCGCGGCGTGCCAGAATCTCCTGCAGGTTCGATAGCGTCTTTTCGTAGGTCGGCCCGCGGGGCGCCATGATGACCGTCGGTGTCTGCTCGTCGATGAGCGCGATCGGCCCGTGCTTCATCTCACCCGCGGCGTACCCTTCTGCGTGGATATAGCTGATTTCCTTCAGTTTCAGTGCGCCTTCCAGGGCAATCGGGTGCAGCAGGCCACGGCCGAGGTAGAGCGAGGAGTGGGCCCCGGAATGCCGCCGCGCCACGTCGCGCACGTGCCAGTTGAGCGCGATCGCCTTGTCCACCTCGTTGGGAACCTGCAAAAGCGTGCCCAACAATTCGCGGGCCTGATCGGTCGTCAGCCGCTCCAGGCGCCGGCCGAGGTAGATCGCCAGCAGGTACAGCGCCACCATTTGCGTCGTGAAGGCCTTGGTCGAAGCCACGCCGATCTCCGGGCCGGCGTGGGTATAGACGACCTCGCCGGCGGTGCGGGCGATGGTGCTGCCGATGACGTTGCAGATGGCCGCGGTGCGGGCGCCGCGGGCCTTGGCCTCCTGCACGGCGGCCAGCGTGTCGGCGGTCTCGCCCGACTGCGAGATCGCCACGACCAGGGTGTGGCAGTCCACAACCGGGTCGCGGTAACGGAACTCGCTCGCCAGTTCCACCTCCACGGCAATGCGCGTCGCCTGCTCGATGTAGTGCTTGCCAACCAGTCCCGCGTGCCACGAGGTGCCGCACGCCACAATGACGATGCGCCGCAAATCCTGCAGGTCCGCCGCGCCGAAGCGCAGCTCCTCAAAGAACACGTCGCCCTGCTCCAGCGACGCCCGGCCGCGCATGGTGTCGGCGATGGCCCGCGACTGCTCGTGGATCTCCTTGAGCATGAAGTGCTTGTAGCCGCCCTTCTCCGCCGCGACCGCGCTCCAGGCGATGTGCGCGGACGGCCGCACGACCACATCGCCCGACTGGACCCGCCGGATCGCGTGGCCTTGGCGCGTGACCACGGCCAGGTCGCCGTCCTCGAGGTAGACCACGTTGCGGGTATGGCTGATGACGGCGGGGATGTCCGACGCCACAAAGTTCTCGCCCTCGCCCAGGCCCAGGATGAGCGGTGACTGCTGCTTGGCCACCACCACCTTGTCCGGCTCGCCCGCGTGCACGACGGCGATGGCGTAGGCGCCGCGAACGCGCAGGGCCGCCAGCCGCACAGCCTCGCTCAACTCGGCGCCGTGTTGCAGTTCTTCGTCGATGAGGTGCGAGAACACCTCGGTGTCGGTCTCGCTGGCGAACCGGCGGCCTTTCTCGCGCAGCTCGTTCTTGAGCTCCAAGTGGTTCTCGATGATGCCGTTGTGGACCACCGCCACCTGGCCGACCACGTGCGGGTGGGCGTTCTCCTCGGTCGGCCGGCCGTGGGTGGCCCAGCGTGTGTGGCCGATTCCCAGGTCGCCGAGCACTGGCTGGGTCGCCAGCAACTGGTCGAGGTTGCGCAGCTTTCCCACCGCGCGGCGCAAATGGATGTCGCCGTTGACCAGGGCGAGCCCGGCCGAATCGTAGCCACGGTATTCGAGGCGCCGCAGTCCTTCGACCAGGATGGGGGCAGCCTGTTGAGGGCCGACGTAACCGATGATGCCGCACATGTTGGGCTCGCTGCGTTGGGGGGCCGAGTCGGCCGCGCGGGCCGGCGATTGTCGTTGCAGGTGCGTCGCCGCGCAACCCTGGCGGGCTCGCCCGGCAAGCCGCTCGACAGGCGCGACAACAACGCCCGCGCATCTGCCATTCCCAGCGACCCTGGCTGTCCGTATTCGTAAAGGAAAACTGCGCCGATTCGCTTGACACGGCGGCCGGCGTGACTATCTTGCGCGCCGCTTGCGGGTCCGCTGAGTTCTGGCGGTATTTTCGCGCGTTGCGCGAAGCACCCCGCGACGGACTGCGCAATGGGGCGCGCCGGGACTGCAAGCGGCACTGCAGTGCGCTGGGCGAGGCCTACGGGCCTTTGGGGGCAATGTTCATGAACATCCGGATGGGGGCGGCGCTGCGCCGCCCAGTTTTGTACGCGACCGTCGCGGGCCTCGCGCTCGCGGCATGCGGCGAAGACGCCAAACCCGCCGCCGACGCGGCCACCACCTCCGACGCGGGGGCAACCGGCGACGGGTCGTCGAGCGAGACCAAGGCGGGCGCCGACAGCGCAACCGGTGGCGACACGGCCGCGGGCGGCGAAACGGGGGGGGCGATGGTGGCGGCACCGCCGACGGCACGGTCACCGATGCCGTGGCAGACACTGGGGTGGCCGACACGGGGCTGGACACCGGAGTCGATGCTGGCCTGGACGTCGTCGCCGCCGCACCGTCCTGCCAAGCGTACTGCAAGGTCGTAGTCGCCCACTGCACCGGCGACAACGCCCAGTACAAGGACGAGGCGGAGTGCAACAACTACTGCAAGGGCCTGGGCAAGCTGCCGGCCGGCACGGCCGACGACAAGGCGGGCAACACCATCGGCTGCCGCACCTACCACGCGGGCGCGGCCAAGGATGACCCCAAGACGCACTGCAGCCACGCCGGCAAGTCGGGCGGCAACGCGTGCGGCACCTGGTGCGACAACTACTGCCACCTCGTAGACAAGAGCTGCCTCGCCGCCAAGCAGGACATGGACGTCGACACCAGCACCTGCCTGACCAAGTGCAAGGAACTCAAGGACGGCGGCAAGCCCAACGACGCTGGCGGCGACAGCGTGCAGTGCCGCATCTACCACCTAGGCGTCGCGGGCACCGACGAGGCCAACGCCAAGATCCACTGCCCGCACGGCAAGGTCGCGCCGGCCGTGGGCACGCCGTGCGCCGCCGCCGCGCCGACCGCACCGACCTGCGAAAACTACTGCAAAGTCGTTGCCATGCACTGCACGGGCGAAAACGCCCAGTACAAGGACGAGGCCGAGTGCGTCACCTACTGCAAGACGCAGGGCAAGCTGCCCGTCGGCACGGCCGACGACAAGACGGTCAACTCGGTCGGCTGCCGCACCTACCACGCCGGCGCCGCCAAGGACGATCCCAAGACCCACTGCTCCCACGCTGGCAAATCGGGCGACAACGTCTGCGGGACGTGGGCCGAGAACTACTGTCACCTCGCGGTGGCCAACTGCACCGCCGACAACAAGATCTTCGCAGACAACGCGGCGTGCCTCGCGGCCGCGGCGACGGCCAAGAAGGACGGCAAGGCCAACGACGCCGCGGGCGACACGTTGCAGTGTCGCATCTACCACCTGGGCGTCGCAGGAACGGACGCCCCCAGCGCCAAGACCCACTGCCCGCACGGCGGCATCCCGGGCAAGGCCGGCGACCCCTGCGGTCCAGCGGTGACCGCGCCGGTGACCAAAGAGGTCAAGACCACCGGCGCCAACACCTTCGACCCCGCCGAGACATCGATCGCCGTCGGCGACAGCGTCAAGTTCACGACGGGCAGCAACCACAATGCCATCGAGGTGGACGAGGCTGCCTACACCGCCGGGTTGCCGACCAAGAAGGCGGGCGCGATCATTGACGTCGGCTTTGGCGCCACGGCGACGGTCAAGTTCGACAAGGCCGGCACCTACTACTTCGTGCTCTCCGCACGCATCGATGGGCATGAAGGGCAAGATCGTGGTCAAGTAGCGCAGGCACCGCGCGCGTGCGCGGCCGGCGGATCGGGGCGCATGGCGTCGCTGGTCCGCCGGCCGTCGTTTTTTTTGCAGAGGCGGGCGACACCGCGATCCGGTCGGACAACGAACCCTGGACCGCGTCAGCGCCCACCGATGCGCAGTTCCACCGCCGCGCGCCGCCCGTCGATCGCGACGAGCTTGCGCACGACCCGGGCGCCGTCGATGACCGTGACGACATGGCGGTCCGCGGCCACCTCGCCCACCACCCAGCGCTGGTCCGGGCCCAGCGAGCGCGGGGCGCCGTCGTTCCACTGCACGGACACCGAACGGTCCTTGGCGCCGACCACGGTCAACTGCACGCGGCGCAGCGGCGGCGGAGGCAACGACAATTGCTGGGTCGGCGCCGCTGCCCGGTCGCTGCGCTCACGTACCCCTTCGGCCGATTCGGTCTGCGCGTGCACGGTCCCGGCCGCCACGGGCAAGCTGGCCCGTTCGCCTGCTGCGACGCGAATGGCCGCGCCGTCGACGGCCAGGGTCGCCGGCACCGCCGCCCGCCGGTTGTCGATGGCGACGGCCGCGCCAGGCGGGCGAAACACGGCGGCAAGCCGGTCGCCATCGCGCACCACCAGTTGGACCGATTCCCGCCATCCCAAGCGGTGCTGGAAGACCTGCACGGTGTGCCGACCGGGCTGCACCGGCAGCCGCACGTCGCCGCCTGCCGCCACCACCGCGGCGCGGCGTCCATCGAGGCGCACGTCCAGAGGCTCCGGCCACTGATTGGCGACGACGACGTGGGTGTCGCGCGCAGAGATGGTCCAAAGGCCTTGCTCGCCGCCGAGCAGCATCGCGCCAGCGGTGTGCGGTTCGGGGCGGCCAGCCAGCGTGGCGCGCAGTTGCAGACGCCCGGCCGGCACGCGCAGCAAGGTTTCTCGGCCATGGCCGAGGCTGGCGACGCGTGCGCCATGGACGCTGACAACCGCCGGTTCACCCGCGCGGTTGACGACCCGCAGGGTGGCAGTCGGCCGATCGATGCGCCACGACTGGGCAGCGGCGGCATCGGCGCGCACGTCGAATCCATAGTCCAGCCCAGAATCGACGCCGGTCGCGTGCAGCCGATAATCGCCGCGCACCAGCGACCAGGTCGGCGTCGCGCCGGCGGGCAGCACCGCGCCCACATGCGCGAGCTCGCGCGGCAAGGTCAGGTCCTCGCCGGTACGGTTGCGCACCTGCAAAGCGATGGCCCCCGAGCGCCGCGCTGCGGGGTCGTCCGCCAGCCAGGTTTCGTCGGCGATCCGGCCCGAGGTATCGCCCTGCCAGCGCACCGCGTGGCCACCTGGACCCACGCCGACCACCCACAGCTCCGCTCTAGGCCCGACCTGGCCGAAGGGTTGACCGTCGACCAACACCCGTGACGGCTCGTCCAGCGGGTTGCGCAACCTGAGTTTGCTGCGGGGCGCGGGAATCACGGCGACCGCCTGGCGACCGGCCGCCACCAAAACGACGGCACCATGGTGGGCCGCGCTGCGCAGCGACCGGGCGACGACACGGTGTTCTCCCGCGGCAAGCGGCCCAAAGGATTTGGACTCGCTCGGGCCCAAATTGGCAGGGGGCGCGCCGTCGATGGCGATGGCCTGCGGCTCCTCGCTGCGGTTGTGCACCGAAAGCGTTCCCCCTGGAGCCCGCAACACAACGGACCGCACATCGCCTGCCGCCGCGTCCACAGTCCCCCGAAACTGCCAATCGGCGCCCTGCACCAGATACCCGGTCGGCCCGGCAGGCCGGCACAGCGCCGCGGTCGCCCCCGCGTCGACGCGGCGCGGCCCGACCCCCTCCACGTCCAAGGTGATCGCGCCTGCGGTCGCATTGGTCCACCGCAACCGCGCGGGGCAGGTGTCCGAACCCACCGCGGGGGCGGCCCAGCCGTCCCGGGCAAGCAAGCACACCGCAAGGGCCAGACAGGCGCAGCCGCGCCGTGCGCACCGGCTCCATTCAGTCACGGCCCACTCCGGGCGTCCCCTCGAAAAGCTCGTCGAGGAATAGCTGTGCGTCGAACTCGCGAAGATCCTGCATCTTTTCGCCAACGCCGACCAGCTTGACCGGCAGGGCCATCGATTCGGCGATCGCCAACACCACGCCGCCCTTGGCTGTTCCGTCGAGCTTGGTGAGCGCGATGCCGGTCACGGCCACCGCCTCTTTGAAAAGCTCGGCCTGCTTGACGGCGTTCTGGCCCATGGTGGCGTCCAGGACCAGCAGCACCTCGTGGGGCGCCCCCGCGTGGGCCTTGCCCACGACCCTGCCAACTTTCTTCAACTCTTCCATCAGGTTGTGATTGGTGTGCAGCCGCCCCGCCGTGTCGACGATGACCAGATCAAAACCCTCGGCCTTGCCGCGCTCGATCGCCGAAAAGCACACGCTTGCCGGATCGGCCTGATCCTTGCCGCGGTGCAATGGTACGCCCGCGCGCTGACACCACACCTCAAGCTGATCGACCGCCGCGGCGCGGAAGGTGTCGCCGGCCGCCACCAGGACCTTGCGTCCCTGGCCCGCGAAGCGGTGGGCCAGCTTGCCGATGGTCGTGGTCTTGCCGCTGCCGTTGACCCCGACGACCATCAGCACGGCCGGACCATGGCCGGCGTCCAGGTCGAGCACAGAGGGGCCTGCCGCCGCCAGGATGTGGTCGGCGTGTCGGCGCAGGCTGGCCCACAGGGCGGCGGGCTCGGCCGGCTGGCCCTTGTGCACCGCAGCGCGCAGATCGTCGAGCAGTTTCTTGACCGTGCGCGCTCCCAGATCCGCGCGCAGCAACACTTCCTCGATCTCGTCGACCAGCGCCGCGTCCAGCGCCCGACTTCCAAACAACTGGCCGATGCGGCCGATGAATCCCTCGGTCCGCGTCTTGGCCAGCCCGGCCCGCAGGAAAAGCCGTTCGTGGTCGCGCGCGAGGTCTGCGTCGCTGCGCGCCCGCGCCGTCGGCGCATCGGCGAGTTCGCGCCGTGTGGCCTCATCGGCCAGTGGGCGCTGGGGCCGGCTGGTGGGCGGCTGGCCGAGCACCTTCCATGCGACCCAGGCCACCACCAACGCCAGCACGGCGGCGGCGGCGAGGCCGGCCCATTCCAGAGGGGCCGCGGCCTGGGCCTGGACCGGCAATAGCAGGAAAACAGAAGCAGTCATCAGACGTTCCGTGGCGGCCGGCGCCTTGACGGTCGGCGACGGCCAGCCGCGCGAACCCCGACGACCGGGGACGAAGCGGGGTCGCCGGGTCCGCCGCAGCCGCGGCGCTGGCAGATCAGAAATAGAGCTCGAAGTACTGGACCGACGGCACGGGCACCAGCCGGGTAAAGCTCAGCGATCCATTGGTGATATCGGCAAAGCCCTGTTCGCGGTACAGGATTTCGGTCCAGGTCGCCGCCGTGCCGTCGATCCAGCCGACCTTGAAGCCCGCGACCTTGGCGTCAGCCGGCAGCCCGTCGACCTGCACGCGCAGCTTGTGCTCGAGCACCTCTTTGCCCGAGCGCAGCTCGTTCTGGAAGTCGGTGACCAGGATGCGCAGGATGTTCTTCTTGCCCTTGGTGTAAAAGGTCGCGTTTGTGGGCGTGTCGCTGGCATCGGCGACGCACGCAATCGGTTCCTTGTTGACTCCGACGCACGACGTCCGCGTCGCCATGGCCACGATGCCCGCGTCCTGGTCGGTCGACTGCTTGCTGGAGATGCCGAGCGCGTCGGGGCCGTGCTGCACGGACACCAACTGCTCGCCGCCCATGTGGTCGCGATGGAACCAGAACCCTGGCCACGCCGACGGCTTGAGGGCGCCCGACTGGATCTTGGCCTGCGAGTACCACAGGTAGTCGCTTTCGCGGGCATTCTGGGCCAGCGTGATGGTGTCGGCGACCGCCGGGTCCACGGTTGGCACCCGCACCACACTGCCGATGGTCGCGTCGCTCACCAAGCCCTGCCACAGCATCTTGGTGGCAGTGATGAACCCACCGCGCCAAGCCGCCAAGCGCTGCAGGTCGTAGCTGGTGCTTTTGGGGTCGGCGAGCGGTGCGACCGCGGTCGGCAGCGCCTTGATCTTGAGGTCCATCACCCAGATCGGGATGGCAGCCGTGCCGTCGGAGCCGAACAGGCCCTTCTCGTGTTTGAGCCCCTTGGACGCCGCGTACTCAGCCACGCGGTTGACGATCTGGCGCGCCTCGCTCGGCGTGCTGGCCTCGATTTCAAGGGACAACGCCGACAGCGGCAACGGTTGCACCTTGCCCTGAGCGTCTTTCTCGCCGGCGACCACCCGGTCGATGAAGTCAAAGATCGGCGAGCGGTTCGGGCTCGTCGGGTCCTGGACTTCCAGGTCGCTTTTGATGACGACCGATGGCGCGATGATCCGCACATCGTTCTGCGGCAGCGCAAAGTTGCCGGGCAGGCGCATTTCCAAGGCAAAGGCCTTGTAGGCATCGAGCCAGGCCTGCTTGTTCTCCTTCTTGTAGCCGCCCGCGCCAAACGGGTCGCGCAGGAATTCGATGTTGACGATGGTGTGCGAGCAATACCAAGGCTTGCTGGTGATCTTGGGGTCGACGCAGAGCGGGTCCGGCCCCTTGGGGTCCTTCTTCTTGGCCGGCAGGTCGAAATCGTACCAGTGGGCGATGCGCGCGGCGGCCTTGGCCCACTTGGCGACGTCCTGAATCGGCTCGCCTTTGACATCACCGTTTTCGTACACGCAACCCTTGCCTGCGGTGCCCAGATCGTAGCCGACGGTCCAAACAGGAAAGGCGTTGACCTCGCGCGTGGCCTGGATCAGGGCGTCCAAGGCCTCCAGCTTGTAGTTCTCGATGGCGTTGACGTCCTTGGTCCGGTCGGGGAACAGCCCTTGCATCATGGCCTTGCAGCCATAGCCGGTCGGGATGCGCATGGTCTCGGCGTACAAGCTCTTGACGCTCTGGGTAAAGAGCGCCGGATTCGACTCGTCGGTCGGGATGACCGCCTTGGCCGTGCCGCCGACGCTCATCATGCTCGCCACCTTGACACCGTCGGTCTTGGCGGGCTTGAACTCTGCGCAGTTGGCCGCGCGGCAGTCTGCGGTGTAGTCCACCAGCTGTCCCGGCTTGAGGCTGGCAATGTCCACGAGCGTGCCAGCGGTCGTGACCAACTTGCTGGCGTCGACGCGCACAGAGCGGTTGCGCACTTCGTTGGTGATGGCGGGCAGCGTCACCGTGGCTTCCTCGACGCAGCCAGCGGCCAGTGCGCCCCAGGCCGCCAGGCGCAGCGCGCGGACGACCAAGCGGCGCCGGCCGCTGTCGAGAGGGCAAAACATGCGGGCAAAACCGACCATCGTGACCTCGGCGGCGCCTCGTCCAGGTGGGCGGGCTGGCGCGTCGGCGCAGTATCCCCAAGGGTGGCAGAACGGTCAAGAACGCGATGCTGCGGGACGGCACCGGGTTGCGCTTTACATGCGTTGCAAACTGACCGACCCTGGATGCGGCGCTCTGGGGCAGGGGCGACCATCTGGCGGCTCATCCGCGGAGGTCCACATGTGGAAGAAAATCGCAATCGTCTTCGCCGTCGTCGTCGTCGGCTTCCTGGGCTACGCGGCCATGCAGCCCGAGGACTTCGCCGTCCAGCGCTCGACGGACATCAAGGCGCCGGCCGACCGGGTGGCGGCGCTCATCGCCGATTTCCACGCCTGGGAAAAATGGTCGCCGTGGGAAAAGATGGATCCGGCGATGAAGCGGACGTTCTCCGGACCGAGTTCCGGCGTCGGCGCCGTCTACGAGTGGTCGGGCAACAGCGAGGTCGGCAAGGGCCGCATGACAGTGACCGCGGTCGATCCGGCAAAGAGCCTGCACATCAAGCTCGAGTTCATCGAGCCGTGGACGGCCACCAACACGACGGTTTTCACCTTCGCGCAGGCCGGCGACGTCACCAAGATCACCTGGACCATGCGCGGCAAGAACGAGGGCCTGATGGCCAAGGCAATGTGCGTGGTCATGGACATGGACAAGATGGTCGGCGGCGATTTCGAAAAGGGCCTCGCCTCGCTCAAGTCCTTGGCGGAGAAAGGCGGTTGAGTCCTTGCCGCGGACTACAATCGCCGATGCTGTTGGCACGGTAGATTGCGCCGGACGTTCGCGACGATTTCCGGGTCGATCCAGGCCGTGACCCAGCCTTCGCCGTCCGAGCACCGCGCGACGACGTGTCCCCACGGGTCGATGACCATCGAGTGCCCGTAGCTGTGCCGCGGCCCGCCGTGGTGGCCCCACTGCCCGGGCGCCAGCAACCAACACTGGTTCTCGATGGCGCGGGCGCGCAAGAGCACCTCCCAGTGGTCCTTGCCGGTTTGCAGCGTGAAGGCGGCTGGCACGCACAGCACCTCGCATCCGGCCGCCCGCAACTGCCGATACAGTTCTGGGAAACGCAGGTCGTAGCAGATCGACAAGCCGAAGCGGGTGCCGAAAAGGTCGGCGTGGACCGCCTCGCCGCCCGCCGCCACGTGCTCGGATTCGCGAAAGCTGACCTGGCCTGGAATGTCGATGTCGAACAGGTGGATCTTGCGGTAGGTCTGCACGATGGCGCCATCGGGACCGACGAGCACGCTGGTGTTGTGGACCCGGTGCACCTCGGCGGTCGCCTCCTGGTAGCTTCCCAGGAGGATGGCGGCTCCGGTCTGGCGCGCCAAACTCGAAAAATGCGACACGATGGGCCCATCGAGGGGCTCGCCGAAGTTGTCGGGCGTCGCGATGCGCAAAAACGCCACGTTCTCCGGCAGCGCAATGAACTGGGCGCCATCGGCGGCGGCGGCGCGAACGAGCTCAGCGGCGCGTTGCAGGTTGCGAGCGATGTCCTCGGTCGAACGGGTCTGGACGACGGCGACCTTGATGCGTTGCATGACGGGCCTCTGCGAAGGGGGTCGTAGTGTCCGGGGCCTCGCTGCCGATTTCAAGCGCCAGGAGCCTGTCGGACCCTGCATGAGGGAGTGCATGGTTCCGCGCAGCAGGCGTTTGATGTGTAAACGCCCTCTGAGAGGGTGTTTATGTTTGATTGCCGTCGTGAGCGGAATCAGGCGCCCGACAGGCGAGGCGGAGGTTGTCAGGCGACTGAGGCGTAGCCTCAAGCTACGCCGCAGGGAGCCTGGCGACCGACAACAAAGCATGTCGGGATGCATGGTTACGCGTAGCAGGCGTTTCAAACATAAACACCCTCTGAGAGCCTGTCGGCCAGAATCTGGCGATTCTGGCGTTTCACCGACAGGCCCTGGCGGGCCTTGACATCGCGGTTGCCCTTTCTACCCTACCGCGCCCGCGAAGTTGCGGCAATCGCACCCAACCCTGGACTGCACATGAAACTCCCCCCCAAGAACGCCGCCGCCGTCGCGCTGTTCGCCACCGTGCTCGCCCGGCCCGGCCTCGCGACCGAGGCCACTACGGCCGAACCTGGTGCCAAACCCAAGCTAATGATCGTGCCCCCGTCCACCTTGGGCGAGCCCAAACCCGCGCAGGAGCGCCGCGTGCTCAAGGCGGCGCAAGATCAGTTGTCGGCCTCGGGGGTGTTCGACCTGGTCAGCGACCGCGACAAGGTGCCCGACAAGGTGGACCCTAAGAAAAACGCGCCGAAGCCGTCGCTGTCGAGCAAGCGCATCGACGCGGCGGACGCGGTGCGGCAGGAGGGCATCAACCTGCAAACGGAAGCCAAGCACGCCGACGCGTTGGACAAGCTGCGCAACGCGGTGGCCCTGTACGAAAAGGCTTATCTGGAACTGGTCAATTACAGCAACCTCGCCGACGCCTACATGCGCGCTGGCGTCTGTGCGCACTACGCCGGTCAGGGTGCAGGCGAGGCGACGCACTGGTTCGAACTCGGCATCGCCATCGAACCGACGCTGGTCATCGACCGCAGAAAGCAAGACAAGGCCCTGCTCGAGCTTTTCGACGGCCTGCACGCGCGCATGCAGGCGACTGCCAAGTACGCCATCGAGGTCGAGGTGCCGGCTGGCGCCAACGTCGAGGTATTCGTGGACGGCGTGCGCCTGACCGCGGCACCCTACCGCGCGCAGAACCTGATTCCGGGCACCCACTACGCGCAGATCCGCGGCGAGGGCCTGCTGCCGTGGGGTACGGTCGTGCGATTGGGCAAGAAAGACGGCAAGGTGACGGCCAAGATCGCCGAGGTCAAGAAGGAGGAGAAGAAGGTCGAGGCGCCCCTGACCATCGACGCGCTGGCGGATTGCGCGCGCGTGGGCGCCTTCACCATGCCGCTGTGCAAAGCGCCTGCGGCCAAGCTCGGCAAGCAGACGGGCGCCGGGTTTCTCTGGTTCGGGCTGCTGCGCTTCGACCGCTTCAACCGGCTGAGCGTGGTGCCCTTCGTGATGGACCTGGCGTCAGGGGGCACCGTGCAGCTCAAGGCCGTGGAAGTGGCCCCCGATTTCGGCGACTTGAACCGCAAGATGACCGAACATGAGGCCGAGGTGTCGGCCGCGGTTGCGCAGTTTCCCAGAGCGCGCGCCCTGTCCAAGACCCCAGCGGCGTTCAGCGGCAAGTAGGCCGACGCAGGCAAACCGCGCAATCGGGTGCGCGCATCCAAGGGCGGGCAGCTTTTACGTTGACGCCGCGGCGCATTGGCCCCACGATGCTCGGTGCGGCGGTCCCCCCAGCGCGCGACCCGTCGCAGAGGCACGCCATGTCCACTGCCACGCCCCTCCAGCGCCACCGCGCCCAAGGCAAGGTCGCCGGGTTCACGCTGCTTGAACTGATGATCGTCGTGGTCATCATCGGCATCCTCGCCACGGTCGCGGGCCAGAGCTACAAGCGCTTCACCCGGCGGGCGCGCGTGCAAGAAGCGATCTCGATGCTCGGCGACATCCGCATCAAGCAGGAGAACTACTACCAGACCTACCACCGCTACGTGTCGACCGGCGCCTCCGACCAGGACTTCCACCCCAAGCTCATGGAGTGGATCACCTTGAAGACCACCTGGGGCATCGACTGCACCAAGCCGGGCGACGTGACCGCCTACCCGGGGTGGTGCGCGCTCGGCGCCGGCTACAAGAGCGGCGAGGAAGCCAACTTCCAATTGCTGGTCATCGGCCGCGACCCTACGTCGCCCCAAGTGCCGCCGGTCAAGTACGTCACCAACCCCAACGTCGATTGGTGGTACGCGCGCGCCCGCGCCGACTTCGACAACGACGGGGTGTTCAGCGACATCTACCTGTCGAGCGAAATGCGCGAACCAGTGCTGGAAGACGAACTGGAGTAGCTGTCAGCCAGCGGCGATCAGCGCGGAAAACAGGCGCTGCTCGGGCCTGCGCGCATCGGAATTTGCCGCGATCAAGCGCACATAGTCAGCGCCCGCGGCACCCATGCCCGCCTGACGTGCAAGGGCGCACAGCCGGTCAGCCGTGGCCAGCAACACCTTGTGGCTCGGGTCCGCCGCCGCGCACAGTGCCGCCAGCCGGGTCTGGCACGCTGCGACGGCGCGATCCAGATCGAATTCGGCCAGGCGATCGATCGCGGCCTCCGCCGTGCGGTCTCGCAACGGGCCGGCCTCAACCGCGCCGTGCAGCGCGACGGCGGCGTCGGCCTCCTCGGCCAGGACCTGGGCCAGCCAGGGCGGATCGTCGTGGCCGAGCGCCGCGGCAACCCAGCGATCGCGCTGCTGCGGCCACTGGGCCGGTTCGCTTGCGGAGCGCGCGCGCCGGTACCAAGCGGGGTCTGCGACACGGTCCAGCACCCAGAGGGCCAGGCGCGATGCATTGGGGCCGGCTTGGTCAAAGGCGACGATCGCGGCTTCGCCAAACGTCGCCCCGCGCGGGTCGAAGCGCGACAACAACGCGGTCGCGTGTTCGGTGATCTCGGACTGCCCGCAGCCCAACAGGGCGACCAATGCCGATCGGCCCGGGGGCCAGGCCAGTGCGAGCGCCATGGCCTGCCGCAACTGCCCTGCCAGCCGCAGCGCGTCCGTGCACGCCGACACGAGCAGATCGGCCCCGCCAGGTTCCGAGTGCTCGCGCCACGGCCGCTGTCGCTGCGCGCCAGCCCAGTTCAGCAGGCGATTGCGCACATCATCGGCCACCTGCGGATCGCGCGCGCACCGCCGACCCAACAGCGCGGCAACGCGTGGCGCAATCTGCGGAGCGCCGTCGGTGGCGTGCCGAAACAAGGCACCGGTCCGTACTGGGTCGTCGTCGAGTTCCAGCGTTCGACACAGGCGATCGACCTGCACGCACGCCTCTTGTGGCAGCGGAGTGAACACCGGCCGGGCCGCGCCGAGCGCATCGAGCAGCCGCACGGCCCAACCGGCGGCCCTGGCGGGCTCGGTGGCCACCGCAGCCACCGCGCGGTCCGCCGCAAGCGTCAACTCCGCGACATCGTTGGCCGTCGGCCGCAACGCCTGCCGCCACGCCAGCGCCACCATGTCGATGGCCGCCTCGTCGGGCAAGCGCTCGAGATCGCGCAGCGCGCGCGGTGCGACTTCTCCCGGAGACTGCGAGGCGCGCAGCCGGTCGCGCAGCGCCGCGAGCACGCCGTCGCGTTCCCCTTGATCCGCGGCCGCCTGGCGCGCCTGGCGCTGCAGATGCAGCACTACAGCCACCGCGTGCGCGCACCGGGCCACTCCGCAGGTGCACTCCGCGTCGATGACCCGCTCGCCGCGCCGCACGCGCACGGCTTCGCCTTGGTCGCCGTCCCCGACCAGTGCATCTGCCAGGTCTGCGTCCAGGCGCACGCGGCCAACCCAGCCGTCGCGAAACAGTTGACCGCCGCGGGTGCTGCTGCGCGCGCCCGCCCACGCCAGGGTCGAGAGGCCGGCCAGCGCGTCGCGCCACGCGGCACCAACGCGTTCGCCGGCCACGCGAGCGTTCATCCGGCGCTCCGCCGCGAGGCCACGCGGTCGGCGGTCGCGAGGATTCGGCACAACTCAGGTTGGCAGTTGCCCCCACACGGGCCGCATCCGGCAAACGTGACATCGAAAAGGTCGGCCAACGTCCGCGCACCGTTGCGCATGGCGCGGTGGATTTGGCTCAGCGCAACGCCATTGCAACAGCAGATGATCGGGTCGGCGGCAGGCCGGGCCGTGCGCTGCGCTTTCACGCGGGACTCCGCGGAGCGTGCGCTCGGGTGCGGCCGCCCGGGGCAGCCCCGACTTGCGCCCGAATCGCCGCCTCGACCTGCGCGACCACCTGGCGCGCTTGATCGTGAGGATTGCCAAAAAAGGTAGCGCCGGCCGCATGATCATGGCCGCCGCCGCCGACCTCGCGCGCGATGTGGCCGATTCGGACGGCCGTCTTGCTGCGCAGCGAGAATTTCCACTCGCCCGGCACGCGCCCTGGTTTGACCTGCACGGCCGCCAGGACTCCTTCGGTGCCGATGAGCGTGCCGATGGTTTCGCCCACCGCATCGTTGGCCAGGTCCAGCCCGACCAACATTTCCGGTTCGACCACGACCCAGGCGATGCGTCCGTTGTCGGCGAAGCGCGTGGCCGCAATCACCCTGCCGAGCAGTTCGACTTCACCGCGGGGTCGGTTGGCAAACAGGGCTTCCTGGACGGGGTTGGCATCCATGCCGGTGTCGAGTAGCGCCGCAGCCGCGCGCAAGGTGCGCGCTTGATTGCGCAAGAAGCGAAACGACCCGGTGTCGAAGCTCATCGCGGCGTAGAGCGGCACCGCCACGGTAGCGTCGATCGGCCAGCCCAGCGAAAGCAGCAACTCGTAGACCAGTTCGCCGGTGGACGAGAACTCGGTCGCAATGCATCCGGTGATCTCGGCGGTCGGGCCCGCCGGATGGTGGTCGACAACCCACACGGGCTTGGCCAATTCGCGCAGCCTGCGCACCGGTCGGCCGGCACGATCGGGTTCGTGCGCGTCAAAAATGAGTCCGAGGTCGGCGCGCGCAAGGCCTGGCGCGGCGCCGTCGAAATCGCCGATCTCGCCGTCCGGGTCGAGCCACACGTAGCGCGACGGGCACGGATCCTCGTTGACGATGAACGCGTCGCGTCCGGCCAGACGCGCCGACCTCAGCAGCGCCAGTTGCGAGCCCAGGCCATCCGCGTCGGGGCCCAGGTGCGTCATCAGCGCCAGGTGGCGCGCCGCCCGCAGTTGGTCCAGGAACCAGGGCGCGAAGGGATGGCCACAAAGTCGCTGCAAGACGCCAAGTCCGTCGCCATCCGTGCTGGCGCTGTCGGCATGGTAGCACAGCCGTTGCCGCAGGCGTGTCCGACCGCGCCGATCGCCGCCACCGCTGCCGAATCGCTGCCGTGGACCCCCGGCTCGATTTCGCCCACAATGCGCCACCGCGCGCCGGTGCGCCCTGCCCGACTGATGCCACAACCCAAAGTCTTGATTGCCAATCGCGGCGAAATCGCCTGCCGCGTCATCGCCGCGTGCAAGGAACTTGGCTACGGATCGGTAGCCGTGTACTCCGACGCCGACGCGCGCAGTCGCCACGTGTGGCTCGCCGACGAGGCCGTCCGACTGGGCCCGGCGCCGTCGGCCGAGTCGTACTTGCGCGGCGACCGGGTGCTCCAGGCGGCGCTGCAAACGGGCGCGACGCTCGTGCACCCGGGTTACGGATTTTTGAGCGAAAACGCTGAGTTTCGTGAACAGTGCGATGCGGCCGGCGTCACGTTCGTCGGCCCGCAGGCGCATGCGATGCGGCAGATGGGCACCAAGACGCTGGCGCGGCAGACCATGCATGCCGCAGGCGTGCCCGTGGTGCCGGGCTCGCTGCTGCCGTTGCGCGACGTGGCCGAGGCGGAGCGCATCGCCGCGGAAATCGGCTTTCCGGTCATGATCAAGGCGGCCGCGGGCGGCGGCGGCAAGGGCATCCGGCTCATCGGCAGCCCGGCTGACCTTGCCGAGGCCTTCGCGGGCGCGCAGCGAGAGGCGCTGGCCTATTTCAAGGACGACGCGATCTACCTCGAGAAGGCCATCGTGCGACCGCGGCACATCGAGATCCAGGTCATGGCCGACCGCCACGGAAACGTCGTGCACCTGTTCGATCGCGAGTGCTCGGTGCAGCGTCGCAACCAGAAGATCATCGAAGAGTCGCCGGCAGCCAACCTGAGCGACGCGACCCGCCACGCCATGGGCGCGGTCGCCGTGCAGGCCGCGCAAGCCGTCCAGTACGAGGGTGCGGGCACCATCGAGTTCCTGGTCGACCCGCAGGAATCGTTCTACTTCATGGAGATGAACACGCGGCTGCAGGTCGAGCACCCGGTGACCGAATTGGTGACCGGCACGGACCTCGTGGTTGCCCAGTTGCGCGTCGCCCAGGGCGAACCGCTGCCATGGCGCCAGCAGGACATCGTCCAGCGCGGCCATGCCGTGGAATGCCGCGTCTACGCCGAAGACCCGGCCCGGGGCTTTCTGCCTTCGCCGGGCCCCTTGCACGTCTACCGGCCGCCGACAGGCCCCGGTCTACGTCTGGACGACGGGTTTTGCGAAGGCGACGTCATTGCACGGCACTACGACGCGATGATTGCCAAGCTCAGCGCTTGGGCACCCACGCGCTCCCATGCAATCGACCGGATGATCGCAGCACTGCACCGCTTTGAGATCGGCGGCATCCGCAACAACCTCGAACACCTCGTGCAGGTACTGGACAGCCCTGCCTTCCGCGAAGGCCGCTACGACACGGGGATTGTCAAAACGCTGCCCGCGCTGGACGCCGAAGCGCCAGAGGACGACGCGATCGCAGCGCTTGCGGCGGTCCTGTGGGCGCGCCGCTGCGCCGCACGGCAACCACAAGCGGGCGCGGTCGCCGAATCGGCCTGGGCCCAGAGCGCCCGTACAGCGATGTTGCGCGCGGTTTGAAAACAAGGAAGGCCAAAGTCATGCCCCAATCCATCGCGGTCCGGCGCGGCGACAGGGTCCTGCAGATCGAACTGCTGGGCGATGCGGGCGACGTCGTTCACGCACGGGTGGACGGTCGACCCGTGACGCTGCGCGTGCAGGCCACGCCCGACGGCCGGATCGCCGTGCAGACGACGAACGGCTCGATCCTGGCGCGGGCCTTTGAGGACCAGGGCGAAACCGTAGTGCTGACCGGCTTGCAGCAGCGTCGCTATGCAATCCAGGACGCTCGGGCGGCGTGGCTGAGCGGCGCGGCAGGCAGCAAAGCCAGAGGCGGTCGCATCAAGGCATCGATGCCAGGTCGCGTCGTGCGGGTCGGGTGCAAGCCAGGCGACGTCGTGGCGGACGGCGCGGTGGTCGCGGTGCTCGAAGCCATGAAAATGGAGAACGACGTGCGCGCAACCGGCGGCGGCGTGGTCAAGGTGGTGGCAGTCCAGGCAGGCGACAACGTGGAAACGGGCGCGCTGCTCGTCGAATTGGAAGCGGTGCCGTGAGCGCAGCCGAGGTCCACTGCGTGCAACTGCGGGCCACCCTGCCGGAACGCGTGGTGCAGGCGCTGCAGCCGATCCTGTGGATGTTGTCACCCAACGGCATCGAGGTGGCCGACGCGATGTGCCTGGGGGGCGAAGACGTCGCGGAGGATCACGTCCGCGTGTCGCTCTACGTCGCGCCACATGAGGCGCCCGCGGCCGCGGACAGCCTGCGCCGCCACGCCGAGGCAGCTGGCGTGGCCATTGACGTCTATGCGGAAGACGTCGCCGACCAGGACTGGAACCGTGTGTGGAAGCAGTTCTACCGCCCTGTGCAGGTCGGCGACCGCGTGCGGGTCGAACCGGCGTGGATGCAGGGGCCGGACGCACCCGGGCTGTTGCGCATCGCCATCGACCCGGGCATGGCGTTCGGCACGGGCACCCACGAGACGACACAACTGTGCATGCGGCTGTTGGTGTCCTGGGCCGATCGGGCGAAGGCGCGGGACGAAGCGCTTTGCGCGGCGACGCTGCTCGACCTCGGGACGGGCAGCGCGATCTTGGCCATCCTCGGCGTGCGGCTCGGCCTGGATCGCGCGGTCGGCACCGAGATCGACGCCGCTGCGGTCCACAGCGCGCAGACCAACCTGGCATTGAACGACGTTGCGGACCGGGTGCTGATCCTGCACACCGGCGACCCGCGGCGGGCGGGCCCTGCGCGCTACCCGATCGTCGTCGCCAACATCCTGGCCACGGTGCTGGTGCCGTTGCGCGATGCCATCGTCGATCGGCTGGAACCCGGCGGCACCCTCATCCTATCGGGACTGTTGACCGGCGAAGCGCAAACCGTGGCCGATCACTATGCAGGTCGCGGGCTTTGCCTGGTCGAATCGGTCCACGACGGCGCCTGGTGCGCCTTGACATTGCAGTCGCCCAGGTAGGCCGTGCGCCAGGTGCTCATCGATCTGCCCGATCCTCTGCCGGCCTCGCTGGCCATCGACGCGGGCCTGCGCCACCGGCTGGCGCGCGTCCTGCGGATGCAATCTGGAACGCCAGTGCTGCTCGGCGACGGCCTCGGCCGGCAGGTGCACGCGCGTTTCACGGGCCATGGATTTGACGCCGTGGCCGGGCAACCGGCTGCGCCCCAAGAACCGCTGGCACTGACCCTTGCGTGCGCTGTCCTCAAGGGCGATCGCTTTGACTGGCTGGTCGAGAAGGCGGCCGAACTCGGCGTGGCGGCGATCCAACCGCTGCAGACAGAACACGCCGTCGCCCATGCGGCCGGGACCGGAGCGGCCACCAAGCAGCAGCGCTGGCAGGCCGTGGCAACGGAGGCGTTCGAGCAGTGCGGCCGACCGTGGCGCACCCGGATCCTGACGCCGCTGCCCTTCGCCGATTGGCTGGACAACCGCGACCTGGCCGTGCCTGTCGCGGTGTGCGACGAGCGCATGCCCCCGCTGTACCTGGGCGACTGGGTGGCAGGCCTGACGCCCTGTCAAGCGCCGCGGCCGATTGTGGTCGTCCTTGGCCCCGAGGGAGGCCTGGCCGACCGCGAACGCTCGGCGCTGGATTGCATTGGCGCGACGCGCGTTTGGGTCGCCAGGAGCGTACTGCGGGCCGAGACGGCGGCACTGGCCGCTGCGGTGATCGCGTTGGCGCCGAAGAGCGGCGAAAAACAGGCCATGCGCTAGTAGCTGTTGCTATCATTAGTTTTTTCCGCACAGCCGGCCGATCGGCGTCGCGCGATCGCCCGCTCCCGCGAATCGTCGCAGCTCGCCGGCCGATTCCGGGAATTCCCCGCAAAATCAATGCCCTCGTACACCGACGGGCCGCGCGCCGCCGGGTTGTGGATAGACCAGCGTAATGTCGTGAAATCTCTGACCAATGTTCGACCGGACAGCCAGTGCAGGCCGGCACGGCACAAAACCGTTGCCGGTCTGGCCGACCTCGGTTACCTTTGCCCGGAGCGCGGGTTCCAGGCCCCCAGGTCGCACCACCGACCGCCACTTCCACGCGCAAGAGCCGGATGTGAGAGTCTTTTTTCCAAAAGCAGGCGGATGTGGTGGCCTGCGCGAGGCCTTTCGGCACGGCGCATGGCACGGCGCATGGCATGGTGCATGGCATGGTGCATGGCACTGCGTCCTGGTCGCTGCCGTCCTTGCAGGTCTGGCCGCCGCCGGCCCTGCGCGGGCCGCCGATGGCGCCGAAGAGGGCGGGCCGGAAGACAACCCCATGTGGTCGCCAGAGGCCGAGCGCGATTTCGGCGACCAGACCCAGTGGTGCGAGGCCGACGAATCGGGCCAGCAGGCCAGCATGCGCCCGCGCGGTTCACGGCAGGCCGTGCAGATCGGCAAATACGTGGCGCGGCCGGGCGACACGTTGCGCGCCGTGGCCTACCGCTACTTCTGCTCTCCGTCGCTACTGGCTGCGGCCAACAAGCTGCCCTTCGACACGGGCGCGGACTACGCCCTCAAGGTCGGACAGGCCTACAGCGTGCCGATTGCCCGCGGCTCCCCTTCCGGGTTCTCGGCGGGCGAGCAGTTGACGCCTGGTCCCGGCATCCAGATGACGGCCAGCAACATGGACCGCAAGTGGGGCAGACCGCAAGTGGTCAAGCTGCTGCGCCAGGTGCTGACCGACGTGTTCCGGCGCTGGCCTCAACGGCATCCGGCCGTGGTCGGGTCACTGTCGCGCGCGGGCGGCGGACGGCTCGGTCACCACAAGTCGCATCGATCGGGGCAGGACGTCGACATCGGGTACTACTCGCACGCGGCGTCGGTCAAGGATTGGGCCAAGATGCGCCCGCTCGACCTGGACGTCGAGCGCAACTGGTTCTTCCTGGACCACTTGGAGCGCACCGGCCACGTCGCAGCGATCTTCATGGCGCCGTCCCTGCAGCGGCGCATCCACGCCTACGCCGCCAGCATCGGCGTGCCAGAAACCAGGTTGCGCGCAATGTTCCAACATGGCCCCAAGGGTCGCGACCCTGGGGCACTCATCCGCAACAAAACTGGCCACCGCGACCACATGCACATCCGGCTGTGGGTGCCTGAGGACATGGCCGACGTCCGGGCCGCTTTGGGCGTCTGACCGCGGCAGCACGCAAGAAACGGCACAGTGCCGCCATCGGTTTTCCGGCGCGGTGCGCGCGGTCACACTCCATCGTTGGGTTGCACGCCGCCGCGAGCGCAAGCCGCCCACCTTGCCCGCTGCGCCACTTTGTGGTCAATTGCCGGCGTCTGGAAACGGCGCGCCCAGGTCGGTCGCCGTCGCGTCCCAGGCCGCGCCGCCGCGCACTGCACCCTGGTCGGGCGCAAGGCAGGGCGGTTGTCGCCGGTCCAGCCCTGGCCCCACGCGGAGTTGCCATGTCGTTCATGACCCAGTTCGAATTCACCTTGCCGCGCGGCTACGTCGACAAAGACGGCGTCGTGCACAAGAAAGGCGTGATGCGCTTGGCGACCGCCAAGGACGAAATCCTGCCTTTGCAGGACTACCGCGTGCAGAACAACCGCGCGTACCTTGTCATCATCCTGCTGTCGCGCGTCATCGAGCAACTGGGGGGCCTCAAGTCGATCAATCCGTCGATCATCGAGGCGCTGTTTTCCGTCGACCTCGCCTACCTGCAGGACTTCTACCGCCGCATCAACGAAGAAGGCACGGCCATGGTCAAGGCCAAGTGCCCAGAGTGCGGCCACTCCTTCGAGGTCGACACCGGAGGTGACCTGGGGGAATCGTAAGCTACCCCCTGGAACGGCTCTACCAGGAGGTAGCGTACATCGCCTACCACTTTCACTGGCCGCTCGACGAGATCCTGCAGATGGAACACAAAGAGCGGCAGTTGTGGGTCAAGGAGATCTCCGAAATCAACAAGGAGATCAATAAGTCGCGCAAATAGGCCGCGACGCCGGATCCGCGACATGGGTTTGCCGGATCGCGCAGCAGGGTCGCCGCGGCGCACATGGGCGCGCCAGGGACGGGTTCGTCGCCATCAGCGTCATGGAGCACGGTCGCTGTGGACCGCGCGCAGCAGTCAGCGAGGGAGCACACCATGGTGGC
Source organism: Deltaproteobacteria bacterium (assembly GCA_016875335.1). GTDB lineage: Bacteria > Myxococcota_A > UBA9042 > UBA9042 > UBA9042 > SXRM01. The sequence continues at coordinate 28,378 of VGRO01000013.1, read as the reverse complement.
AACGCGATCGCCCGGCGTATTCATGGAACGCGGCGTCACCCGCCCCGCCGAGCTGGGGTTGCTGCCCAGCGGTATCCCGGTGTTCCTGGGCGTCGCTGAGCGCGGTCCGACCAATGAGCCGATCCTCATCACCAGCATCGAGGAGTTTCTTCGCCACTTCGGCAAGTTGCCACCCGAGGTCACGCCAACCTACCTCGCCTCGGCCATCGACGGGTTCTTCGTCAACGGCGGCCGAGAATGCTACGTCATGCGCATCGCCCATCTTTTCGAGCGCAACCCGCGCGACGACGATCGACCGGTCGCGGGTGGCGGCGATCGCCTCGACTTTGCCATCAAGGCGTCGGTGCGCCTGCGCGACGGGGCCAAGCAGAATACCCTGCAGGTTCAGGCGCTTTCGGAAGGAACTTGGGGAAACGCCGTCCGCGTGACCGTGCATCAGCCGGCCGCGACCGTCCAGACATTCTTGACGGTCGACGGCCAGCCCGACGAGTTCGGCGTGATGGTCAAGTCCACGTTCGGGTTCTCGCGCGGTACCCACGTCAAGCTGTCGGACGGAAAACAGGAGGCGTACCGCGTCCTGACGGCGGTCGAGGGCCGGGTGCTCTATTGGTCCGAGCGCGAACCGCTGGAGACGACCTTTGCGTCGTCGGCGCCGACCATCGTGGAGCCCGTCGGCTTTGACCTCACTGTGGAAACGCACAATCACCGTGAGGTGTTCCGCGACATCAACCTCGCCCGCCAATCGCCTCGATTCGCCGAACGCGTCATCAACGGTGTCTCGCAGTTGATTACCGTCACCGATATGCAGTCGTCGACGCCCATGCCCCTGCGGTTTCCGGCCGAGATCCATGCAGCCAAACTCGACGGCGGAGCGGACGGCCTGTACACCGTCCGACCTGAAGACTTCGTGGGCCTGGACGGCGGACCTGGCCAACGCTTCGGCTTGTGGGGTATCGCTGAGTTGGAACAAGTCGACCTGCTGTGTCTGCCCGACCTGCCGTGGTTCGTGCAGAAGGGCCTGTGGACAGCCAAGGACATGGAGGTCGTGCAGCAGGAGGCCGTCAACGTCTGCGAGTATACGACCGACCGGTTTGCGCTGCTCGATCTGCCGCCAGATACCAACCCGGCGGGCGCGATGCACTGGCGGCGCCTTTTCGACAGCTCGTACGCTGCTTTCTACTACCCGTACCTGCAGCCGCTGGGCCAGGCGCGCAAGGTACCGCCGAGCGGCCACATCGCCGGCGTCTATGCGCGCTGCGATCGCGAAATGGGCGTGTACCGCGCGCCAGCCAACGAGACCTTGCATGGCGTGGTCGACCTCGATTTCTTCCTGCAACAGGGGGACATCGCGATGCTCAACGGCGAGGGCGTCAACTGCCTGCAGATCTTCGCACAGCGCGGCATCCGGGTCTGGGGCGCGCGCACCGCCAGCAGCGACGCGCAACTGCGGTACGTCAACGTCCGCCGCACCATCCTGGCGATCGGCCGCGCGCTGCAGCGCGGCTTGCAGTGGGTGGTGTTCGAGCCCAACAACGAGAACCTCTGGCACGTCGTACAGCGCGATGTTTCCTTCTTCCTCGATTCGCTTTGGAAGCAGGGCTACCTGAACGGCGCGCAGGCCGAACAGGCGTTCATCGTGCGCTGTGACGATGAGGTCAATACGGCGGACACCATCGACGACGGCCAAGTGGTGGTCGATGTGTGGCTCGCGCCGCTGCGGCCGGCCGAATTCGTCGGCGTGCGGGTGGTCCAGGAAGTCGAGGCCAGCCCGGACGACCGTGGGGCCTAGACGCCCCAGGCCACCTTGGACGCCGTGCATTTGGCACGGGCTGTGCATACGATAGCGGCGTGACCGGGGGCCGGCACCGGCGCGGACTAGCGCTCGCCGCGTCCCCCAGTCCACCGGCAGACCCCTGCTGGCGCCCCCAACTTGGCACGATTCGCTGGATTCGCTCCGGCGCACCGCCTGCAAAGTCGAGCACGAATCGAGTCGGCGCCGCGTTGCGCGGCTTGCCCGGATGCGCACGTTCCTTCTGTTTCTTGCACGAGGTCCATCATGGCGATGATTCCAGCCCCCAAGAACACGAGCGCGGCCCCCGCCACGGGATCGGCCGTGCACGCCCTGGCGCACTCGACGGTCGCTGCGGTCGCCTCACACGCCAAGGGCGCGTTTTTCGTGCTGCCGGCCGACGTACCCGCCATCGCATTCGACGGGGACGACTCCGCATCGGATATGGGCGTCGCGGCGATGGACGCGCCCAAGTCCAAGTCCAAGGGGCCTGCCAAACCGTCCAAGCCGGTCAAGGCCACACCGGGCAAGAAGCCCGCCTCGTCGGCCGCGCCGAAGCCAAACACGACCGTCGGCAAGCCGCCCTCCAAGCCCAAGCCCAAGCCGGTGCCCAACATGGCACCCGGCAAGCACGACCCGGTCGCGCTCAAGGGTTCGGGCAGCGCGAATTCGGCCAGCACGGGCGAAGTCGGCAGCCCAGATGTCGCCTACGCGTTCACCATCGACATCGAGGGCACCGAATACGGCATGTTCAGCGAGATTGGCGGTATTTCGTGGAAGGCCGAGCCGATTCCCGTACGTTCGGGCGGCAACAACGAGTACTCGCTCAACATGCGCGGCCCTGGCAAATTCGAGCCATTGACGCTCAAGCGCGGGTGGTTCGCGTCCAACTCCGAGTTCTTCCAATTGCTCAAGCAGGGCCTCGGAGGGTCGATTCCGCCGACGGCCAAAGCAGCCGGTCGGTTTGCGCTGACGATCCATTGCATGGATCGCAAGTACAAGCGCATCGGCAGCTACAACTTCAGCAACTGCTTCTTCGTCGAGTACACCGGTCCAGGCTTCAACTCGATGTCGGGCCAAGTCGGCTTCGAGCAAATCCGGGTCGCCTACGACTACTTCACCTACATCGCCAGCGGCGGCTAGCCCAGGCCTGGGCGAGGCGATTTGTTCCAGATGTGGCACGCATGGTGTCCGAAAGTGGGAAAACTGACCGTGACCGGCCGTTGCTTTGAGTTGACGCCACCCCGTGAGTTCGTGAATCGACGCCACCCCGTGAATCGACGCCACCCCGTGAATCGACGCCACCCCTAGAGGTGCCCCGTGGTTGACATCCTGCATGGCAGCAGCGCTCCGGCCCAAAGTGACGCGAACGACCTCGCGCCCGCCGAGGCCCTTACGCTGCACCGCGATGTTGCGTCGCGCTGGAGCGCAGCAGGTCGTCTGAGCGTACTGTCGCAGGCCCGGACCCTTGCTGCGGTCCATGGCCACGACGGCTGGATCAAGAATCTCGGCGGTCTGGGCGCGCTGGCTGGCGGATTCGGCCCGCAGGCGTGGAATCTCGCGACCCAGATTGCGGCGTCGCCTGCCTTTCTGGCCCGCTTGGCTACCCAAACGCGCTCGCTGCAGGTGGGCGAGCTCGCGGATTTGGTGCAGATCGTCCTGGAAGAACTCGAGTTCGACGGCGACGGCTTCGAGTTCGGCGCTGAACTGGCTGAGCTGCACCGCGAACTGCACCAGTCGCGGGCCAAGGACACTGCGAAGCAGGCGGGCCGCACACCGGTGGCCGGGCGCAAGCCCACGCGCGCCGACCAGGCGAACCGGTCCCCGGCCAAGGCGGCTCGCAGCGCGCGTTCGCGCGCGGCGCTGGGCAAGCAGGCACAATTGCGCGACCTGCGGCGCCTCGTGCAGCAATTCCGCAACGCCAGCGAGGCATCGGAAGGTGCGCAGCTGCGCGACGGCGCGGCTGGCCAACGCTCGGGTGCTGCCCCGCAAGGTGGGGTCTGGCAACCCCACATGCCCACCCCCTCGGGGCAGCAAGGCCCCGATGAGTTCGGCCGCGTTCAGGCTGGCCATGGCGACCACCACCCTGGCGTTGCCTCCTTCGCCGCCGGTTCTTCGGCGGACCTGGGCCAAGGCCACGGCCTGTCGAGCCCACCGCGTCCGGGCGACAGCAAGACGCTGCGGCGGCGCACGCTGGAAGGCCTGATGGCTCGTCCCGCCCGGCTGGGCGGTGAACCCGGAGCGCACCCGCTGTGGACGCTCGGCGAGACCAACCGCGCGTTTCGGCTGCCTCGGGCGATGCGCTGGGCCGAGGCCAGCGCCGACCGTGCACTGGTGGAGCCGCTGGTCTCCGACGGCGTCAACGATGCGGCTCAAGGTGACGACCAGGTTGTGCGCAGTCGGACAGCCATGAACCGCGCTGCTGTGGGGCCGGGCAACCACCCCGCGCCGACCACGCCGACACGCGGCGCGGAACAGCGGGCCGCGGCGGCTGTGCATCCGGCATCCACAGGCACATTGCGGCACCAGGAAGCCGCCGCACTTTGGCGCCAGAACCTGGTCCGCGCGGTCGATCCGCGCCCGCGCCTGGCCGCGACCGCTTCCGCAGCGGTTCAGAGGGTTGGCTTCTCTCCGATTCCGGCAGGTAGCCGTGCAACGCGAGACCCGGAGGCGCCGTCCGCAGGGTTGTCCGCGGGGTTGGCGGCTGCGGAATCCGCAGGTGCTCCGCCGGCATTCGCTGCACTCCATGCCGCTGCCGCGCGGGCCCGCCACACCATGGCGCGTGCAGAGGCCGCCGGCAGGTTTGTCGAATCAGCCAAGAACGCCGCGCTTTCGCACTGGAATTCCTACTTTGCAGCGGCCGATTCGGCCCAAGCCGGAAAGCGCTCCTCCGCGGGCCACGGCCCGTCGCACCATCTGCTCGGTTCGGCTTTTGGCGCACCCGCGTCGCCTGCAATGCACGCAGCCAGGGTAGAGGGGAATGGTCCCGATACGCTCGCGCCGGAGTCGGGGATTCCATGGCGCGCGGTCGCGGCGGGGCTGCGCGCGCCAATTTCGGCCCGTGCGCCGGGCGAGGGTCTGGCTGATCTGGCCGCCTCCCGCGCGGAGGCCGCGCCGGGCGATCTCGTCGCATTGCACCAAGATTGGGCGGGCGACCAACTGGCAGACGCCGCCGGTAGCCTTGCCGCACTGCGCCAAGCCGCGGGTCATAGCGCCCAGGTCGCCAGCGGTCGCAGTGCGGTTGCCGGGGTCGTTTCACCAGCGGCACTTGCACCGTGGTGGACCGGTCCATCCGGCGCGCCGGGTGCCAAAGCTTGGCTTGCGTCGCGGCAGTCCGCTGGCGCCGTGGTGTCCGGCGCCGCTGGTCGTGCAGCCGGTCGCCCGTCGGCCCCGGGCGCAATCGCCTCACATGCCTCCTCGGGCCCCCTGCCGGGTCTTGCGGGTCTTGCCGCGATCGGGTTCGGTCAGCGGGTCGATGCCCGCGTCTCGATGGGCCTTGGTCCGACGTCGCAGGTTGGCGAAACCGCGCTGCGGCCCACCGGCTTGAGCGCTTCTCAGTCAGATGCTTTCCAGTTCGCGCCCGTGGAAGTATCGCCGTCGGCGGGCCGCATGGGGCGGCTCAGTGCAGCCGCGGCTGGGTTGTGGCAATCCGCTGGCACTGTGGCCCTTGGGGGACCTGGCTCTGCGGTGCAGGTGACCGGCAGGGACCGCGTCGCCCGCGATCACGCCCTTGCTGATGCAGGCGCAGGGGCCGGCGAATGGCTGGACCTTGGCGCAGGCAACGACGACGCGACCGCAGCGCCGGCTGTGGTTCCCGCAGTTCGTAGGACGAACGCGTACCGGGCCGATGCGGAGCGGATGCGCGGCCGGACGCAGGCGCCGACAGCGGCACTCTCGTACGGCTCGGCCATTCGCCCCCCGGTTGCCGTGGCTGCGCAGTCCGCAGTGGCCGCGCTGGTGCGCGCCCGCACCCACGCGCGCACCGCGATCGACGCGGGCGGTGGACGCGTGGCGGCGACAGCCCTTGCCGCCGCTGCCGGCTTGCGCGACGTGGGTGTGCTCGCAGCACGTCCCGATGGCAAAGCGGACGCGCTGAGTGCGTGGGTCTCCCAGGTTGCCGGTTCGGCGCCAAGGCTGAGCCTCGGCTCGGGGTTCGACGGGTGGGCCGCGCGCTCCGCTCCACCGGCGCGGTTGCGGACAGCGCGCGCTGACCAGCAGGGTCCTGGCACGTGGCTGGATCTCGGGGCGGCCGAGATCCTCGAGTCTGCGGGTATCGAGTCCGGGGCCCACGACGGCGCGAAACGGCACGACGGTCGGGCACTGCGCGCGGCCGGTGTTCGGACGACCGCCCAGTCCCCGGATCGGGTGTCCCCGGGACGCGCAACGCCGGCAGCTTTGGGAGCAGACGTGCCGCCCGCGCTGAAGGCAACGCTCATGGCGTGGGGCGAATCCGCCAGCGCCATGCCGGCCGACGCGGCAGCCGCATTCGTGGCGAAATTCCTCGGTCGCAACGACATCGTTCGCGAGGTGCGTCGGCGGATGGCCCAGGCAGCGACAGCCCGGCACGAACTGGTGGCCCCACAGTCTGCAACTGCCGGCGCGGAGGCGTCGGCTGCTCCGCCCGCGTCGCGGCCGAGCGCACCGGCCAGGGCCGGCAGGTCGGCGACTGCGGCACAAGGGGTCCAGGCGACTGCCCAGGGCGACGACATCGTGCTCTCGGGCATGGCCGCGCTTGCTGCTCTGACGGGAGGCGACCTGTTTGGTGCGCCCAAGGGGCGCGGACGGGCGGCGATCCCGTCGGATGCGTCTCGCGAACTGCTCAAGCCGGCCGCAGAAGTGCCAGATCGCGCAGCGTCTGCGACCGCGGCTGCCGACTCGCGGGCGCCGGTTGCGACTGCCACCTCGACCGCGGCAAAGGCCACCGCGACGCCGGTCCGTGCGCTCGCCGGCGTGCAGATGCACGCATTTGCACCGGTCGGCTTGCGGCGGGGCCAGAACCTGCTGGGGCAGGCACGGCGCGCGCGGTGGCTGCACGCGACACCTCGGGGGACCTTCTCGACGCGGCTGTCCAGTGCCCGCAGCGCGGCCCGTAGTGGCTATGCGACGGGCGGGTTCTCGTACGGGGGGGCAGGCCCAGGCGCCAGTGAGTTGGTCGGGCTGACGGGGTCCGACGGCGGCTGGTACCTGGGCGAAACGGCGCCAGCGCCATCCGCAGTTCGTGGCGCCGATCGGCTCAGTTCGGCGGTGGCAGCTCGGCGTTCCGCAGCGATCGGTCGCACGGCCGGTCCGTCCGCCTCGCCGGCCGGCGCGGCCCCGGGGTTCGTGGAAGGCATGGCGATGCCGAGCGATTTCCGGGCAGGGCAGGACTTGGTCCAGCCGGCGGCCGGTATGGACGCCATGGTCGAGGCGGCGAACCGCGGCGGTGGCGCAACCGCCGCGCACAAGGGCACGCAAGCGGCCGCCATGACGCGGGTGCTGTCGGTCACCGCGGCGCCGACGGCCAACATGCTGCCCTTGGTGGCTCCGGCTGCGCAGGCCATCGTTGCGGCGGCGGCGGCCAAACCGCTGTCGGAAGGCATCGCGACCAGTGGCGGTGATGCCACGTACGGGACGCCGATCGTCGGCGTGGGCGATCACAAGGCAGGAAAGGCTGGTCAGGGCGCGGGCGGCGACAAGGCGCGCCAGCAGGCCGAGGACCAAGCAAGCAATGTGCAAGATATCGAAGCGTTGGCGGTCAAGGTCGCCCGCTCGGTGATGGTGCGTATCAAGCGTGAGCGCGAGCGTAGGGGGCTCCATGTCTGATTTCCCGAAGGCCAAGATCGAGATCTACAAGGACGACGCCGGCAAGGCCAAGTCCTTTAGCGGCAAGGCCGGCAGCCACGAATTTCAGTTCAATCCTGAGGCTGTGCGCGTCACCAAGTCGATGACGCCCAAGCAGGGGCGCCAGGCCGGTCGCAGTGCCCCCAAGCACCAGTTCACGACCGGCAATCCGGCTCAGTTGGAGTTCGGCGAACTATTGTTCGACTGCTTCGACGACCGCAAGAACGTGTACACGGAGCACGTTGCGTGGTTCGAGTTGCTGCTCAAGGCCGATCCGGGCCTGCACCGCCCACCGCGCGTGACGTTTGCGTGGGGCGACGGGTGGGGCTCGGAAGGCGGAGCGGGCAAGATCAACACCGGCATGTGGTTCGTCACCGGCCTGGACGTCAACTACACGATGTTCCTGCCGAACGGAACGCCGGTGCGCGCGACCTGCAAGCTGACGTTGGCCGAGGAACCCCCCGAGACCGAGGAAAAGAACAGCCCGGACACGGCGCACGTGCACGCCGTCAGCCGCGGCGAAACGCTGGAGGCGATCTCCGCGGCCGAGTACGACGACCCGGCAGAGTGGCGCCGTATCGCGGTGGCCAACGGCATCGACGACCCCTTGCGGCTGGCCCCCGGCCAGCGGTTGCTCATCCCACCGATCTTGCGCTAGTAGGCGGAACCCCAAATTCGCGTCGGGATACGGACCGCAATGCCGCAACAAATCCTCAATCGGTTTCGCCTACTAGCTGCTTGTTTCGTGAAGGGGGCTCGCAGCCCCCTCGCGCGCCCATGCGCGCTCACCCCCGCGGCCGGCCGCAGCCGCGGCCGGAAGTACCTCAGCCCTGTTGCGCGCCGGAACCCGGCGCGAGTTTCGGGCCTGAGGTACTAGCACACCAATCGCCCGGGCGGTTCCCGCCGCTGCGCCTGAGACGGGGCTGGACGACCGGCACACAGGGAGATCGACATGGATGCCAATGTAGCGAGCATGACCGTCAAGATCGGCGGGTCGACCAGCATCGCCACCGACACCGGCAAGTCGCTCGAGACGCGGGCCGGCGAAGGCATCGTGTCCATCACCGTGGACCTGAGGCTCGACCAACCGGACATGTTCGCGGTCGAATACGACATGATGCAGTTGGAAAAGCTCAACCTCATCGATTCGTTCAAGCCGGGCGACGAAGTGGAGATTTCGCTCGGCCTGGATAGCCAGCAGGTGTTGCTCTACGGCGAAATCGCCTATGTCGAACCCAGCTTTGATGTCGAACAGGGCTACCACACCACGATCTCGGGCTACCACAAGGTCCACCGCTTGACACGCGGTCAGCGCAGCAAGACCTGGGGCGACGGGCTGCAGCCGACCATCGGCGCGACCACGCCGGTCAAGGACGTCATCAACAACTCCAAGTCCAGCGAGGGCGGCAAGGTTGGCGACAAGATGACGACTGGCGAAGTCGGCTCGTCACAGGTCAAGCACCACTACGTCCCGCAGCTCAATGTCAGCGACTTCGAATTCTTGCAGGCCATCGGAGCCAGTCTCGAAATGAAGGCCGGCGACACCAGCAAGACCGAGGTCACGTTCCGCAAGCCAGAGCCCAGCGGCGCCGCGGTCGTCAAGATTGCGCGCGAACGCAGCGGTCAGGGTGGCTCGGGTTCGGCTGGCGCATTCCTGCATCTCAATTTCCGGCTGTCGACGATCCAGCAGTACGCCGCCGTTGAAGTCAGGAGTTGGGATTTCGTGACCAAGAAGAACATCGTGGCCAAGGTCACGAGCTCGACCTATTCGTTCGAAGGGAACAAGGGCCACAGCGAGACGGGTACGGCCCTGTACAACTCGGGGTCGACCGGGCGCAAGTACATCGTGGTCGATCAGCCGGTCAATACCAAGGCCGAAGCTGAGGCTATCGCCCAGTCCCTTTTCGATCAGTTCTCGATGGATTTCCTGACGGGCGAGGTCACGATCGAGGGCGATCCCAAGGCGATCCCCGGCAAGGTCATTGAGTTCGAGGGCTTCGGAAAGGCGTTCTCAGGCAAGTTCCTGATCACGGCGGCCACGCATTCCTACCGGCCCGACGAGGGCTACAAGACAACGATCGCTTTTTCCCGCAACACCAAGGGTACGTAGGGCAAGATGTCGCGCGGCTGGGTGGCGATGGACCCGGCCAGCGCGCGGACCGCCACGTTGCCCCCGGCGATCGCAGCGTTTTTTCTAGCGTTGCACGCGCACACCGCCTGTACAGGTTTGGCGCGACCCGTGCATGCGGCTCGGTCCGTTGCAAAACGCAGCTTTGCACGACGCGGCCCACAGGCGAGTTCGGGCGGCGCAGGCGCCATCCGGTCCGGGCGTTGACACCATTCCTCATGCCGTTACGATTGCGCCGGTTGCGCGAATCCGCCGCCTGGGCTGCTGCGCGCGTTTCGACGTCCCTGGGACCTCGCCTTCGCTCGCCTGGGTGAGCGGGCCGCGGTCGAATGCCGCACCTGGGATGACCCCCGCATGGAAACCGGCAGACGCCGGACCGCCGGGTGTCCGCAACCCGCGCCGGGGCCCCGACTCGTTCGGAGCTGACCGTGCACGTGACCGCCGCCCGCTAGTTGCTGCAGCCCTGAGGTCAAACCCGCAATGGTCAAGAGCTTCCTTGGCAAAGGCCTGAAGTTTCCGCTGCAGATCAATGCAGTCGGCGGCATGGCAATGTCCGAGGGCGGGGCAAACATCGAGGAGGGCGTGCGGCTGATCGTCGGCACGGCTGTCGGCGAGCGCGTCATGCGGCCCATGTTCGGCTGCCGCATCCACGACTACGCCTTCCACCCGAATTCGTCGACGACCGCCGGCATGGTCGCGTTCTACGTCGCCGAGGCCCTGAACAAATGGGAGCCGCGCATTACCGACGTGCGCGTGTCAGCCCGACCGCAGAAGGATCCCGAGTCGTTGATGCTGGTCGAGATCAACTACAAGGTGCGCTCGACCAACGTCGACATGAACATGGTCTATCCGTTCTACCTCAGGCGGGAGCAGGATCTATGATCCCCAGTCCAAACCTCGACGACCGCAATTTCGAGGACATCGTCCAAGAAGCGGTCCGCCTCATCCCGCAGTACTGCCCGGAGTGGACCAACCACAACCGCTCCGATCCCGGCATTACGCTCATTGAGCTTTTTGCCTGGATGACGGAGATGACGCTCTACCGGCTCAACCGCGTGCCGGAGAAGAACTTCCTTGCGTTCCTTGAGCTGATGGGCATCGCGCTCGCGCCACCGCAGCCGGCTCGCACGGTCCTCAAGTTCGGCATCAACCCGAAGGCGGACGTGGTGACCGTGCCGCACGGCACGCGGGTGGGCACCAAGCCGGGACCGGACGGCAACACCATCGCATTCGAGACCGAGAACGACTTGGTTGTGACCAACGCCGCGCTGGCGATGTGCATGAGCCAGTACCACGAAACCTTCAGCGACTACACCGGATTGCTGGGCCGCAAGCGTGAGGGCGTCGAACTGTGGTCGGGGGTGCGCAGCGTCGAACGGTTCCTGTTCGTCGGCGACAAGCGGCTCGAAGCGTTCAACGAGACCTCCGTCCTGACCATCCGCACGACGGCTCCGGGGTCGACGCCCGTGCCGCTGTGCAAGCAACTGGAGTGGGAGTACTTCGACGGCGAACGCTGGCGCGCGTTGGCCAGCCCTCCGCTCGAAACCGAGGCGGACCAGGTGGCGCTCATCGGTCCGGCCAAGATGGCGGAGACGCAAATCGGTGAATTCACCGGGCTGTTCCTGCGCGGCAAGCTCATCGAGGTCCCGGCCCAGCCTTCCGATACCCTGGTCGACGTGGTGTCGATGCGCCTGGAACTCACCGGCGAGGGCGAGTTGCCCGACCTGGCGTACTCGAATCAAGCGGCGGGCCTGTACCTCAAGCTCGAAGCCGACCGCACCATGCAGCCGTTCGGCAGCGACCCCAAGCTCGACTCATCGCTGTACATTTCGTGCGCGCAGGTGCTGGACCACCCCGACGCCGACGTGCGCATCGACTTCGAGCTTGCGGATCCCTCGGTCGTCCCGCTGCCGCTGGCGTCGACCGACCTCGTGGTGGCCTGGGAGTACTGGAACGGCAAGAAGTGGCGGCTCATCGGTCGCAACGGCTTTGGAGACTACGACCAGGAGGATCCGGGCCACGGCTTCAAGGACGACACGGCTTGCCTGACGGCCAATGGCTTCGTGGCGTTTCGGCGCCCCAAGGACATCAAGGCGTCCGAGGTCAACGGCAAGGAAGCGGTGTGGGTGCGCGCGCGCATCGAGCGCGGCGATTTCGGCGTGCCGGGCACCTACGAACTGGAGAACGACCGTTGGGTCTGGAAGGACAGCCGACCACTGCGCCCACCGAACGTCAAACGGCTGGCGCTGCGCTTTGTCGAGCAGGAACATGCGTTCGACAGGGTCATGGCCTACAACGACTTTCTGTACAGCGACTTCACGGCGCTGGCCGGGGAGTCCGAGGCGGGCAAGCCATTCCAGCCCTTCCAGCCGATCGCCGAGGAGAGCCCGACGCTTTACCTGGGCTTCAAGATCTCGAACTACGACGGCCCCAACCCGCCGGGTCCACAGCCCTTCCCCAACGATCGCATCCAACTGTATTTCGAACTGGCCGAAAACGATGGACCGGGGCGGCGACTGCGCGCCGGGCCGGGTCAGACCAGCAAGCAACTGAACCAAATCCACGCGGAGCAGGTGATCAACTGGGAGTACTGGAACGGCAAGGACTGGACGAGCCTGATTACCCGCGACATGACCTACGGCTTTACGCAGTCGGGGTACGTCGAATTCGTCGGGCCGACCGACCACCGCGCTCACAAGCGCTTTGGCGTTCCGCTGTACTGGCTGCGCGCACGGCTGGAGTTTGGCGGGTACGACGAGCCGCCGATGCTGCGCAACGTGATGCTCAATACCGTGTACGCGACCAACGTCACGACCTACACCGACGAATTGATGGGCAGCTCGCGCGGGACGCCCAACCAGTCGTTCAAATTCGTGCGGGGACCGGTGCTGCCGGGCGAGGAAATCTGGGTCAAGGAGCGCGAGCGGCCGCCGAGCCCCGACCTGCACGAGTTGGAAAACCACTACGTCGAACGCTTTGTCGAGGAGACACCCGAGGGCGTGCTCGTGCGCTGGATCGCGGTGGACTCGCTCTACGAGTCCAAGGGCAATGCCCGCCACTACGTCAAGGACATCGTGACCAACGAGGTGCGGTTCGGCGACGGCATCCATGGCCTCATCCCGCAGAAGGGCGACCGCAACATCGTGTGCCGGCGCTACCAGGTCGGGGACGGCGAACGCGGCAACGTACCCCCCGATGCGGTCACCGTGCTGATGCAGGCCGTGCCCTACGTGGATGCGGTCCGCAACGTGTACGCTGCCGCGGGCGGTTGCGATCTGGAAACGATCGAGGAGGCCAAGCGCCGCGGGCCGCACTCGCTCAAGGCCAAGAGTCGGGCGGTCACCGCTGAGGACTTCGAATGGCTCGCCATCGAGGCGTCGAACTCGGTGGCGCGGGTGTGCGCCCTGCCGACCCACGAGCGCGAGGGTGAGATCACCGTGGTCATCGTGCCCAAGGTCGCGGAATCGCACCCGGATTTCCTCGACAAGCCGATCCCGTCGACCGAGCTGCTGCGCAAGGTGCGAAACCACCTCGCCGACCGCAAACTGATCTCGACCTTGCTCAACGTGCAGCGGCCTACGTTCCGCGAACTGTCGACGATCGTCGAGATTGTGGTGCTTCAAACCGCCGGGTCGGACCGGGTAAAGCGCGAAATCGAGAAGCGCATCCGCTGGTTCCTGCACCCGCTCAAGGGCGGCAAGGAAGGCAAGGGTTGGCCCTTTGGCCGCCCCGTGTACCGCGTCGACCTGTACCACGTCATCGAAGACGTGCCGGGCGTCGACTTCGTGGATCGCGTGCGCCTGGTCGACGAATCGACCAAGCTGGAGGTCGACCAGTTCAAGGTCGGCACCGGCGAGTTGGTCCACGTGGTCCGGGTCGAGGTGGTCGAAAAAGCGCACGAGCGCATCGTGTAGCAATGCCGGGCGCAGCCGAGCGCCCCGGGATTCGGAACCGGGGCGGCGGTCCCCCTGAGCAGGTGGTGATGGCCTTGGGTTCGACGAGCACAGTGGCAGCGGCGGCCGGACGTCCGGGTGGCGGCTCACGGCCGCCAGAGCGGCGACTGCGCAAGGTCATCATGCCGGAACTGGCCGGTCTGCGACTGCGCGACGCCGCCATCGTGCTCCAGCAGGCGGGCCTGCCACCGCCGTTGCCGCGCTACGTCGAGGCCTACGCCGATCCGAACACCGTGGTCGATCAGTTCCCGATCCGCGGGCAATTGGTCGACAGCACGACGGTCACCCAGCTTTCTGTCGCCAAGCAGAACTGGGTTCGCTACCTGCCGCAGATTTTCCAGTTGACCGCCGACAACGAAAATCAACTGCTGCACGAGTTCTTGTGGGTCTTCCAGCAAGAGCAGGACAAAATAGGCGACGTGCTCGATCGATTGCCGTCGCTGTTCCGGCCGCACGAGACGGAGCCGCATTTCCTGCCCTGGCTCGCCAGCTGGATCGCCCTGCAGTTGGAGAGCGACTGGCCGATCGAGAAGCAGCGCCGGTGGCTGCGCAAGGCGCCCGCCCTGTACAGCATGCGCGGCACCAAATACGCGCTCGAACTGCTGCTGGAGATGTACATCGGCCTCAAGCCCGAGATCACCGAAAACGCTTGGCCGTTCGACGCCTTTCGCGTCGGTGTGACCAGCGAGGTCGGCATCTCGACGGTGGTGCTGCCGCCGATGAACCTCGCCCACTGCTTCGTGGTCAAGCTGCCGCAGCCGGCGAGCGCGTTCGCAGACGACCAGATCATCCGCATCCACCGGGTGATCCAGGCCGAAAAGCCCGCGCACACCAACTACTTTCTGACCTTCTCCGATCAGGCCGCTCTCGGCGACGAGGACCACGGCTTCGTCATCGGCGAAGAGCACCTGGTCGGCGAAGACGACGTCGACTGGAGCAATGCGCCCTAGCCGGGCTCAAGAACGCGCACCCTGACCCCCTGAGGAAACGATGGCCGAGATCACCGAACGCAACTACCGCCGCCTGAACTTCTTTCGCGGCTTTCGCACCACCGAGAAGGACTGGAACGACGGCGAGCGTTACCATGTCGAAAAGCGCCGGCTGCACAACCGCATGATGCACGGCCCCGGTGTGGTGCCGCACGCCCTAGGCGGTATGCGCGTGACCGCCCGGTCGCAGGGTCAACTGGCAGTCGAGATCCAGGCCGGCTACGCCGTCGACGGTCAGGGCAACGACATCTTCTTGTGGGAACCGGAGATCAAGCAGTTCAATCCCAACGATTTCAAGCTGCCGGCCACCGTTTACCTGGTGGCGCGCTACATCGAGGAGTTCACCGATTTCATCAGCTACAAGGAGAACCTGGACTTCAAGGGCCACAGGAAGATCGCCGAGTCGGTCAAGGTCGAGTGGAGCGTGACGGAGCCCGACCTGCACACCGAGGTCGAACTGGCGCGCATCAACGTGGCCAAGGACATCAAGCGCATCCTGGACCCCAAGGACCCGTTCAACCCGCAGCCCAACGAAATCGACTTGCGCTTCGTGCCGGTGGCGGGCATCGTCGGGTCGTTTCTGAATCCGCAAATGCTGTGGGAGATCATGGAGATGATTCGCCGCAGCAAGCAGGTCTACGCGCTGATGTTCCACCAGATGCGCATTCTGCCCGCGGCCGACGTGCTGCACGGGTTCATCACCCTGGAGATGCTCATCCATGCGCAGTTGGTCGATTTGCGCAATATCTTCAACCTCTACCTCATCATCTTGAACCACCAGTGGAGCGTCATCCTGGAAATCGAGGCCAACGTGCCGCAGATCTCCAGCCAGCGCGACTTCGCCAACTTCAAGAAGCAGGTAGAGATTTCGTTGCAGCGCTACCAGGAACGCCACTTCTCGCTCGATTTCCTCAGCGGCTTGATGAGCTACCAGGGCGAGTGCCAAAAGTTCATGGAGACCATCTTCCAAAAGCAGCTCAAGCCGCAAAAGAAGCTGGAGGTCAAGACCACCGACACCAGCGCGGTGGTCGAGAACATCAAAGTGCGGTCGGCGCCGTTCGAAGAGCGCATGAACATCGAAGGCCAGGACATGGTGCTCATCGACACCATCGACCCCATCGACCCCGACAGCGAGAAAGGCCACCAGTGGCGCATCACCGGCGAGCGCGACAAGTACCGCACCCGCCAGAAGCTCAAGTACCCGGACGGCGCCACGGTCGAGGACGCGGGCGTGGCGTTCGAGGGCGGCCAGTTGGAATTCGAGGTCAAGAACGTCGAACCGGGCAAGGACGTGTACGTGGTCTGGCGCATGGACTACGTGCACGGCGACTGGGAGGCCGAAGTCGAGGCCAACGACAAGCGGCTCGCCAACTGCATCTGCGCCGGCAGCGACCGCAAGGCCCGCTGGCGCAACTGGGTGTACGTGGTGCTGGCCGAATACGTGCGCGAGGTGACGCTGCGCGTCAAGATCAAGCCCGTCACCGCCGACCGCGACATCAACGTGTTCAAGATGTGGGCCTACCAGCCGGTCAAGCGCGGATAGTGCGATGAACCCTGTGCGCCTTGAACTGCGATCCGCCGCGTGCCATCCTGATGGCGACGGTCGCGGCCGTGTGCCACGTCGGTGCAACGTCGCGTCCAGATGCGCGCCGACCGCGCGCTGGGGTGCGACGTGATTGCCAACATCGTCGTCGATTTCTTCAAGAGCCTGGGCCAGCAGCGCATCGACGGAGCTGTCAACGCGGTCAACGCCAAGAAGATGGGCGCTATCGCCAAGGCCAAGTCGTCGGCGGCCAAGCAGTTCAACAAGGCGGTCGATGCGCCGCTCAAGGCCGCCAAGGGCGCAGCCAAGGGCGGCGGCGGCCCAGCCAAAAAAGACGCCCCCAAGGCGGAGGGAGGCAGCGTGGGTTGGTTCAGCAAGAAGAAGGCAGAGCCAGAACAGCAACAGGCGGCAGAGGAATTCGGCGGCGCCGAGCGCACGGTGGCCATCGATCTCGGCGCCATCAACCGCAGCACCTTCAAGCCCGTGGTCGGCTGGGTGGTCGTGCTCAATGGTGAGCTGCGCGGGCGAGATTTCCGGCTCGTGGACGGCAAGAACACCATGGGCACGGCGGCCGACTGCGATGTGGTGCTGACCGACCCGTATTTGTCGAGCAAGCATACGGTGATCCGCCACGAGAACGGCGTGTTCACCGTCAGCGACCTCGACTCGACCAACGGCACCTTCGTCAACGACCGACGCATCACCCGCTACGACATCATCGACAACGACAAGATCCGCCTGGGCCGCACCGAGCTCAAGTTCAAGTCGCTGGAGTAGGTCAAAGAGGGCCAGAGGGGGCCGCCCCAGCTGTCCAGCACCGCGCAAGGGCGCGGTCTCCGAGGAGTTCTTCGATGCAGTTTGCACGCCGGCGCACGTTCGGGGGATTGACGGCGATCGCCATGATCGGCTCGCTGCTCGCGCCCAGCACTTTTGCCCAGGCCGAGAAGCGGGTGCTGCTCGACGCGGTCTCGTTCGACACCGCCACGAGCATGCTGACCATCAACGCCGACATCCTCGACGCCGACGGCGAGCCGATGAAGAAGATCGAGCCCGGCGACCTGGAGATCCTGGCCAGCGGCCAGAAGCTGAACCTGGTCGACGTGCAGATCGAGACCGCCGACGCCGCCAAGGAGCCCGTGGCGATCTGCATCTTGCTCAACGCTTCAAACAACTACCAGTTGCAGGCCGGCGAGGAGATCTCGGTCTACTCGACCGAGAAAGAAGGCGCGGTGCGCCTCATCAAGATGCTGAGCGGCAACGACAAGGTCGCGGTGTTGCAGTACCACAACAGCAATGCCAGCGAACCCATCAGCACGTGGTCGTCGAACTTCACCAGTGCCCAGACCGCGGTCGAGAACGCCAAGGGTCCGTCGGCCGACGACGAGGGCAACGCCACCATCCAAGGTGCCGCAAAGGCAGAAAGGTCGCTCAAACCCCAAGCGATGACCGCCATCGACAAGGCGCTGGCCTACATGGCCGACAACGCCGACAAACTCTCTCAGACGCGCCGCAAGTTCCTGATCGTCATGTCGGACGGCAAGGACCGGGAGACCGATGTCGCCAAGATCGAAAAGCAACGCAAGAGCATCATCGAGCGCTACAGCGACCAGAGCATCCGCGTGCTGGTCATCGGCTTTGCGCCCGACGACAAGAAATACCTGACGCTCTTGCAGTCGACCGCCAACGACACCAATGGCGTCTACAAAAGCGTCAAGGAACTCGTCCAGATCGCCGGCGCCTGGGATTCGGTCGGCTCGCGCATCAAGAAGCAGTTCATCATTCGCGGCAAGCTGGCCGAGCTGCCCAGCCACGGCGAGACCATCAAGGGCAACAAGGAGTTCCTCAAGTACAACATCGTGCTCAAGGCCAAGCTCAAAGATGGCGCGACCGAGGAGGGCGTCGTCAACGACGTGCGGATCCCGGCCCCGGCCCTGCCGTGGGACAAGTGGCTCAAGTGGGCCATGTGGGCGATCGGCGGCCTGCTGGGTTTGGGGTTGGTGATTGGCATCATCGTGTTCGTTGCGCGCCGCAAAGGGGATGCGCCCGCCGCCGCTGCCGAATCGGGTCCCGCCAAACCGGAGGGTCCGCACCGCGGCCGGCTGGCGTGCATCGCCGGACCGTGCGCCGGCCAGGAATTCTACTTGTACGACGACGTGACGACCTTGGGGCGCATCAAGGGCAATACCATCGTGCTGCCCGACGCCAGCGTGTCGAGCCGGCACGCCGCCTTGAAGATCGATCAGATGCGCTACGAGATCGCCGACCTCAACTCGCAGAACAAGGTGCTGGTCAACGGCCAACAGGTGCACAAGGTGTTCTTGAAGGACGGCGACCGCGTCAAGCTCGGCGACAGCGAGTTGCAGTTCTGGCTCAAGTAGGCTGGCCATGGGCATCGTGCACGCCGAAGTGGTGCTGTCCAACCCCGCGAATCCGGCGCGCGGGCCGATGACCGTCGACGCCATCGTCGATACGGGCGCCACCCACCTGTGCATCTCCGCGCACGTCGCCGCCCAGCTCGGCATTGGGCTGGTCGACGAGCGCGAGGTATGCATGGCCGACGATACGCCGCGGATGGTGCCGTATGGCGGGCCGATCCGGCTGCAATTCGGTAACCGCGGCGGCTTCTTTGGCGCGATGGTCGTCGGCAGCGAGGTGCTGCTCGGTGCCATCGTACTGGAGGACCTGGACTTGGTTGTGCACCCTCGGTCGGGCACGCTCACGGTCAATCCTCAAAGCCCCAATGTCCCCAGGGCCTACGCGCGAGCGGCCTGTGCCGCCGCCCGCCCGCGCAGCGCATAGGCGCTCGCCCGCAACACCTCGGCGCGCGTGCCGCAGTCGAACCACGCGCCCGGCAACTCCACCGTATCGACCCGCATCCCTTGTGCCAGGCCGGGCACCAAGCCCTGGCGCACCAGGCAGGCCTCGACCCCTCCGCCCGGCAACAATTCGAGCAAGCGGGTCGAGTAGACGCCGACGCCCGAGTAGATGACCGCACCGTCGGACGGCGCCTGGGCCGGCGCGCCGCGGATGTGCGCGACTTCGCCGCGGTTGCCGCCCGCGCCGCGGATGAACACCTGGTGCAGTTCAGGCCGGCGGGGCGCCCGGCACACGGCGAGCGTCGCCAGCGCATCGGGCCGGTGGGCGGCCACCAGCGCGCGAAGGTCGAAATCGTGCCACACGTCGCCATTGGCCAGCAGGAAGGCGTCGCCCCCATCGCGCAAGTACGCCTCGGCGTTCTTCAAGCCGCCGCCCGTTCCGAGGATCGCTGGCGCCTCCGCGAACACGGTGGCGCGCACACCAAGGTGGGCGCCGTCTTGCACAAACTGCGCAACCTGTTCGCCGAGATGAAAGGTATTGACGCCTACCTGCCGCACACCCGCGGCCGCCAGTTGACCGATGGCCCGCTGCAAGAGCGGCACGCCAGCGACCGGCACCAGCGGCTTGGGCAGGACATCGGTCAACGGTCGCAACCGCGTACCCAGGCCGGCCGCCAGGACGAAACCACGCATTGCACCCCCTCGGCGGCGGCAGGCAACACCGCGGCGCGCAAGGGTAACCAATCGACCGGAATGCCGGCAACTTGACAGCGCATGCCGCTCGGGGCTACACACGCGCGCGGTCCGGCCACCCCCTCGATTTGGGGGAGGGGCCCGACCGGCAACGGCGGACGCTCAGGCCGCGAGGCTGCGATGGCACCAAGTATCGGCGGCGCAATGGCAGAGTTTTGCAGTGACGGCCTGGCCTTCTCACCAACGGCCAAGGCGCGCGTCGCCGAACTGCTCGGCCGCTATCCGCGCAAACAGGGCGCGCTGATTCCCGTATTGTGGCTGGCGCAGGAAGAGTTTGGCTGGCTCTCGCCGGCAGTGCTCGATCTGGTGGCGGCGGAGTTGGGCTTGTCGAAGTCGGCGGTGCTGGCGACGGCG
This sequence comes from Deltaproteobacteria bacterium, assembly GCA_016875335.1. Classification (GTDB taxonomy): domain Bacteria; phylum Myxococcota_A; class UBA9042; order UBA9042; family UBA9042; genus SXRM01. Next base: position 8,233 of record VGRO01000013.1, on the reverse strand, counting down.
ATGTTCTACACCATGCTGTACAAGCAGCCCCACGGCCGCTACCACGTGCAAATCTGTACCAATGTCAGTTGCTACCTGCTGGGTGCCGACGACCTGGTCCGCGTCGCGGTGGACGCCCTCGGCATCCAGCCGGGCGAGACCAGCGAAGACGGGCTTTTCACCCTCGAAGCGGTGCAATGCCTGTGCGCGTGCGAGCGGGCCCCGACGTTGCAAGTCAACAAGAAGGACTACTTCAGGGTCACGCCGGCGCAATTCCAGCAGTTGCTCACGCAGTTGCAGGAGGAGGGGCTGCGGCTCGGGCCGTCGGTCGGCTGGCCCGGCGCGGACAACTGTCAAGGCGCACTCGCGGAGGCCGGCCATGCCTGAAAAGCGCCTGCTGTTGCGCAGCCACCTGGGCGTCGATTTCACGCGCCTGGACAACTATCTGAACCATGGCGGCTTTGCCATGTGGAAGCGGGCGCTGGAACTCGGCCCCGACGGCATCACCGCCGAAGTCAAGGCGTCTGGTCTGCGCGGTCGCGGCGGCGCCGGTTTTCCTACCGGGACCAAGTGGGGGTTCCTGCCCAAGGACGGCCGGCCGCGCTACTTGGTCGTCAACGCCGACGAAGGCGAACCGGGCACCTTCAAGGATCGGTACTTCCTGGAAGAGGATCCGTTCCGGCAGCTCGAAGGCATCCTGATCTCGGCGTACGCCATCGGCGCGCACATCTGCTACATCTACATCCGCGGCGAATACTGGAACAGCAAGGCGGTGACCGAAGACGCCGTCGCGCAGATGTACCGGGCCGGCTGGCTGGGCAGGAACATCCAGGGTTCTGGATTCGACCTCGACGTGTACGTGCATTCGGGCGCTGGAGCCTACATCTGCGGCGAGGAGACGGCGCTCATCGAGTCCATCGAAGGCAAGCCGGGCATGCCGCGGCTCAAGCCGCCGTTTCCGGCCAACTACGGTGTGTTCGGCTACCCGACCATCGTCAACAACACCGAGACGCTGGCGGCGGTGCCGGTCATCTTGGAGATGGGTGGCGCGGCGTGGTGCGACCTCGGTTCGCCCAAGAACGGCGGCACCAAGTTGGTCGGCGTATCGGGCCACGTCAAGAACCCCGGGCTGTTCGAAGTGCCGATGGGCACGCCGATGCGCGAGATCATCTACGACCTCGGCGGCGGTATCCTCGACGACAAGGAAATCTTGGCGATCATCCCGGGCGGATCGTCGTGTCCGTTCTTGACCAAAGACGAGATCGACGTGCCGATGGACTTCGACGGCCTCAAGGCCGTGGGGTCGATGCTCGGAACCGCCTGCATCACCGTCATCGCCGAGGGCACCGACCTGATTGGCGTCATGGGCCGCGTGGCCAAGTTCTATCAGCACGAAAGCTGCGGCCAGTGCACGCCGTGCCGGCAGGGCACCGGCTGGTTGCACGCCATCGTCCAGAAGCTCGACGCGGGCGCGGCCGGCGAAGAGGCCATCGACCTGCTCGTCGACGCGTGCAACGGCATCGACGGCAACACGATTTGCGCACACGGCGAAGCGGCGGCGTGGCCGATTCGATCGATCTGCAAGAAATTCCGCCCACAACTCGAAGCGGCCATTCGCCAGCGCGCCGCGGCCGCGGCGTAGCGAAGCGTCGAACCGTCCGGGAGGGCCCATGTCGGCAGAACTGGTGATCTTCTACGTGCTGGCCGCAGGCGCCGTCGGTTCGGCGGCGGCCATGTTGCTGCCGACCACGGGCCGCAACCCGATCCACTCGGCTTTGCTGCTCATCGCCGCGCTTTTCTGCCTGGCCGGCCTGTACGCCCTGCTGTCGGCCCACTTGCTGACCGCGCTGCAGATCATCGTCTACGCTGGCGCGATCATGGTGCTTTTCACGTTCGTCATCATGCTGCTGAACCTGTCGCCCAACGAGATCCTGCCGGCCAAGCTGACCTTGACCAAGATCGTCGCGGGCGTCCTTGGGCTTTTCGTGTTCGGCAAGCTGCTCACGGCGCTCACCATCGCATCGGCCGGCGCCAAGGCGGTCGACCTCGCCGACCCGGTGTACGCCAACTACGGGACCATCAAGACCGTGGGCCGGATGCTCTACAGCACCTTCATGGTGCCGTTCGAACTGGCGTCGGTCCTGTTGTTGGTGGCTGCGGTCGCCGCGGTGGCGCTGGCGAAGAAATCGCTCAAGTACGTCGACGCTCCGGTGCCGCCCCCGGCCAAGCTGACGCGGCTCGCCCACAAGGGCGACGACCACGACGCCGAGGCCGGCGACGGACACCACGGCGGCGGCCACCACTAGCGAACGACGACACAGGCGGGAGAACGCGATGACAGCCATACCGCTGGGGCACCTGCTGGTCCTGGGCGCAGTCCTTTTCACCATCGGGTTGGTCGGCGTGCTGACCCGCCGCAACGTGCTCGTGCTGCTGATGTCGGTGGAGTTGATGCTCAACGCCGTCAACCTGACGTTGGTGGCGTTTTCGCGCTACCACGGCTGGACCGAGGGCCATGTGCTGGCCTTCTTCATCATCGCGGTCGCGGCGGCCGAGGCGGCGGTGGGCTTGGCCATGGTGTTGGCGGTGTTCCGGATCAAGGGCACCGTGTGGATCGACGACCTCAAGCTGCTCAAGCGGTAGCCAGCCTCCGGGAGAACGAACGTGGAGAACAATCCCGCGATCCTGCTGCCGATCATTGTGCTGCTGCCGCTGCTCGGCGGCATCGTCAATGGCCTGATCGGCAAGCGTCTGCCCAAGCAGGCGACCTATTTCGTCGCCAACGCCGCAGTGCTCGGTTCGTTTGCCTTGTCGGTCCAGGCGTTCCTGGCCTTGCGCACGGCAACCGTGGTCAACCCGGACGCGGCCTTTCGTTTCGAGGCGTTCCGGTGGATCGCGGCGGGCTCGTATTCGTTCGACATGGCGTTCCTGCTCGACCCCCTGTCGGCGGTGATGATCCTGGTGGTCACCGGTGTCGGCTTTCTGGTGCACTTGTACTCGACCGCCTACATGGACCACGACGCGGGGATCGCGCGCTATTTCAGCTACCTCAACCTGTTCATCTTCTCGATGCTGATGCTCGTGCTCGGCAAGAACCTGGCGATGCTCTTCATCGGCTGGGAGGGCGTCGGTGCCTGTTCGTACCTGCTCATCGGCTTCTGGTTCAAGGACATGGACAAGGCCGAGGCCGGGCAGAAGGCCTTTGTAGTCAATCGCATCGGCGACATCGGCTTCGTGGTCGCGATTTTCCTGCTGCTCGCGTACGGCAACGGGTCGGTGGACTACGATGCGCTCAAGTCGATGTTCTCGGACAAGGTGGCGACCGTCGCCCACGCGCCGACGATCACGTTGATTTGCCTGCTGCTTTTCGTGGGCGCCGCCGGCAAGAGCGCGCAGATTCCGTTGTACGTGTGGCTGCCCGACGCGATGGCCGGCCCGACCCCGGTGTCGGCGCTGATCCACGCAGCGACCATGGTCACGGCCGGCGTATACATGATCGCGCGACTGAACTTCTTGTTTGCGCTGAGTCCGCACGCCATGACCGTGGTGATGCTGGTGGGCGCGCTCACCGCGCTGGTCGCCGCCTCGATTGGTCTGGTCCAGAACGACATCAAGAAGGTACTCGCCTACTCGACGGTGTCGCAGCTGGGCTACATGTTCATCGCGGTCGGCGCGGGCGCGTTTGCGGCCGGCATTTTCCACCTTTTCACCCATGCGTTCTTCAAGGCATGCCTGTTCTTGGGCGCGGGCGCCGTCATCCACGCGCTGCACCACGAACAGGACATCCGCAAGATGGGCGGCCTCGCCAAGAAACTGCCGGTCATCCGCACAACCTTCCTGGTCAGTTGCATCGCCATTGCTGGCCTGCCGCCGCTCGCCGGCTTCTTCTCCAAAGACGCGATCCTGGCCGAAACGGTCGCCTTCCACCCGGATTTGGACCGCCTGGAAAAGTACTACGGGCCTGGCTTCCAGCGGCAGGCCGAGACGCACGCGGTCGGCGCCGCCATTCGCGCGGGCAAATCGCCGGGCGAGGTGGATCGGGCCGACGTCACCAAGAAGGCGGCCGAGCTCAAGGCCGAGTGGCGTGCGTCGGTCGAGCGGCTGGCGGTCGCGCGCAAGATCGCGTTCGCGTTGGGGTTGCTCGCCGCGCTGATGACGGCGTTCTACATGTTCCGCCTGTACTTGATGACCTTCTCGGGGTCATACCGCGGCGATCACCACACCTACGACCACGCGCACGACGCGCCCTGGCCGATGGGCGTGCCGTTGCAGATTCTGGCGGTCTTGTCCGTGTGCGCCGGTTGGCTCGGCACGCCGTTCAACCACGGCCATTGGAACAAATTCAGCCAGTGGCTGGACCCGGTGCTGGCGCGCGGCAAGGAGCTGGTGACCGGCCACCTGGAACCGGCGGTCGAATACGGCCTGATGGGGCTGTCGGTGGCCGTGGCCGCGACCGGCGTGGCGCTGGCGTGGTCGCTCTACAAGGCCGGCCCCACTGAAAAGACCGCGCAGATGGCCCAGTCGCTGCGGCCGATCTACGCGACGTTGCTGAACAAGTACTGGGTCGACGAGGCCTACCACGCCGTCCTGGTGCTGCCGCTGCGCTGGATTTCGCAGTTCCTTTTCCAACTGGTCGATCGCCTGCTGGTCGACGGCCTGATGGTGCGCGGCCCCGGCATGGTCTTGATTGGCTTCTCGCACCTCGGCCGGCTGGTGCAAACCGGTGAAGTGCAGACGTACCTGGTGGGTGTCGCCGTCGGGCTCGCCGCCTTGACCTGGTACCTCATCTAGGCCGCCCGAGGTGTTGCGATGCATGAAGTCCTGACCCAGGCGTGGCTGCAACCGGTGTCCGGCGGCGGTTTTCCGCTCTTGACGCTGCTCGTGCTCTTGCCGACGGTGTTCGCCGTCGCGCAGTTGATGGTCCCGGGCGAGCACGGCTGGGCGCACAAGGCGCTCGGGCTGGTGGGATCGCTGGCGGTGTTGCTGGTGGCACTGGTGGTGTTCGGCGCGGTCGATCCGGGGATCGCCGGCATGCAGCGCGTCGACGATTTCGCCTGGATTCCCGCGGTCAACGCCCGCTGGACGCTGGGCATCGACGGGCTGTCGCTGCCGTACGTGCTGCTGACCGCCGGCTTGGTGCCGCTGGTGTACCTGGGCGCATTCTCGACCATCGAGACGCGCTTCAAGGAATTCAGCATCGCCATGCTGGTGCTCGAGACCGGCATGTTGGGATCGCTGCTGGCGACCGACCTGCTGGCGTTCTACGTGTTCTGGGAAGTGATGCTGGTGCCGATGTACCTGATGATCGGCATCTGGGGCGGCAAGGACCGCATCTACGCGACGGTCAAGTTCTTCATCTATACGATGTTCGGGTCGCTGTTGATGCTGGTCGCGATCCTGGTGCTGTACCACAAGGCCGGCGGCTCATTCCGGCTGACCGACGTGGTCGCCGCCAAGCTGACCGACCAGGAGCAGATGTGGCTTTTCGGTGCCTTCGCGGTGGCGTTCCTCATCAAGGTGCCGGCGTTCCCGTTCCACACCTGGCTGCCCGATGCGCACACCGAGGCGCCGACGCCGGGTTCGGTCATCCTGGCCGGGGTGCTGCTCAAGCTCGGCACCTACGGGCTGTTGCGCTTTGCGATTCCGCTTTTCCCGGGCGCCATGGGCCGCTATGCCTGGGTGTTCGTGGCCCTTGCGGTCATCGGCATCGTCTTTGGCGCCCTGATGGCCTACGTGCAGACCGACGTCAAGCGGCTGGTGGCGTATAGCTCGGTCTCGCACTTGGGGTTCGTGTTGCTCGGCATCGCCGTGTTCAACGAAGAGGCGCTGCAGGGCGCGATCCTGCAGGGCGTGAACCACGGCCTGTCGACCGGGGCCTTGTTCTTCCTGGTCGGATTCGTCTACGAGCGGGCCCACACCCGCGAAATCGAGGCCTTTGGCGGCATCGCCAAGAAAATGCCCGTGTTCGCTGCGTTTTTCGTGTTCGTGACCATGAGTTCGATCGCCTTGCCACTGACCAACGGCTTTGTCGGCGAGTTCCTGATCTTTGCCGGGTCGTTCAAGGAAGGCGTGCAGTCCGCGCTCTTGCCGCGCACCGACGGCGGCTATGTATGGCGCAATGTGGTGCTCATCGGCACGGGCATCGCGACGTTGGGCATCGTGCTCGGCGCCGTGTACATGCTCAGCGTGGTGCGCCGCGTGTTCTTCGGCGAACTGACCAACCCGGACATGGCGCACCTGCGCGATATCGGCTGGCGCGAGCGCTTCATCGTCGGGGTCCTGGCGGTGTTCATCCTGTGGATCGGCGTCAAGCCGTCGGGGTGGCTGCACCTGTCCGAGGCCACCGTACACGCGATGGTCGCGCCGCTGCGCCCGCAAATCCAGCAGACTCGGTCGCCCGCCGACTACCAACGCGAGCAGCGCGCGGCCCTGCACCACCGCCCCGCCGCCGCCGCGACCGAATAGGAGCCACCCGATGCTGCACGATCTGGCGCTGGTCGCTCCGCAGTTGATCCTGCTTTTCGCGGCCCTTTTCACCCTGGTGGTGGATCCGTTCCTCAAAGCCGACGAGGCGAGCCGGCGATTCTGGGGCTGGTTTGGTGCGGCTTTTTCGGGGCTCGCGGTCGTCGCCGCGGTGCTGCTGTACAAGTTCGGCCCGCACGAAATGCGGTCGGTCGCGTTTGCCTACCATCTTTCGGCCAGCAACTACTCGCTTTTCTTTGTCGCGCTGGTCGGCCTGTGTACGGCGTTGACCCACCTGTCGAGCCCGCGCTGGCTGGTCGAGCACGGCGCCAGTTATGGCGAGTACTACGCGCTGGTCAACTTCGCCGCGTTCGGCATGTCGTGCATGGTCGCGGCCGAGAGCCTGATTTCGCTTTTCATCGCGCTCGAGATCATGTCGATGGCGGTCTACGCGCTCGTCGCCTTCAAGCGGACCTCGCTCGGCAGCGTCGAAGCGGGCATGAAGTATTTCATCATGGGCTCGGTCGCGTCGGCGCTGCTGTTGTACGGCATGGCGTTTGTGTACGGGCTGTCGGGCAGCACCACCTACATCGAGATCGCGAGGGCGCTGCGCACGCCGGTCGCCAACGGCGATTTCTGGCTCGGCCTGGCGGTGGCGCTGACTGGGGCGGCGTTCCTGTTCAAGGTGGCGGCTGCACCCTTCCACATGTGGGCGCCGGACGCCTACGAGGGCGCCCCGACGCCGGTGACCGGGTTCATGGCCTCGGCCGTCAAGGTCGCGGGCTTTGCTGCGCTGGTCAAGTTCTTGTACGTGGCGATGTCCGGCCCCGCGATGGACGTGTTGCACACGGCGCTGCCCAAGATCCTGGCGACGGTGGCGGTGCTGAGCATGACCGTCGGCAACCTGCTGGCGCTGACGCAGCGCAACGTCAAACGCATCCTGGCCTACTCGTCGGTGGCGCACGCCGGCTATTTGCTGCTCGGCTGCGTGGCCGTGGTCGCCGACCCGCAGTTCCGCGGCTACCTGCAGCCCACGGGGGCGGTGCCCTTCTACCTGGTCGGCTATGCGCTGGCTTCGCTGGCGGCGTTCGCGGCGTTGGCCGCGGTCGGCAAGTCGGGCGAAGAGTTGACCGGCGAGGCTCAACTGGCTGGCCTGGGCCGTCGGCATCCGTTCGCGGGCGCGGTGTTGGCGCTGGCCATGATCTCGCTGGCCGGCGTGCCGCCGACGCTCGGCTTCTTCGGCAAGCTGCAACTGGTGCGCGACGTATTGGCGGTCGACGACGGCAAGTACCTGATCCACGTCGTGGTCCTTGTGATCAACTCGGTGGTCAGTGCCTACTACTACTTGCGAGTGACCGTGTTCGTCTACATGCGGCCAGAGGGTCGGGTGCAGCGCGAGTACATCCGCGAGCCGAGCCTGGACTGGGCCATGGCCATCGCCGCGGCTGGCATCCTGGTCATCGGCGCCCTGCCGGGCCGCGCCATGTCGGTCGGCCAACGAGCGGTGGCGAGCATTCGCACTGGCGTGGCGTCGGCGCACCTGGCCTATGACATGGCCCCGACCGGCGCTCGCAAGGCCGAGGTCGCCGAAGCGGCTGCGGCGGCCCCGGCGGCACCTCCCGCTGCAGAACCCGCGCCCGCCGCCGATCCACACGCCGGGCACGGGCATTAGGGCCAGGAAATGATTTACTCAATCATTTCTCGGGCCCGTTTGCTTGCTCCGTGGGTCGCCAGCTCGCGGACCAAAGGTCCGACTCGCGGCTCCGTCCTGATGTGAGAGTGATCGACTTAT
>VGRO01000012.1 GCA_016875335.1 Deltaproteobacteria bacterium | reverse complement strand
GGCCGCGGCTGCGGCCGGACGCGGGGGTGAGCGCGCATGGGCGCGCGAGGGGGCTGCGAGCCCCCTTCACGCAACGAGCAGCTAGTAGGCGAAACCGATTGAGGAATTGTTGTGGCATCACGGCCCGCATTCCGGTGCGAATTTGGGGTTTCGCCTACTAGGATTCCCGCTCGCTGCGCGCCCCGGGCGCAGTCCGGTGCAGACGCAGGTCGGTGCCCGACAGGTCCAGGCCCGAGTCGCCGGCCGTCTCGCTGTACAGGAGCACCCGGCGGTGGCCAGAGGCGCGGGCGACGTCCAGCGCGATCTCGGCACGCGTGTACAACTCGAATCCGTCGTTGGCGTCATCGGGAAAAACGGCCACGCCTGCCGTGAACGTGGGCGCAATCGCCGTGCCGCCCAGCACTTCCAGGGTTGCGGGTTCCAGTGTGAACGAGCGCCAGATCTTGTAGAGCAGGCGCCGCGCCTCCAGTCCGTTGATGTGGTGCAGGATGAGGCCGAACCGGTCGTCGCCCAGCCGCGCCACCGTGTCGCTGCGGCGCAGCGCCCGTTGCAAGTGGTGGGCAATGTCGACCAGCACGGCGCGGACCGCCGGCCGCCCCGCCGTCCGCTCGAAGGCGCGAAAGCCGTCCATGTCGAGCACGGCCACGGCCATCGGCATCGCTGAACGCGAACTGAGCCGCACCATCGGGTCCAGACGGGTGAAGAACACCTGCTGCGACGGCAAGCCCGTCAGCGGGTCGACCAGAGCCAGCGACGCCTTGACAGCGCGCGCGCGCACCCGGGCCGCCAGCCGCGCCGCGCCGAGCGCCGGGTCGTCGCCCCGGACCAGGGCATCGTCGAACCCGGTCGCAATCCACACGCCGACCTCGGTCTTGCAGGACCCAGACAACACGACGGTTGCCGAAGGCGCGTTGGCGCCGGCGCGCTCGGTCATGGCGAGCCACGTCGCCTCGGGGGAGGCGCTGTCATCGGGCGCCAGCACCAGGCCGGCCGCGCCGCGCTCAAAGCTGCGCCACAGCGCGCCGTCGGGCGCAACGGCCTCGACGTCGATGCCCTGGGCGGCAAGGGCTGCGGAAAACTGCGCGGTCCAGTCATCGCCCGGGTCGGCGACCACGACGAGGTTGGGCTGGGCGGGCGGCGAGCGCAGATCCATGGGTCGACTCCGTGGTGGGCGCCAAGTGCGGGCGACAGGGGGATGGGGCAGTTAGGGACTGGAAAACAATAAGTCGATCACTCTCACATCAGGACGGAGCCGCGAGTCGGACCCTTGGTCCGCGACCTGGCGACCCACGGAGCAAGCAAACGGGCCCAAGAAATGATTGAGTAAATCATTTCCGGGCCCTTAGAGGGTGTATGGAAAAGAACGCCGACTGCGGCTCAGGATGCATCCCGGCATGCATTGTTGCTCCTTGCGCCCTCCCTGCGGCGTGCCCGCAGCACGCCTCAGTCGGTCGCCGCGTCGCGCCTCGCCTTCCGGGCGCCTCCTGACCCTCGTATCCGACATACTTTGAATACACCCTCTTATTGGCACACGTTCGGGCCGTTGGGCGTCGCGTGGTCCACCGACACGCACTTCTTGCAGGTCACGCCGGGGGTGCCGCAGTCGTCGATTTCCAAGCAGGCCTCCACCGCCAGCGGGCAGGGCTTGTTGGCGCACGACTCTAGCGACGATCCCGAGGGGCTCTTGTCGTACAGCAGGCCGTACGCGCACGCCGACGGCGCGGCCATCCAGCAGTCCATGGTGTCGTTGAGCTTGGTGTCCAGGCAGCCGTCCTTGGTCATCATCGAGAACCCGCTGCCGATCGGCCAGCTGACGTCGTAGTCCACGCTGTCGATGGTGGTGCCCAGCGGGTTGACCAGGGTGACCGAGTCCTTGCCGTTGGACAACACAAAACTGCCGCCGCCGGCCACGCCCGGGTCGCCGAACGCGTACAGCACGCGAATGCCGTTGTTGACGACCGGGTTGCTCTGGCGGCCGAGTACCGCGTAGTCGCCGGGCTTGATGACGTAGACGTCCAAGCCGGGTTGCAGGGGCGACGTCTCGGGCAGCAGCTTGCCGCCCTGGGCACAATACGGACCGCTCGCGTTGCCGTTGGCCGCGGTCGCCCAACTGGCCGCCACGGCGCCGGCATTGTGCTTGTTGGCACTGCCGTCCTTGAGCGCGGTGCCGTTGCCCTCGTCCACTTGCAGGGCCAGCACGTCGCCCTTGGGCAGGCCGTTCCACTTGGCGACCGGTCCAAACGTCCGATAGAACACCGGGAAATCTACCTTTGCGCCGTAGCTCGGGTTGCTGATGGCCGTGCCCGCCAGGTTGACCTGCTGGCCCGAGTGCACGTGGAATGCGCCGATCTTGCCCTTGAGCAGGTGACCGAGCACGCCCGACGCCGAATCCTGCTGACCACCGATCGACACGAACTCGGCCTTGACGCCGGCCACCGGCCAGCCGCTGACCGCGGCCTTGCCCATCAGCCGACCGTTGACGTAGCCGCGCATCTCTTTGCCGCCGTTCTCGAACGTCAGCGCGATGTGGGTCCACTTGCCGAGCACGGCGGGCGCCAGTTCCAGGTGGACGTCGCCGGCATAGGCCACCAGTTTGCCGCCGGTCGAGCGCACCCCCAGGTTGAACTTGCCCTGCTGGCCGTAGCTGAACAGGTCGCTGCACGCCACGTCCTTGCCGGCGATGGTGCAGGTCCCGCCCGCGGTCAGGGTGTCGAGCAGGAACCAACCGTGCAGGGTGAGCGCCGGGTAGAACTGCAGCGGCACGGCCGCGCCATTGGCACCAGTGACGCCGACGTAAGCGGTCTTGCCGTCGAGCAGCAGGCTCAAACACTGGCCCTCGACGTTGCAGTTGCTCGCGCAGCCGTCGCCGTTGAGCGTGTTGCCGTCGTCGCACTGCTCGGTGGCCTCGACAAAGCCGTTGCCGCACGTGACCTTGATTTCGTGGTCGTCGCCGCCGCCCTTGAGGTGCCAACCGCTGATGTCGATGCCGGCCTTGGTCGGGTTGTAGACCTCGAACCACTCACCCTCGACGTCGCTGAGCGCCTTGGGGTCGACCAGCACCTCGCTGACCACCAGGGTGCCGGGCGGCGCAGGGGGCGGTTCGATCTTGCACTTGGGGTCGCACCCATCGCCGGGAATCAGGTTGCCGTCGTCGCACAGCTCGTTGTTCTCAGCTTCGAGCTTGCCATTGCCGCAGGCGGGCACGTCGACACACTCGCCCGACTTGCACCACTGGGCATCGCCACATGGGGTCTTGTCGGGCTTGTTGCTGACCTTGTCCGGTTCCTTGCACGGGTTGGCGCACGGCGGGTTGGCGGCGCCCGGCGAACCGAAGTCTCCCGCGCTGCCGAGCCAAAGCTTCTTTCCCGAGCACCAGTTGGCCGCGCTGTCGTTGAGTTTGGCGTCCAGGATCGGGCCGTCCAAGGCCACCGACTGGCCGTCGTTGATGGTGAAGCCCTCGGCAACCACGGCCTTGCTGGTGTAGGCGACCTCGTCGATGACCTTGCCGTTCCAGACCAGGATGACGCTGTCGCCGAGGTTCGAGAGCGTGAAGTTGCCGTACACGTATGCAGGCTTGACGCCGCCGTTCTGCTTGACGTCGCCGTTGATGCCGAGCAGCACATAGGTCTTGGGCGGTACGAGCAGACCGCCGGGTGCGTTGATCTTGTGGCTGTTGGTGCCGTTGTCCTTGAGGGTCCAGCCGTTCAGGTCCACGGTGTTGGTGGTGTTGTTGTACAGCTCGACCCACTCGCCCAGCGACTCGTTGACGGCCTTGGGCTTGACCAGGAATTCGGTGATGACCATGGATCCGGGCAGGATCACCTCGACCTGGCAGTTGGGAGTACAGCCGTCGCCAGCGTCGATGTTGCCGTCGTCGCACTCCTCAAAGGCGTCGACCTTGCCGTTGCCACAGGTCAGCGAGTCGCAGAAGTCGCCAAACCCATCGCCGTCGCTGTCTTTTTGGTCCGCGTTGGGGTACTTGGGGCAGTTGTCGCACACTTCGCCGACGCCGTCGCCGTCCAGGTCCTGCTGGTCCTTGTTGGCCACCGCCTTGCAGTTGTCGCAGGCGTCGCCAAAGCTATCCTTGTCGGCGTCGGCCTGGCTGGCGTTGCTCAAGAACGGGCAATTGTCCTTTTCGTTGGCGATGCCGTCCAAGTCCTTGTCCTTGCCCGGCGGCACGCAGGTCGGGTTGGCCTTGCCCGGTGTGCCGGTGTCACCTCCATAGGGCAATGGCGTATCGGCGTAGCACCAGTGCAGCGCTTGGTCGTTGAGCGACACGCTGAGCTTGGTCGGATCCAACTGCAGCGCCAGGCCAGTCTCCACTTTGGGCGTGTTCTTGCCGTATTCGACCTTGTCGATGAGCAGGTTGCTGTTGTACAGCTCGACCGAGCCCTGCGCCGGATCCATGACCACGCCCTTGGTCCACTCGACGTCCGGGCTCAGTCCGCCGTTGAGCAGCTTGTTCTTGCTGGCGGCGACCACCAGGTACTTGCCGGGTTGCATGGTCAGCGGCGGACTGGCCGGCAGCAGCGTCTCGCCCTTGCCGGCGAAGGCCAGCTTCCACCCCCCGACGACGACGGGCTTGCTGTCGCCATTGTAGAGCTCGACCCATTGGCCATAGGCGTCGTCCAGTTGGCCGGTGTGGGCAAAGATCTCCGAAATCACGATCTTGGCGGCGACGATGGCGGCGATCTTGCAGTCGGGCGTGCAGCCATCGTTGTCGACCTTGTTGCCGTCGTCGCAGCCCTCGCCAGCGTCGAGTTCACTGTCGCCGCACACCGCGGGATCGCACGCATCTCCCGTGGCGTCGCCGTCGGCGTTCTTTTGGTCGGGGTTGGCGACGTCGGGGCAGTTGTCGCACACGTCGCCGACCTTGTCCTTGTCCTTGTCGGCCTGGTCGGGGTTGGCGATGGCGAGGCAGTTGTCCTTGGCGTTGGGCAGGCCATCCTTGTCGTCGTCGGGCGGCTTGGGGCATTCCAGGTTCGAAAACCCGGGCGACCCAAGGTCGCCAGCGGAACCGGGCCACTGCGATCCGGCCTGGCACCACCAATCGGGGTTGTCGTTGTCGGTCGCGGAGAAGTGGTTGGGATCGAGCGTGATCGACTTGCCCTTGACGTTGGCGATCGGCCAATCGGCGTTCCAGGCCACCTCGTCGAGCACGACGCCATTGCCGACGAGCTTGATCTTGTCGGCGGAGTCGTTCAGTTCGAAGCTGTCGTAGACGTAGTCCGCCGGCACGCCGCCGTTCTGGGCTTTGTCGCCCCATCGCGCCAGGGTGAAGGCGCCCTTGGGCGGCACGATGGCCGTGCACGACAACACCGTCGTCTCGTCGGCCTTGTCGTCGGTGATGATGAGTCCGTACAGTGGAATCACCTGGTCGGTGGTGTTGTAGATCTCGAACCACTCGCCGACAGCGTCGTCGACCTTGCCCGACGACATCATGATCTCGCTGACGATGAGCGCCCCCGCGGCGAGCCCCTTGGGCAGCTTGGCGCACGTGCCGTCCGGGATGTCGTAGTCCACTTCGGGCTTGGGCGGCAGTTCGACTGGCACGTCCGGCTCAGCGACGCTGGTGTCGGCGTCGTTCACCGCGTCGGTCAGGCCGTCTTCGACATCCCCGATGTCGGGCTCCACATCCGGTTCGGTTTCTGGTTCGGCGTCGACTTGGTCCTTTCCCCCGTCGAAAAGGTCGGGCTTGGCATCCGTGTCTGGTTTGGCGTCGCCGCCGGCCTTGGTGTCGGTCGTTTCGGCCTTGGCATCGGGCACGTCGGGCTGGACGTCGGCGACATCGGGTACGTCGGTGGCGTCCGGCGCTTCGGTGTCCGGGGTCTCGGCAACCTCTTGGACCACGCCTTCGCCGTCGACGTCGCTCTTGGCTGCGCCCGCATCGGGCGTCCCCGCATCCTCGCCGCATGCCGCAACCGCGCCAGCCCATGCGACAACCACGCTGCGCAGCAACCAGCGGCACAACCGACAAACCTCGGACCGTACCATGTCAACCTCAGTGTGCCCGGCGACCCCGACATGGGGCGCCGATCCGTTCTGGCGGCGGCCAGCCCAAACGAGCGGCCAAAGCGCGCAGATTACGCAGTCGGCGGATCTTGTGCAACGGCAGGGCCCGCAGGCTCGGTCCAGCGGGCACGACCGCCCCTTGCACTTCGCGGCCGTTGGCGCAACGATACGCGGCGGTTCGCGACGCCACCGGCGCCGCCCAGCGGTAGCGCGCAGCGGGAGCACAAACGATGTATCTGGAGTGGCGCGACGTCAACGGCAAGATGATGCACCTGCAGTTGGCGCCCGACATCGAACCCGTCACCATCGGCCGCAAACCCAACGTCAGCCGCATCTTCTCCAACGAGACCACGGTTTCGCGCGATCACGGGCGCATCGGCTACGACGAGGCCGAGCGCAGCTACTACATCAAGGACATCGGATCGGCCAACGGTACCTTTGTCAACGGCAAGCAGGTCAAGCGCGCCAGCATCGACAAGGGCGACGTTGTGCGCTGCGGCGAGCGCTTCGAGATCTTCTTGCGGGACGGCAGCGCCCCGGGCGAGCGCCAGCCCACCGGCCAGACCGGCCAGCAGAACGTCGTCGACCGGCCGCGCATGGCAGGACCGACGATGCACCACGTCGGCGGCCTGGACAACCTGCGCGATCAGGTCAACCGTCAGGGCGGGGTGCCGGAGTTGCAGCGTCCGGCACAGCGGCCCGAGCCGGCGCGCCCAGAACCGCGCCCAGAGCCCCGGCCAGAACTGCGACCCGAGGCGCGACCCGAACCGCGCGCGGAACCTCGCTACGACGACCGGGCCGCGCCGCATGCGCAGACCAATCGGCCCTCGGCGCAGGTTCCAGCTGTCAGCAGCGTCGAGATCGACACGCTGCGACGGCGCATCGCCGAGTTGGAGACCGACAACGGCCGGCTGATGAGCCGGGCAACGCAAGCGGAGAACCGGGTCAAGGAGGTCGAGCGCAGCAACGTGGCCGACGAGGGCCTGTACGACAAGTACGCCCAACTCAAGGAACACGCGCAGACGCTGAGCCGCCAACTGGAACGCACCCGCGAGGAACTGGCCCAGGAGCAGAACCGCGCCCTGGAAGCCGACGCCCGCGCCCGCGAGTTGGAACGGCGGGTCAAGGAGACCGAGGACAAGGGCGCCGATGCCCAGGAGCGCATTGCCGGCCTCAAGGTCCGCGTGACGCAAAAAGATCGCCAGATTGAAGAGTTGCAGCGCCAGTACGACCAACTGGACTACGAGGCGCGGGCGCTCAAGGACCAGGTGCTCGCGCTCGAGGCGCACATCAACGACGGCCACTTCAGCAACAATGCGTATGAACGCAAGATCAACATGTTGCAGGAGATCATCCAGGAGAAAGAAGAACTCATCCAGGAAAAGAAGGCGGAACTGCGCGCCAAAGAAGTCGAACTGCGGCAGGCGCAGATGGGCGTCGGCCTGTCGGACCTCGAGAGCGAGAAGCGCAAGCTCTTGGAAGATTTCCACAACTCGATCAAGCGCAACGACGAGATGAACGAGCGGGTCAGCCAACTGAACCGGCAGATCGACGGGCTCAAGGGCGAGTTGGAAGCGGCCAAGCAGGCCGCGGATCGCAAGCCCAAGGAAATCGACGTCAACGAGCACCCCGACTTCAAGGCCAAGGTCCGCGAAATCGAACGCCATCGCGAAGAGTTGCAGCAGGCCCAGCGCGACTTGGCCAAGGCCGAGTTCAGGCTCGAACAAGTCGCCGCCGAGGGGGCGAGCGCCAAGGGGCTGCAGCAGGACCTCGAACGCCTGCGCAGCCGCAACGAGTCGTTGGAGGATCAGTTGCGCGAAACCGAGGCGCGCGTCGCTGAATTGCTCGAACGTGCGCCTGCGCCTGCCAAGGGAGCGCCGATCACCCCGGAACTGGAGGCGGCGCTGGAGGACCTCGTGGAGGCCGTGATCGCCGCAAAGCGCAACGCGCTGCTCGCCCGCGACACCGCCGACAAGCTCAACCGCCAGCGCACCAAGACCGGCGACCTCGCCGACACCGTCGAGTTGGTGTTCGACGCCACCGTAGTGCTCGCCCAGGATCTCGGCATGCAGGAGCGCATGGTCAAGGCGCTCAAGCAGGACCTGGGCCTGACCTGAGGCACCGCCAGGCACAGCCGCCGACCGCGTTTTGCCGCCCCTTCCCGCCCGCCTGAACCGTTGCCACCAGGAGCCGTACGCATGGCCAGTCATCCCATCGCCGACGCCGCTGCCGCCTCGCCCAACCGCCCGGTGCCGCCGGCCGTGGACGAACTGCACTACCTCATCCGTGCCCAATACAACCTGGTCTATGTCGTGTCGGCCGAGGAGGAACGCGTCGAGAAGTGGGTGCGCGACCTCGCGGTGCTCGACTCGCAGACGCTGCGCGAGCGCTGGGATGTCGGCCAGTGGCAGCCGCGTCAGTTCATCAAGTGGTCGTGCTCGCAGGGGTTCAAATGCGACACCGCCGACGTGCCGGGCGACATCCGCGACCCCATCCGCGCCTTGGATTGGGTCAGCAACAACCTGACCCGCGACGCCGTGGTGGTGCTGCGCGACTTCCACCCGTTTTTCAACGACCCCATGGTGGCGCGGCGGGTCCGCGACTTGCAGTACAAGAATCCAGAGTCGCAGGCCAAGCGTACGGTCATCTTCCTGAGTTCCATCGTCAAGATTCCCATGGAGATGGAAAAGGACGTGATCGTCGTCGATTTCGATTTGCCGGACCGGCCGATCATGGAGGACATCGTTCGCGAGATGGCGTTCAACGGCGCCAAGAGCCAGCGCTTCGGCAAGAACTTTGCCAAGGTGCTCGAATCGCCGGACCTGCAGCGCGAGGTCGCCGAGGCCGCGCTGGGTCTGACCGAGGCCGAGGCGCGCCAAGTGTTCGCCAAGACCAGCGTGCGCGACAAGGGCTTCAATCTCAAGACAATTCTGGCCGAGAAGAAGCACATCATCCGCAAGTCGGGCATCTTGGAGTTCTACGAGACCACGCTCGGCATGGAATCGGTGGGGGGCCTGGTGCACCTCAAGGACTGGCTGAACAAGCGCCGCCACGCCTTTACGCCAGCGGCCCAGGAGTTCGGGTTGCCGGCGCCCAAGGGCATTTTGCTGCTCGGCGTTCCCGGGTGCGGCAAGTCGCTGGCGGCAAAGGCGATTTCGCAAGCGTGGCAGATGCCACTTTTGCGCCTGGACGTCGGCAAGGTGTTCGGTTCGCTGGTCGGTTCTTCCGAGGAGAACATGCGCCGCGCCATCAAGACCGCCGAAGCCGTGGCACCGGCGATTCTGTGGCTCGACGAACTCGAAAAGGGCTTCAGCGGCACCAAAAGTTCGGGCCAGAGCGACGGCGGCACCACCGCACGCGTCTTCGCCACCTTCCTGACCTGGCTGCAAGAGAAGACCTCGCCGGTCTTCGTCATCGCCACCGCCAACGACGTGTCGATGTTGCCCCCGGAGCTGCTGCGCAAAGGACGCTTCGACGAAATCTTCTTCGTCGACCTGCCCAACCGCGGCGAGCGCGAAGAGATCCTGGCGATCCAGCTCAAGAAGCGCCACCGCGACCCGGTGGTGTTCGACATGAAGCGCCTGGTGGACACGACGGCGGGATTTTCGGGTTCGGAACTCGAAGAGAGCGTGGTCGGCGCGCTCTACGACACCTTCGACGACGGCCACGGCACGACGGACATCGACACCCAGGCGCTCGTCGGCGCCATCAAGGAGGTCATCCCACTATCGCAGACCATGCGCGAGCGGCTGGCCGAGATGCGCGAATGGTCCAAATCGCGGGCGCGCCGGGCCTCTCCGCCGGACGACAGCCCGGTGGTGGCCGACATGGCGCAACCGCGCCTGGAAATGTAGGCCGCGGCCGCACCGACCACCGTCCGGGTCGCGACCGCAGCGACCCCGCCCGAACGCCGCAGGATTGCACCGGATGAGTCACTTCACCACCGTCCAGACCAAGATCAACAACCTGCTGCGCCTCGAACTCGTGCTCAAGGAGTTGGGGTTCAACTACACCAAGGCCGAAGAGGGGCAGCTGGTGCACGTCAAGGGCTACCTCGGCCAGAAGACCCAGGCCAAGATGGTCATCCACGCCAGCAAGTCGTACGAGATTGGCGTCAACGTCGACGCCGAGACCGGCAACGTCACCTTTGTCGCCGACTGGGAATTCGTCGAGATGACTGCCGGCTACAGCCAGGACGAGTTCACCCGCAAGGTCGTGCAGCGCTATGCCTACCACACGGTCAAGGAAGAGGTGACCAAGCGCGGCTACACCCTCGAAGAGGAAAAGGTGGACGAAAAACAACAGATCCACATCAAGGTCTCGAGCTGGGGCGACTGATCGCCACCTACCGCCCACCCTCGGAGCACGACCATGGCCACCCGCCGCGAGATCCAGTTCACCATCGACGACCACGGTGAGGTGTCGATCCAAGTGCTCGGCGTCAAGGGCGCCGAATGCGAGCGCATCACCCGCGAAATCGAGCTCGCGCTGGGCATGGTGTCGAGCCGGCAGCACACCAGCGAGTACTACCAGCAGGCCGAGACCGGCCAGACGGTGGGTACCGGCGACGATCCGGGCGCATAGGCGGGCCGCGCCGTGACCCCGCCCGCCCAGACCGATGCCCCCGTCGACGAGGCCCGCGCACGCGATCTGCTGGCGCAACCGCTGGCCTGGCCGCTGGTCAAGCGACGCAGGGCCGGCGAGAAGTGGGCACAGCGCTTTGGCCTTTTCGACTACCTGTACCGAAAGGACGGGTTCCTCATCTGGGTCGCCCACGATTTCCAGCCCGACCGGCTGAGCGCCTGGGTCACCGAGCGCAACGCCTTCCAGAACACCTACGCGCGCCCCATCCGCGAGGCCCGCGACTCGGAGCTCGACGACAAGACCGCGGATGCCATCCGGACCGATGTGATGCCCCAGTTCAACCTGCGCAACATCGGCCGCTATGAAAAGCCGGTGGACGTTGAAGCCCGCTTGCCCTTCGAGCTGAAACGGGGCCTCGGCGGCGAGAGCGGTCGCGAGCTCGACGAAGTGCGCGCGGCCCGCTTGCAACCTCCGGCGCCCATCCAGATTTGGAGCGTGGACTACACCAGGCGACTGCGCGCCCAGTTGCGCCGGCTGGTCCAGGAAGACCCGTGGGACATGAAGTACGGCCCCGAGGCCACCAGCGTCCACAATGGCCTGGGGCGCAACTTTGTCGTCGACGGCACCCACCCGGACGACCAGCCTGGCGCGGACTTCGCACCGGCCTTGATTGCACGGCCGCGCAATTGGCTGGCACCGCCGCCCGGCACCCCGATCGACGAGCGACCATTCGACATCTCGGTGGACGCCGCGCGCATGGACGACAAGACCGGCGACAAATTCGAGCTATGATCGACCGAGCGACCTCGCCAGCGCGATCGCCAGCGCCACGCCGACGTTGAGCGACTCGACCGCGTCCGTCCCTTCAATGCGGACCGCGCGGGTGCAAGCGTCGCGTACCTGGGGCCGGATTCCTGTTTCCTCGGCCCCCGCCACCAAGACCACGGCGCCGCGCGCAGGGCGCACCCACGCCGACAGCAGACCGGCATCGCGCACGTCGAGCGCAATCACCTCGGCGCCGGCGACGCGCAGCAAACCCATCGCTTGCGCGAGTGAACCGACCTGCCACACCGGCAGCGATTCCAGTGCGCCTTCCGCAGTGCGATAGGCGGCCGCCGAGGCGTGGGCCGACGCTTGCCCGCGCTCGACCAGCAAGCCGGCCGCACCCAGGAAGGCGGCGGTGCGGGCGATGGCTCCCAGGTTGTGGGGATTGCCGACGCAGTCGAGCGCAACCCACACCTTGTCTTGGGCCGCGAAGCTGCGCAGTTGGGTCGGTCCGGCCAGGTGCACGCGCGGCGCACGGAAGACGGCCACCAGCCCCTGGTGCGCGCGGCTGCCGCAAATCCGCTCGAGTTCGTCGCTGCCGGCCTGGCGATAGGGCACCCGTCGCGCAGCCGCTCGCCGCAGGTGCGAGCGCAGGATCTCGCTGTGCTCGGGGGCGCAGTCGGCGGCAAAGAACAACCGCTCCAGGTCGTCGGGCCGGTGGCGCAAGGCCGCCAAAACGGCGCGAGCGCCGCACAGGGTCTGCGTCTCCCTGGCGGCGCCCGCGATCGGACCCTTGGTCGTCAACGGGGCCTACAAGCCGAGCACCGCCTTGACCCAGGCATAGAAGCCGAACTTGGCCGTGTACTTCTGGCCCGCGGCCTCGCCGACAACCTGGCTGCCGCCAACGAACGCGCGGGTTGCGTAGGCCTGGCCCTTTCCGCTGACCGTGGCCGAACCCATGCGCGCCGAGAAGGCGGTGGGCTTGCAGCCCTCGTCGGTGGTGCCATTGCAGGTGTCGTCGACGCCGTCGCACAGTTCCTTGGGGGTCGGCACCACTTCGCCCTGGCATTTGCTGTCGATCTTGCCGGCGGCGCACGCCTGGAAGCCCGCCTTGCAGGTGCCCTTGCCCTTGGTCGCCGGGTCGCCGCTGTAGCACCCCTGGACCTTGATGGTGTCGTCGGGCTTGTTCACGCAGCCGGACTTGCTGTCGCAGGTGTCGGCGGTGCACGGATTGCTGTCGTCGCAGGTCGGGCCGGCGCCGGGCACGCACTTGCCGCCAGCGCACTTGTCGCCGATGGTGCAGTTGTTGCCGTCTTCGCAGGGCGTGGTCAGCGCGTCGTACACGCACTTGCCGTCGGCCGCGGTGCAACTGTCCTTGGTGCACTCCTCTTTGTCGTCGCAGGTCTTCTTGGCGCCCGCGATGCACGAACCGCCCTTGCAGATATCGCCCACCGTGCACTCGCTGTCGTCGGCGTTGCACGGGTCGGTGTTGTAGTCGAACACGCACCCCTTGGTGGCATCGCAGGAATCCTTGGTGCACGGGTTCTTGTCGTCGCAGACGATGCTCTTGCCGGCGACGCACTTGCCGTCGGCGCAGGCGTCCTTGTCGGTGCACACGGTCTTGTCGGCGTCGCAGTCTTGGCCGTTGGTCTTGTTGGTCGTCACACACTGGCCGTTCGAGGGGTCACAGGTGGTCGATTTGCACTGGCCGTCGTTGGCGGTGCTGCACTCGACGATCGTCACCGGGTTGACCTTGCACTGGTAGGGCGTCGCCGATTTGTCGCAGAAGAGCGTGCCGTTGCACAGGTTGCCGTCTTCCTTGCTCTTGCAGTCGCTGTCGGCCGTGCAGGCGCAAATGTTGGTGCCCGCCTTGCAGGTGCCGACTGCACACACATCGCCCTGGGTGCACGGGTTGCCGTCATCGCACTTCTCGAAGTTGTCGGGCTTGTTCTGGCAACCGACCGCCGGGTTGCACAGGTCGGTCGTGCAGGGGTTGTCGTCGTTGCAGCCGCCGAAGCCCTTGGGCTTGGTCGGGTCGAGCGCCGTGCCGACGCACACGCCCTTGGCGCAGGTGTCCTTGGTGGTGCACGCATCGTCGTCGTTGCAGGGCGTGGTCAAGGTGGGGTCGTGCTGGCAGCCCTTGAGCGGGTCGCAACTGTCCGCGGTGCACGGCTTCTGGTCGTCGCACACCGTCACCGTGCCGAAGCAGTCGCCCTTGCCCTGATCGCACTTGTCCGACTCGGTGCACAAGTTGCCGTCGTTGCACGGGAACGTGGCCTGGAACGTGTACTTGCACGCGCCAGGGTTCGATCCGGTCGGCTCGCACTTGCCCTTGGTGCACTGGTCGCTGCTTGTGCACGCCTTGTCCGGTCCGCTGACGCACTTGCCGGCCTTGTCGCAGGCGTCGTTGACCGTGCACGGGTTGTCGTCGGCGTTGCACGACTTGCCTTCGTCGGGCGCGTATTTGCAGCCGTCTTTCGGGTCGCAGCTATCCTTGGTGCACTCGTTCTTGTCGTCGCAGATCTGCACGGCGCCGGCCTTGCACTCGCCGTTGACGCACTGGTCGTCCTTGGTGCAGACGGTGCCGTCGGCGTCGCACACGCCCGACTTGGCCGGGTTGTCGCAGCCGCCTGCACCCTTGCACAAATCGTCGGTGCACACCTTGTTGTCGATGCAGGTCGCTTCGTCGGTCTGGCCGTTGCAGTCGTTGTCCTTGCCGTCGCACTGCTCGGGCGTCGGGTCGGGCGCATAGCAACTGGAGAGGCCACCGCCCTTGGGCGCGTTGGGCTTGCCGTCCGCCAGGCAGGTGCGCTTGCCCTGACACTTGGCGGTTCCGGCTTGTTTGAAGCACGAGGTCGAAAGCTCAAGGGCGATGGCGTACTCGCTGCAGGTGCACGCCGCGCCACCCTTGACGATGCACTGGGTGCTGGTCGCCCCGGTCACGTCCTTGGTGTCCTTGCACTCGTAGCCGCTCGGACAATCGCCGTCGACTTTGCACGAACTGCCGCAGAAGGCACCTTTCTCGCCTTGATCGACGCAGCGCGCGCCCGGGTCGAGTTTCTCGCACTCCTGGTTGGAGTTGCACGGGTTGCAGACCGAGCCCCATTTGGGCACGCAGATGTCGACCGGCTCGCCACCGCCCGAGCTGATGCACTTCTCATCGGCGCCGCAGGCGCTCGTCGAACACAGCTTGGCGCACTTGAGGCCCTTGGGCGTCGCGATGCACTTTTGCGAGTCGGTGCAGTCGCTGTTCTGCTGGCACGCGCAGCCGGCGCCGCCCGGGCACGGGTTGACGGTCGCGTCGGCATCGGCGCTGGCGTCGGCGTCGCCCGCGGTGGTCTCGCCGTTGGCGTCGCTGCCGGCCGTGTCCGATCCGAGGTCAAGCGTAGGTGCGGTGTCCGACCCGGGGGTGGTGTCGACCGGCGACGTGTCGTCGGTGCCGCCGATCGCGGTGTCGCCCACGCCACCCGGGGTATCCGCGGTCACGCCGCCATCGGTGTCCACACCCACTTCTTGGCCACAGGCCGTCGCCAGGGCCAGGGCCGTGAGCGCCGTGAACACTGCCGCCGCGAAGTGACCTCCGCGCGCCGAGGCACTGGGATCCTTCAGTTGTTCTGCAACGTTGTGCATTGCGTTCTCCAAGCTGCTCCGCGGTGCACCGCGAAGGCTATTTGACGGGGTTCGCCCGGGCAAGTCAAGCGCGGGCCGGAAGAATCCAGCGGGTTTGCCTAGTAGGTGCAACAGGCATAGCCGTATTGCGAGTTGGGCGGATGGTCGTCGCCAGCGTTGCCGACGCCGACACTGGCGTTGCCGCCGTCGTTGTCCGAATACGATGCGGTCCAACTCGCGCTCGAAGTCACGACGCCAGCGCTGCGCAGCGCCGCAGTCTGGGAAATCGAGCAAAGGCGCGACTTGAGCTTGCTGCACTCATTCGATGCGGTCGACCAGTCGGCGAGCACCGAGTTCTCGACTTTGGTCGTGCACACGCCAGCGTACTCTTTTGCGGGCGCTTGGCACTCAAACGACGTCCGCTGGCTTGCGCAGCATGCGAAACTGTAGTGCTGGCCCATGTTGGTATCGTCGCTCGTCGGGCCGTGACCCTTTGCATAACCGGTGTTGTCGTTGTCCGAGTGGTCCGAAGTCCAATAGCCCCAGCCATTGTTCACGAGCTTATTGTTTTCGCGCAGGATTTGGTACTCGGTCTTGGTGCACAGGTCGGCACCCAGACCCGCGCACCAGACGGCGGCCTGCCGGAAGTACACGTTCGAGTTGTCGTGCATGTACACAAGGCGCACGCCACCGATCTGCTGATCTGTGCTGCGCGGCGGCGTCCAATTGTAGCAGCACTGCGCGGTCCAGCCGCTTCCGCTGCTGTGATCGTCCCCAGTGCCGCCATTGACTTCGCTCCACTGGCCCGCGTCATTGTCGGAGAATGAGTTGGTCCACAGTGCGTTACTGACAAGCATACGGGTATAGTTCAGCACAAAGCTCTGGCTGTCGGAGCAAAGGTCTGCTTTCCTTGCTGCACAGTACTTGGAGCTGTCCATGAAGTTGCAGTTGCCGCAGCCGGTCGGCCCGGTGCAGATGCCCTGAATGACCGGACCGGGGCAGACGCTCGTGCCCATCGGCACCCAGGTGCCAAACTGGCATACCTGCACTTGACCTGCGGTATAGCGAAGTGCACCGATCTTGGTTGCGTCGCAAGGGGCAGCGTCGGCGCCGAGCTTGACACTGCCGTCTGCGATCACGTTGCCCTTGATCTGAATCTTCTTGGTCGACAGCGTCTGGATCGACACCGCCCAGCTGTAGTAGCCATCGGTCGTCGCCGGCGGCATCTGGTTCTTGAGCGGATCCTTGACGGTCAGCGACCACGTGCCCTTGGGATTCTTACCGATCCAGTCCTTGTTCATGTCGCCCTGGGCGATCGCGGTGTCCTTGTTGAACGAGACCTTGAGCGTGTTGCCGGTCTTGCTCTTGCTGTACAGGATGTACGGGTTGGCCATGCCGGGGCCGTACAGCTCAATGGTCATCGCCGACAGGTCCGAGGTGAACACGTCGACATCGACCCAAATCGCCTGGGCCAAGCCGATGTCGGGGAAATCCAGCGACGTCGAAATGCCGGCGCCGTTGCCGTCGGGAATGGGCGTCTTGTCGGGGCCCTTGGTGGTGTCGACAAACTGGTTCCAAATCAGGCCATTGGAGATTTCGTCGATGTTGTCGGGCGCCACCGCGCCGGGGCCGCAGTCCAGCGAGCCGTCGGCCTTGAAGCCGATGAGCACCATGCCGGTGCCGCACGCCGCGCCGACCTTGGGTACCACGGGCTTGCCGGTCAGGTCCGCGTAGGCGCCAGTTTTGCCCGCGTCGCTGATTTGCGGCTTGTCTTTCAGATCGTTGTAGCTGCCGCTGCCGGCCACCGTGGCCAGCGACGCCGCCTTGACGTAGTTGGCGAGTTCGGTGTTCTTGGCGTAGTTGCCGAGGTCGGTGGCCTTGGCATACGCCGAAAGGTCGCTGGCCTTGGCGTAGGCGCCGAGATCCGCGGCCTTGGCGTAGCTTTGCAGGATCGCCGGGTCCAGCGCCCCGGCCTTGATGCAGCCGGAACACGCCACGTTTTCGGCCAGGGCGGCGCGCAGCGCGTACAGCGAGGCTCCGGCGGGCTGGCGCGGCAGTTCGGGGTCGGAGCCGATTTGCAGACCCAGCCACGCCGTCGACAGGTCGAGTCCGATGGCGCTGAGTGCCTGTTTGCTGCCCAGTTGCCAGGTGAACTGGCCGGCCTTGGCCGACACGGTGCCTTGCTCGCTCCACACGGCGTTGCCGCCGCTTTGCTGCGGGTAGATGGCGAAGGTGATCTGGTACTGGCCGTCCGCAGCGGGACCGCCACCGGCCGACATCAGCACGCCCTCGAGCGTGGCGGTGGAGGGGACTGCGGCTTGGCCCGTGCCTGCGGCAACGAGCGTTGCCGCGGCCAATGCCAGGACGCCGATGCGCCGCTTGGTGGAGGAGAGTTCGAACATGGATCCTCGCGTTGCCGCCTGTCGCGGCGGTTTGGGTTGTTGGCGCTGCGGCCTACTTGAAGTAGAACTCGTAGGTGCCGCCATCTTCGTCGTAGTTACCGTGGTTTCCGCCGGGCGACTTGTCGGTGCCGATGAGGTGTTGTTGGCGGCCCCACGCGCCGCCGTAGTTGTAGTCGTGGTGGATGATCAGCATGTGGTAGCCTGGGCTGGCGCACACCATCATCCACATCCACCCGATGCAGAGGTTGTCGGACCAGCGGTGCTCGCCCCAAAGGTGGCGGCCGTTGTTGCTGTCCCAGGATTTGCAGTTGGAATTCGGCAGGATTTTCGCGCTGTCTATGCGCCCCGTGTCCGCGTAGCGGTGAGAGTTCGTGCTCAAATTGTAGGTATTGCGGAAGAACGTGAACGCCCGACCCTGGTAGCCGGCGTTGACGACCATCGACCACGCGTTGTGGTACGCCGAGCCGGCATGTGAACTCTCCGCCGGATCCAGGAAGGTTTTGACCATCCATTGCTTGATGCCGCCGGCAGCCGCGAATGAAATGGCGTCGTCCCAATCTTCCTGGTGCTCGCCGGTGACGCCGTCCGGGTCGGAGAAGTGCCAAAACCGGGTCCAACCGCCGCCATCGGTGGTCATGTCGCACCAAACGGTCTTGGCCGGATACGCGCCCTTGCCGTCCAGGTCGATGGTGTACCAGCCGCTTTGGGCCTTGGCATCAGCCGCCAAGATGGCCGCGCAGTCCTTGAGCGCAGCCTTCGCGTCGCAGTCGCGGCTGCAACCGTCGCTGTCCATGGCGTTGCCGTCGTCACAAGTTTCGCCCTTCTCAAGGACGCCGTTGCCACAAATGCTGGTGCCCCAGATCTTGCCGTCGACAATGAGGTTGCCCTTGACCTGCACCTTCTTGGTCGACAGGGTCTGGATGCTGATCGCCCAACTGAATTCGCCGTCGACGTCGCTGTTGTTCTGGTTGTCCACCGGGTCCTTGACCGTCAGCGACCAGGTGCCCTGGATGTTCTTGCCGATCCAGTCCTTGTTCATGTCACCTTGGGCGATTGCGGTGTCCTTGTTGAACGACACCTTGAGCTTGTTGCCGGTCTTGCTCTTGCTGTACAGGATGTACGGCGTCGACATGCCCGGGCCGAACAGCTCAATGGAGATGTGCGAGACGTCGGAGTGGAACACATCGACGTCGACCCAGATTGCCTGCGCGAGACCGATGTCTGGGAAGTTCACGCTGGTCGCGACGCCGGCACCTTGACCGTCCGGGATCGGCGTCTTGGCCTTGCCGGGCACCGTATCGACAAACTGGTTCCAAATCAAGCCGTTGGAGATTTCGTCGATGTAGTCCGGCGGCACTTGCAGCGGGCCGCAGTCGAGCGAACCGTCGGCCTTGAGGCCGTTGAGCACCAGGCCACTGCCGCAGGCCGATCCCAGCTTGGGCAGCACCGGCTTGCCGGCGAGGTCGCCGTAGTTGCCCGTCTTGGCGACGTCGGCCAGGGCCGGTGGGTCCTTGAGATCCTTGTAGCTGCCGCTGCCGGCGACTGCGGCAAGCGACGCCACTTTGGCGTAGTCGGCGAGATCGGCGGCCTTTGCATAGTTGCCGAGGTCGGTCGCCTTGGCATAGGCGCTCAAATCAGCCGTCTTGGCGTAGGCGCCCAGGTCGGCGGCCTTGGCGTAGGGCTGAAGGACTGCTCCATCGATGGCGGTGCCCTTGATGCAGCCGGAGCAGTCCAGGTTCTCGGCGACGGCTGCGCGCAGTGCGAACAGCGACGAACCGACGGTCTGGCGTGGCAGTTCCGGGTCCGCGCCGATGGCCACGCCGAGCCAAACCGCCTGTGAATTGAGCGCAGCGGCCGAGAGCGGCGTCTTGCTGCCCATCGGGTAGGAGAACTGGCCGGCTTTGGCGGCGACCGACCCGGTCTCTGTCCACAGCGCGGTGCCGCCGGTCTGCTGCGTGTAGAGGCTGAACACGACGGAGTAGTTGCCGTCGGCCGCCGGGCCGCCGCCGGCGGACAGCAGGACGCCCTCGACGTTGGCGATGGTGGGAATGGCCGCCTGTGCGGGCCAAGCCGATGCGGCGGCGACGAATGCGCCAGCCGCGGCAAGCCAACGGGCCCGAGAGAGTTTGGTCGCCAACTTTACTCCTGGTGCCGCCCGCAGCGCGAACGGCGCAAAAGGGTTCACAGTCCGATGATCTTGCGAATCCACGCAAAGAATCCGAGGTTTGCCGTGGTCTGCTGGTTGCCGCCGGTCGCGCCGGCCGCCACCGACCCGCCCACCATGACGCGCACGTTGGTCTTGCCGGCGCTGCCCGCAACAACGCCGTTGGCGACACGTCCGGCGAACGCCACTGGCGCGCAGCCCTCGTCGGTCACGGCGTCGCAGTTGTCGTCGATGCCGTTGCACAGTTCCTTGGCCGCGGGCAGGACCTCGCCAGAGCACTTGCCGAGTTGGCCCTGCGCGTCACACGCCTGCTTGCCAGCCTTGCACGCGCCCTTGCCCTCGGTGCCCGAGGGACCGGAATAGCACGGCGCGGTCACCGATGAATCGACCGTGTACTGGCAACCCTTCAGCGCGTCGCACAGGTCGATGGTGCAGGGGTTCTTGTCGTCGCACACGATCGGCTTGCCCGCCAGGCAGGTGTAGGCGCCCGATTTGGCCGCTCCACAGGTGTCGCCGCTCGTGCACACGTTGTTGTCGCTGCACGTGGTCTGGATCGGCGTGTAGAGGCAGGTGCCGCTCTTGGCGTCGCAGCCATCCTGCGTACAGGGCTCGCTGTCGTCGCACTTCTTGGCGACGCCGGCGCCGCACGAGCCGCTGGCGCACTTGTCGTTCTGCGTGCAGGCATTGTTGTCGGCGTCGCAAGGCGCCGTGTTGTTGGCGAACTTGCAACCGGCTGCAGGGTCGCAACTGTCGTCGGTGCAGACGTTCTTGTCGTCGCACGCCTTGAGCGCGCCGGCCGTGCACTTGCCCGTCTTGCAGGTGTCGTTGTCGGTGCACGCGTTCTTGTCGGCGTCGCACGGTGCGCCGTCGGGGCTGTTGGTCACCACGCACTTGCCCAGCGCGGGATCGCAGGCGACCTTGCTGCACTGGGTGTTGAGCGCGTCGTCGCAGGCGATGATGGAATCCGTCTTGATCTTGCACTGATACGGGACCTTGGCCTTGTCGCAGAAGAGCACTCCGTTGCACAGGTTGCCGTCGTCCTTGCAGTCGGCGTCGTTCTGGCACGAGCAGGTGTTGGTGCCTGGCGCGCACTGGCCCTTGTCGCAGGTGTCGTTCTGGGTACAGGTATTGCCGTCGTCGCATGGGCCGCCCGATTGGGGCTTGAACGTGCAACCCGTCGCGGCATCGCAGCCGTCGAGGGTGCAGACGTTGTCGTCGTTGCAGGTCTTGGCGATGTCGACGGGCGCGCCTGCGCACTTGCCGTCCTTGCAGCCGTCGCTGGTCGTGCACTTGTCGCCGTCGTCGCAACTGGCGGGCACCGGGTTGTGCACGCAGCCGGTCTTGTTGTCGCAGGCGTCGCCGGTGCACGGGTTCTTGTCGTCGCAGTTGGCCGCGGTCCCCGTGCACAGGTCGTCCTTGCACGCGTCGTTGAGGGTACACGGGTTGCTGTCGTTGCACGGCGCGCCGTTGGCCGGCTTGTAGTTGCATTTGCCGTCGATGATCGAGCACTTGCCGGTGATGCAGGCGTCGCCGCTGTCGCAGGACTTGGCCTTGCCGGCGACGCAGGCGCCGAGCGCGCACGCATCGTTTTCGGTGCACAAGTTGTCGTCGGCGTTGCAGGGTGTGGTGTTGGGCTTGAACACACAGCCCTTCTTGGCGTCGCACGAGTCGTCGGTGCACGGGTTCTTGTCGTCGCAGGACTGTACCGTGCCTGGCTTGCACTTGCCGTCGCCGCACACGTCACCGACCGTGCACAGGCTGTCGTCGGCGTTGCACGGCAGAAAGTCGGGCTTCTTTGTGAATCCGCACTTGCCGGTCGCCGGATCGCACTGGTTGGTCTGGCACTCGCCGTTCAAGCTGGTGTCGCAGTTGACAATCGTCGTGTCCTTGACCTTGCACACGAAGGGTTGCTTGCTCTTGTCGCAGTAGAGCGTGCCGTTGCACAGGTTGCCGTCGTCCTTGCAGTCGCTGTCCGCCTGGCATGCGCAGTTGTTGATGTCGCTGTTGCACTTTCCGTCCTTGCACGCGTCCTGTTCGGTGCAAGGGTTGCCGTCGTCGCACTTGGCGCCCGTTGCGGCCGTCGCCTGGCAGCCCTTGGCTGCGTCGCAACTGTCGGTCGTGCACGGGTTCTTGTCGTCGCAGAACGCGGCCACATCGACCGCGGCCCCCTTGCACTTGCCGTCGGCGCAGACGTCCTTGTCGGTGCACTTGTCGCCGTCGTCGCAGGCGCCTGAAACGTTGACGTGCGTGCACCCCGTCTTGGGGTCGCAACTGTCCGATGTGCAGGTGTTCTTGTCGTCGCACGAAACCGTCTCGCCCTTGCAGGCATCGCTCGTGCACTTTTCGTTTTGCGTACAAGGGCTGCCATCGTTGCAAGGCGCGCTGTCCTGGAACTTGTACTTGCACGATCCGTCCGCGATGTCGCACTTGCCGAGCAGGCACGGATCTTCGTTGGTACACGCCTTGGCCGCGCCGGCCTGGCATTTGCCGGCCTTGCAGGTGTCGTTGAGCGTGCACGGGTTGTCGTCCGCGTTGCATGCGGCCGCGTCGTCGTCGCTGTACTGGCAGCCGGCTTTGGCGTCGCAACTGTCCTTGGTGCACGCGTTCTTGTCGTCGCAGGCGACCGCCTTGCCCGGCACGCACTTGCCGTCGGCACAGGCGTCGCCCTCGGTGCAGGCGGAATCGTCGCTGCACTTCCCGGTGTTGTTCGGGTTGCCGCAGCCGCCCGCGCCCTTGCAGATGTCGTCCGTACACGGGTTCTGATCCACGCAGGTGGCCTCGTCGGTCTGGCCGTCGCAGTCGTCGTCCTTGCCGTTGCACTCCTCGGGTTTGACGTCGGGCGCGAGGCAGGCCGTCAACCCGCCGCCGGTCGGGGCACCTGGGGTGCCTTCGGGCAAACAGGTGCGCTTGCCTTCGCACTTGCCGTCGCCGGTGGGCACGAAACATTTGGTGGCCAACTGCTGGGCGATGGCGTAGGGACTGCACGCGCACGCCGCGCCGCTCTTGGGAACGCACTGCTTGGTCGCCGCGCCCGACACGTCCTTGACGTCGCTGCACGCGTACCCTTGCGCGCAGTCCGCATCGGCCGCGCAGCCTGTGCCGCAAAACGCACCGTTGTTGCCGCTGTCGACGCAGCGAGCGTCCGGGCTGGCCTGATTCTGGCACTGGGCGTTGGTGGAGCAGGGATTGCACAACAGGGCGGTCTTGGGCACGCAGATGTTGACGACGTCGGTCGTGCCGGCCAGCACGCATTTTTCGTCTGCGGCGCATTCGGTCGACGAGCACTTCTTGGCGCAGACCTGGCCCTTGGCGGTCACGATGCAGAAGCCGCCGTCGCAGTCCTTCGCTTCCTTGCAGGCGCAACCTGGCGCGCCGGGACAGGCCGCCGCCGTATCGCCAGTGGTCAGGTCGGGCAGCACCGGGGCGTCGCTGCCACCGGTCATGGTGTCCGGGGTCGGGCTCGCCTCAAAGATCTGCGCGTCCGGTTCGGTGGTCGCGCCCACGTCGGTGCCGGCGCCGCTGGCGGTTGTGTCTTCACCGCAGGCCGCGAGCAGGCCCACCGTCATGGACACGGCCCACAACAGCGCGCGCGCGCTGGAGCAACGCGGCAACCCGACCGCAGAGCAAGCGTAATTGTGCAACGGAACCCCCTCGGGCGACCGACCCCGCTGCGGCGCGGTCGTTGTGGCCTGCGCGGCGCGACCGAGCGACCTCCGATGGCCGCCCGTCCGTCCGTTGGGGTGGCGTAGCCACACCACAGACCGCGCAAGTGTGGCACAGCCCCTGCCGCGATCGCAAATTGCTGGAGTCCGCCAAACGATGCACGCAACGGCAAGGACCGACCAAGAGGCCTGCGCGGCGATTCCAGACCGCATCCAGGACGCGCCGATGCAGGGGCGGCTACGCGCGCGCCGCCAGGGTGTGCGCCGTCACCGCGGCGACAGCCATGATCGTGTGCTGCGGGTTGATTCCGAGCGTCGTCGGCAGCGCTGCGGCGTCCACCACGTGCAAATCGCGCACCCCAAAAACGTGCAGGTCGGGGCCGACCACGGCCGTCTGCGGGTTGGCACCGAGGACCGCGCCGCCAAACAGGTGCGACAAGACCCAGGTCCACGCGCGGTTGTCGAGGGGCGCGGCGTCGATGCGGTCGACGTCGTCCTTGCACAGTTCCGCGGGCAGCCCGGCGATGCCAGGCCACACCTTGTCCGCGCCCATTTCGAAGTGGGCGCGCGCCAGGAGCTTGGTGCCAAACCGCAGCCGCTCCAGGTCGCGGCGGGTCGGCACGTAGTGCAGCGATCGGCCGCCCCACCACGTCTGGCGGATGACGCCTTGGGCTTCGGCGCGCACCGCAGTCACCCACATGGCGCAGTTGCGCACATCTGCCAGCTTGTCCATCAACGCCGGGCCCGCCCCGCCCACGCGCGCCGCAAACAGCTCCAGCGGCAACGACAGCGATTCGAGCTTGATGCCCTGGTCGAGCCGGTGGTGCATCGACGCGGCGGCCTGGCTAGGCCCCGTGTGCATGTCGATGGCGTGCGGATAGACGCCCACAACGCCCGCGCCAGGATGGCCGCGGAAAAATCGGCCGAGCGCTGGCAGGCGCAGCCCAGAGCGCTGGAGCAGCGGTGCCGTACCGGTCGCCGACGCAGCCAGAACGACGCCGCGGCGCGCCCGCACCGAAAACGCCGCGCCAGCCGCCCGGGTGGCAGGATGGCGAAACCGGCCGGCGACGCCCACGGCCCGACCGCCGCTCAGGTGGACGCGGTCGACCGGGGCGCACGACAGCACCGTACCGGCGCGCTCGTGCACCAGTTCGCGCATCCACAGCAGGTTGGCGGTCTGCTTGCTGCGGTTGCGGCAACCCTGCAAGCACTGCATCGCGCCCTTGCAGCGGGCGACGTTGCGCGTGATCGGATGCGCTTCGATCGACATCCGCCGCAGGCCCTGCAGCATGAAATCCGCGGCCTTGCCGGCGATGCGCCAGTCCGTCTCCTGGATGCTCAGTTCGCGCTCGATCTGGTCCTGGGCGTCGCCGATGGCCCGCTCGTCAAAGGTGTCGCCCAGGCCGTGGTCGTCGCGCCACGATCGCAGCACGTCGCCGGGGGTGCGCACGACGATTGCGCTGTTGATCACAGGCGTTCCACCGACAAGGCTGGCTTGCACCACGGGGATGATCGAATCGCCGGTGGCGACCAACGTCCCCCAATCGTGGAACATGTCGCGCATCGTGCCCAACATGGTCCACGGGTAGTCCTCGGGGTCGCGCCACGGACCGGCCTCGACGACGACCACGCGCAACCCGGCCCGGGCCAACTCGATCGCCGCCATCGCCCCGCCAGCGCCGCTGCCGACCACCGCATAGTCGCAGTCCAGTTCGACGGCAGGCCCCGCGCGAAACGCAAGGTGTTGGCCCTGGCTCACGGCGTCCCCTGGGACTGCGGCCAGATGGCGCGGCCGGCGAGTTCCTCGTCGCGAACGGTCGCCGGGTCGGTGCCATACAACGGCAGGCCGAGTGCAGTGCGGACCTCCGGCGCGGCGCCCCAATACAGGCCGCCGACGGTCTTGATCATGACCATCGCCATGCGCACCAGATAGAGGCCATGGCCCGACATGGCGTTGGCGTGGCGGTCGCGCGCCGCGGCAGGCAACATCGCCGCAGGCACCGGCCAGCCGATGGTCAACACCGGCGTCACCTGCCAGGCGATTGCGCTGCCCACTGCGCCGAACCACAGGGTCCAAGGCGCCTGCCGCAGCAGTTGCCGCAGGAACGGTCGACTGTCCAGGCGGTCAAGGCCGGGTACGCGCGCGGTAGATGGAAACGCCGCGCGCACCGCGTCGTGCAGAAGGGCCACCCACACGGTCGCTCCTGGCAGGCGCGCGCGCACCGCGCACGCCAGACACCACTGGCGCGCCGCCGCGTTTTGCCGTATGCAGCCGCCGCGGCGCGACCGCACCTTATTTTGGAGGCATCCACCGTGTCAACCAACCCCGCCGCACAAGCCAGTAGCGCCGTTGCGCGCGCCCGCGCCGCCCAACCGGCGTGGGCAGCCCTTGCCGTCACGGAACGGGCCAAGCGGTTGCGGGCCGCAGGTCTGGCAATCCTGCTGCGCGCCGAAGAACTCGCGCAGTTGATTGTCACCGAAACGCACAAGCCACTCGCTGAGGCCTACAGCAGCGAGGTCCTGGGGGTTGGCGATCTCGTCGCCTATTGGTGCAAGCACGGTCCGGGTCAGCTCGCGCCGCGCAAGGGCCTGGTGCCTGCGCTGGAACTTCCCGGCAAGAAGGCGGTCGTCCACCGCGTGCCTCGCGGCGTCGTGGCGTGCATCTCGCCGTGGAACTATCCGGTTTCGTTGCCAATGCGGACGATCGTGCCGGCGCTGCTCGGCGGCAACGCGGTGGTGCTCAAGCCGAGCGAAATCACGCCGCGCAGTGGCGCATGGCTGGTGCAGGCGCTGCACGCGAGGCTGGGCGACGTGGTGACCCTGCTCGAGGGCGATGGCGCGGCAGGGGCGGCCTTGGTGGAGGCTGGTCCCGATCTGGTGGTGTTCACGGGGTCGACGCGCACCGGTCGCAAGGTGGCGGTGGCGTGCGCCGAACGGGGCATCCCGTGCGAGTTGGAGCTGGGCGGAAAGGATTGCGCAATCGTGCTCGACGACTGCGCGGTGGACCGCACGGCGCAGGGTGTCGCGTGGGGCATCCTGACCAACGCGGGCCAAAACTGCAGCGGCATCGAGCGCGTGGCGGTCCACCAGGGGATTGCCCACGTGTTCGTCCCCAAACTGGTCGCAGCGATGGAAAAGGCCGCGCGCGACGTGCCCGAGTTGGTCACTCCGGCGCAGCGGGCGATCGTCGAGCGCCACGTGCAGGACGCGCTCGGTCGCGGTGCAGTGTTGCTCACCGGCCGCATCGATGCCACCGACCGGCCACTGCCGCCGCTGTTGCTCGCCCGCGTGCCGGCCGACGCGCCCGCGTGGTGCGACGAGTCGTTCGGCCCCGTCGCCGTGCTGGTGCAGGGTGCCGATGACGCCGAATTGGTCGCGCTGGCCAACGACAGCCGCTATGGGCTGGGCGCCTCGGTGTGGAGCGGCAACGCGGACCGCGCCGACGCCCTGGCCGCCCAATTGCGCTGCGGCATGGTCTGGATCAACAACCACAGTTTCAGCGGCGCCCTGCCGGACCTACCCTGGACCGGCGTCGGCGATTCCGGCACCGGCGTGACCAACTCGCCCGACGCGCTCGCCCACATGACCCGTCCGCGGCTGGTGGTTGCGGACGGCAACCGCAAGCCTGAGCCATGGTGGTACCCATACGGCGACAAACTCGTGGAGTTGATGCGGGTCCTGGTCGCGCGCCAGCAGTCCGGGGGCGTTGGCGCCACGGTCAAGACGCTGCGCGCGCTCCGTGCCCGCATGGCGGAGTTGTCCAAGTAGCTGTCGCCGGTCCGTTCGCTCACCGTCCTTTCCACCAAGGGAACCCATGCCCACATTCACGTGTGCCACCTGCAACAAACCGTTTGAGGTGGTCCAGGAGACCCTGGACAAGTACCCCGGCTGGACTCCGCGGTTCTGCATCCAGCACCGCAAGAACGCCAGCCGCGGCTCGTTTTCGTCGTTCTCGCGCCACAAGGGTCAGCCGCCCCCTGTCCCCGCCGCCGTTGAACCGCCGCCCGCGACCCCAGGCGGCCCCGTGGTCCCACGCCGCCTGCCGCCCGGGTACGCCGCCGGCAGCCGAACATTCGGCCGTGGCATGCCGATCAAGGAAGTCCTGACGCCCGACGAGGCCTTGGAACGCTACACCGGCGGGCCCCAGACTGGCGTATTCACCGACGGCGGCTGCGATCCGAACCCGGGTCCGGGCGGGTGGGCGTTCGTGCACGTGCGGGACGGCGAGATCCTGCACAAGGCCTATGGGGGCGACCGCGACACGACCAACAACCGCATGGAGATGACCGCGATCATCCGGGCGCTCGACTACCTGCCCGCGGACTCAAGCGCAACCCTTTATGCAGACAGTGAATTGTGCGTCAAGACCCTGACCGAGTGGGCCAAGGGCTGGAAGGCCAAAGGCTGGCAGCGCAAAGGCGGAGCGCCCATCGCCAACCTGGACCTGGTGATGGCGGCGTACGAGGCCAAACACGACCGGCCAAACGTCACGATCACCTGGCTGCGCGGCCACGACGGCAGCCGCTGGAACGAATACGCCGACGCCCTGGCCACGGTCGGACTGCGCGCGGAGGGTTCGCGCAAGCCGCCGCCCAAGCCATAGGGGTCAGGCCGTGAGGTTGCGGTCAGGATCGCCGTACAGGTAGCGGCTGCAGTGCGGGCATTGCACCAGACTCGACGCCCGCAGCACCATTTCGGCAAAGCGCGGCTGCAGGGCCATGTTGCACCCGGTGCACGTTTCGTTCTGCATTTCGACCACGCCGCGGCCGCCGCGCGCATCGGCGATTTTCTGGTAGCGCGACACGACGGTGCGCTCGACCTGGGCGGAGATGGCCTTGCGGCGCTGGTCCACCTCGGCAATCTTTCCGTCCATGCTGTCGAGGCTGGCCTGGTTGTCGCGCTCGGCCTGGTCGGCTTCGGAGCGCCAGTCGCGGAACTTGTCTTCTTCCTTGGCGATGGCCGCCCGAAACTCGTCGATGGCCACGACGAGCTTGGCCACCTCGTCTTCCTTGGTCGAGATGTTCTTGCGGATGATGTCCAGTTCCTTGTTGACGGCCACGTATTCGCGCGAACGTGTGACGCCGCTCAACTTGGACTTGCTTTTGGCGAGGCGATCCTTGTCGGCCTCAAGTTCGGCGGACTTGGTCTTGTGCCACGTCTCGGCCTCGGTCAGCTTGCCGCGTTTGTCGTCGATCTCCCGCTGCATGTGCGCGATGACCTTGCGCAGGCGCTCCAGGTGTTCGAGGCGTTCGCTGCGGCGGTTGCGGATCTCGCGCGTCTCGTCGTCCAGCGCTTGCAGCTTGCGCAAGACGTTGATGATCTCCTGCGGGCTGGTCGCGATCGCCGGATTGGCTTGCATGGTTGTCCTCGATCGGGCCCGCCCGGCCAGACGGCCCTGGTGGGCCCACCTGGATTCGAACCAGGAACCAGCCGGTTATGAGCCGGCAGCTCTGACCGTTGAGCTATGGGCCCTTGTGGACGCGCCGGCCGCGCCGCAAAGGCGGGCCGAAGCGCGGCGCAATAGGATGACCGGCATCTGCTGGGGCGTCAAGCACACCTGCGCGGCGCTTGTCGCCATTTGCGACCCAGCCGGTCCGGCGGCACGCCGTGGAATCAATGGGCGGGCCGCGGGGTTGCGCAACCGGGGGCTCCTTGCTTGGCCGCCCTGGCGATTTTCGACTAGACTGCCGCCCCCCGTGGCCACGGCGCCGCGACGAGAAGGCCGCAACCGACTGCGCGGCGCGGCCACCCTCTTCTTCCAAGGTTGATGATGCGATTGCCCCTGATTGGCCAAACGCGGTGCGCGGCGCGCGTGATCCCTTTGGCGCTGGCCGCCGCCGCGCTGGTGTCGCTCGCGCTCTCGGCGGCCGGTTGCAGAAAAAAGGACGGGCCGGCCGTGGAACCGGTGTCGACCGGCAGCAAGCCCCCGGTCATCAAGCGCAATCCCAGGGACGCCCAGGCCACGGAGGCCCCGACGGTCGCTGCAGGTCCAACTGCGCCGACCCCGGTTGCTGCACCTGAACCTGGCGCCCGTCCCGCGCCGCCGTCACCAGAGGCCGCGCCCGGCGCACCCGAGGCCGCGACAGCCACCGAGGCTGCCGCCGTCGTTCCGGCGCACCCAGCACCCGAACCCGTGCCAGCGCCGCCCTCGGCTCCGCCGGGTGCGCCGGTTCCTTCGGAGTTTGCCGCCAACCCGGCCGGCATGCCGCCGCGCGCAGGCCCCAATCCGCTCGGCGGTGCAGATCCGGGCGTCGCCGCACCCGCGCTGCCCGATCGCCCCCAACCGGTCCCGGAGCCTGCGCCGCGCATGCCCGATCCGGTCGCCGCGCCCGCAGCCGAGCCAGCGCCCACGGTACGCGAACCGGGCGAACCGGCGCTGGACATCACGGGGTACCTCAGTGCCGCAGACCTGGAACGCGTGCTTGGCGCCAGGGCCAGGCTGCGCCGCAGCGACCTGCCGGGCACCGCGCCTTCTGCGGGCTACAACGCCATCTACTTTGCCGCAGAGAAGGGCGACGGATTCGGCATCGCCTTGCAGGTGTGGCGCGACGCGAACCTGGCCGAGAGCCGCACCCGGTTCAACACCATGCGCAACACCTACAGCAACGTGGCGCCCACCAACAAGGTCGCCGAGCAGGGCTTTCGCGCCTACTTCAACGGCGTGGTCACGCTGGTGTTCGCCAACGTGCGGCGCCCACTGGTCGCAGCGCTGTCGTGCTCGACCAAGGTGTGCACCGCCGACCAGATCATCGAACTGGCCAACCGCGCCAACGAACGGTTGCAGTAGCCGGCGCAGTCGTCGCAGCCGGCGGTCGGGCTGCGAGGTATCAAAAAAAATCACCTACACGTCCAGGTCCCCCGTTGACCGTGCCACCGCCCCGACGGCGTTGACCACGACCTGGGCCGACCGCAACAGGCGCCCCGCGTGCAGGTATCCCCGCGCGGCTTGGCGCAGCACGGTCGCGTCCGGATGCATCGGGTCGGCGACGCGGGCAATGATCTCGTGGCGCTGCGGGTCGAAGGGCATTCCCAGGGCGTCGAACGGCTCCAACTGGATGCGCTGCAAGGCGCGCCGCCACTCGGCATTGAGCATCTCGACCGCTTGGCGACCGTGGTCGGTCAGCGGCTCGTGCAGCATCAGGTATTCGGATACCGTGGTCAGGTGGTCGAGCGCGGGCAGCAAGCCATCGAGCAGCCGCCGCGCGGTCTGCTGAGGCAAGTCCTGCTCGGTGCGCGCAATCATGCGCCGCAGGCTGGCGAGGTCGGCTTGGGCATGCGCCGCTTCGCTGCTGGCGCGGCCATAGGACCGGCGCAGTTCCTCGTTGTCGGCGCGCGCCCGCTCCAGCTCGTGCTGGGCGATGGCCAACTGGGCGGCGAGCGCTGCGGGCACCGGCCTTTCCGACGGCTGGACCGGCTCAGCCGGCGAATCCGCGGCAGCGGCGGGCGCCGCGTGTGGGCTCGAATCGGGCCTGCCCTCGGCTCTTGGCTCGCGTTTTTCGATCGCCGCAAGCGCGTCTTCGAAGGCGGCCGAGAGGTCGAGCAGGCCGCCGGGAACCGTGACCGCTGGCACGGCGGGGTCGCTGGGCGGCGGTGGAACGGGCAGGTCAGATTGGGTCATTTTCATTCCCGCCTAGGCATACGTCGAGTGGCGCGTCAGGATAGCGTCAATCGCCATTCCAGACAAGATCGCGGAACGACACGGCTGTTTGCAGACGTCCATCGGCGCCCAGGCGCAGGGTCGCCGCGGACAGAACCCAAGCCTTGGTGCCCAACTGCACGAGATCGGGCGAGAACCCTGCCATGTCGGTCGCTTCGGCCACGGCCCTGCCACCGACCACGCCCGGCTTGGGAACGCGCTGCAACAGCAGGTCCGCGCGCCGGGTATCCTGGTGCGCGATCAGCAGACCGCCAAATGGATGGCGCACTGCCGCGACGTCCGCGCCCACCCGGTGCAACCCGTCCGGCCGCGCGCCGTCGTCCACCACGTCGCCCTGCCAGCCCTTGTCGGTCTGGCGGATCACCAGGAGGCGACCGTGCTCGCCGTCTTCGCACGCCAGCCAAAGGGCGCCGGCATCGCCAGGCACGATCTTGACGAACCTGCCGAAATCCTTTGGGCCTCCTGCAACGGAGGTGCGCGGCACCGGTGCCTTTTGCCAGTTGCCGGCCACGCGCCGATAGGTGTGCAGATCTCCCGCGTGGGCGCTGTACGCCGCGACCGCCAAGGTGCCGTCGGTCAGCAGCCGCAGATCGAGCGACGCGCCGCGTCCCCGCGGTCCGCGATCGAGGGGCGGGGTGGGCACGTGGACCTGCGCGCACGACCCAGCGACGCACACCTGGCCGGGCAGACAGCCTTTGCACCCTGGGCCGATGGTCGCACACGCCGCGTTGCCGGCGGGACCGGCGACACAGGCCTGGCCGGCCGGACAGTTTCCGCCGCAGGGCGCAGGCGGGGTGGGCACGGTTTCGCCGTCGAGTTCGGTCGCCACCCAGTCGCCGCTCGCCGTGGGGGTC
This sequence comes from Deltaproteobacteria bacterium, assembly GCA_016875335.1. Lineage (GTDB taxonomy): Bacteria > Myxococcota_A > UBA9042 > UBA9042 > UBA9042 > SXRM01. The sequence continues at coordinate 29,330 of VGRO01000012.1, read as the reverse complement.
GCCGTTTTCGCCGCGAACACGAAGACCTTGGCCGAGCGCGGCGGGCTCGCCTGGGGCGCCTCGGGGCTGAACGCCACCACCACCGGTTCACCGCCCGGAGCCAGGGCCAAAGCCAACGATTCGCCGATGCCGTTTCCCGCGGCCACGACGTGGCTGGCCACCGCAGCGGACGGCCCGGACACGCGGGCAAAGCGCACGCCGTCTCCCGTGTCGTCGCGGAACGCGAGATCGATGTCCCCGCCCTTGCGCGCGAGGGCCGCCAGGCGCCTGCCAAAATCCGGGCCTGGAGCGGCGATGCCCTGGCGCGGGCCGGCCGGGTCGCCCACCACCGGCGCGTCGGCGGGCAGTCCGGCCACCGCGCGCAGCGACTTGAGCCCGAACGGCGGCGCCGCCAGGTGTCGCGCCAGGACCACGTCGCCATAGGTGCGGTCGTAGCTGGCGTGGACCAGTTCTCCGGGCAGCGCCAGCAGTTGGCCGGGCATGCCGCGATCGCCCGCGGGCAGCGGCGGCAGTGCACGACAGACAATCTGGGCGGGGTGCGCCGCGCACCCCTCAGGCATGCGCTCGGTCTCGTTGCCGACGACCGCCAATTCGCCGGTCGGGCAAGCGGCGCCGGGCGCAGCGACGCACTTGTCGAGGATCGCGGCGCACGCTTGGCCAGCCGCGCACCACCCGCCGCAGGGCGTGGCTGCGAAACAGCGGCCCCACAGGCACGACCGCCCCTTGCCGCACGGCGGGCTGCCGCGACCGTCACACGGCCTGGCCGCGCACATGCCGTGGGTACAGATGTCGTCGGGATCGAGGCAGCCGACGCTGCTCGAACAGGCCTGGCGCGGGCGGCAGTGGCCGGCCAGGCAGCGCTCGGCGATGCAGCAGTGGTCGTCGTCGGTACACGGCTGGTCGGCGCGGCAGATGCCATCGGGCGCGCAGTGCCAGCCGCTGGGGCACTGCGAATGGGTCGCGCACGCCAGACGCGTCACCGGATCGGCCTCGCCACAGGCACCGGCGCACAGCACTGCGATCGTGGCGGCGAGGCGCACGGCGGTCATGGCTTGCCCCCGGCTTGGTCGAGACCGATGGCGACGAGCAGCCACGGCGGATCCCCTCCGACTGCTTGGACAGACAGCAGATCCGCGGACACCGGGAGGTTGACCAGCTTGGCCAGCAGCGCCTGGACGTCCACCTCGAACGCCAAAGGCTGCGAAAAAAGAAGCGAAACCGCGATCTGGGCCACCGCCGGCGCCAACTGGTGCCAATTGGCGCCTGGAGCGATCGGGTCGCCGACCACCTCGACCTGCGGAACGGCCAGGCTGCGCACCTGCAACGCAATCTCCGGTCCCTGGACCCGCAGCGCCGCGACGACCTCCGCGTCGACCTGCAACTCGACCACCGTGAGCCAGCGGCCGTGCACGAAAGCCTCGACCGCGACGCCCAGCCGCCGCAGGTGCAATGTCACCGCCGTCTCTGTCGCCTCTTGCTGCAGGTCGAGGTACGGAGCACCCTCAGGCCGCGCGTCGGGGCGGACGGTGATGCGCACCGGGGCGCCGGCGCGGGCCAGTTGACCCAACCCCGGCAGCGCGAGGTCGAGCGCACCCGCCGTCAGCAGGACCTTGCCGCCCGAAACGCCGTAGAGGGCGGCGCTGTCCACGGCGATGCACAGCAAGCCCCCGCGCAACAGCGACCATCCGGCCTGCTGCACGGCGCGCGGGCCCATCAAGACGCCCACGTCCACGGCCTTGGCCAAGGTCTGCCCCGTCGGCGTCCACACGGGCACGCTTGCAGGCAACACCGGCGGAGCGCCCTGAGGCAGGTTGGCGAACACCGTCGTCGCGTCCTGGCCGGGTTGCACGGCGCAGGGCGAGGCCGTTGCGAACACCGCGGCGTCCAGCCTGGCAAGCAGCGCCTTGTCTTGCACAGTGAACGCCTGCGGCGACGGCCGGGTGCGCAGGAGCAGCGGCCCGGCCGGCTGCCCCAACATGGCCGCCAGCTCCGGCGATGCGCCTGCGACCATCGCGTGCAGGTCGACGGGCACTTCCACGTCCAGGGGCTTGCCGTTCACGGTACCGGCCAGCAATTGCTGGATGATGAGGTTGCCCGCGAGTTGCAGCAGCTGCGTCAGGATTGGCCCGAGCAGGTCCTTGGCCGCGGCCGCGGCATCGCTCGCCAGTTGGCCGGTCGCGCACAGTTCGCATTCCAGGCACGGGGACTCCAGCAGGAATTGGTCGGTGCACTCCTGCAGCGCGCAGTCCTTGCCCAGCGCAAACCCGACGTCGTGCAGCACGGGCTTGCTGACCTGCACGGCGACTTGCAGCTTGCCAGCCACGTCGACGCCGAGCACCAGGTCCAACGCGCCGGAGAACGTCGCCAGGTGCGGCATCGACGTACCGGCCCCCAGGCCGTTCTTGAGGTGGCAAGCGGCATCCGAATCGAAGCCCGCGACCGAAGCCGCTCCGAAGATCACGCCTTTTTCTACGCCGATGCGCGCGTGGTCGAACGCGATGCGCACCCGCGCCGGGCTGCTGCCCTCGACCAAGGTGATCTCCGCCGCCTTGACATCGAAGGTCAGCACCAGGTCGCGCGCGCCCGCTTTGCCGTTGAAAAGCCCGAGGCCGCCCGAGAACTGCAGCGGCTGCGGCCCCAGCAACTTGGCCACGTCCAGGATGGCGACGTTGCCCGATCCGCCGAAGACCGCCTGCAGCAGTTGCACAAGGTTGGCCGCGACGAGATCGAAGCCGTGTTGGGTCAGGCGGGCCTGCAGGACGGCCGGAGTCACCTGTTCGACGGGCGTCTTGGGCTTGGGCGGCGAACTGCCGCACCCGGTGCACGACTGCCCGCCGCAACCGACCGACAGCAGCGTGCCAAGCAGGTGCGGGGCCACCCGCCGCCAGCGCGCCCGCCCCACCATGGTCGGCTACGCCACGACGCGATTGCGGCCTTCGCGTTTGGCGCGGTACAGATGGTCGTCGGCCGCGGCGACCAGTTCCTCGTAGCGGCCCATTTCAGACACCAGTTCCGCGACGCCCAGGCTGGCGGTCAGCTTGAGCGAAGTGCCTTCGAACTCAAACGCGTGCGCGGCGATGAGCCCCCGCAGCGTCTCGGCGAACGTCTTGGCTTTGTCGCGGTTCATCTCGGGCAGCACGATGCAGAATTCTTCGCCGCCGTAGCGGGCGAACATCTCTTCCTTGCGGATGCGCGATCCGATGATCTTGGCCAGCTCACGCAGAACAAAATCGCCCATCAGGTGGCCATAGCTGTCGTTGACGCGCTTGAAGTGGTCCAGGTCGACCATGATGACGCTCAGGTCGCGCTGGTAGCGCTTGGCGCGCGCAAACTCCTTGTCCAAGAACTCGTTCAATGCCCGCTTGTTGGCGATCTGGGTCAGGCTGTCCTCGATGGTCAGCCGGTAGATTTCTTCGTGGAAGGCGGCCTCGATGTTGTCGCCGCTCAGGTACTTGAGGATGGTGTCGCCCACCTGCACGTAGTCGCCGCTCGCCAGCGACGCGGAGCCATGCACCTGGTGCTGGTTGCGGTACGTGCCGTTGGTGCTCATGTTGTCGACCACACGGTGGCCGCCTTCGAATGGCTCGATGCGGGCGTGGTAGCGCGAGATGCTGTCGTGCTTGAGGGCGATCGTGCTCTCGGGGTCGCGGCCGATGGTGACGTTCTCGTCGTCGTTCAGCGTGATCCGGCGCCCCAACTCGGGGCCGCGGACCATGACCAGGAACGCATCCTTCGACGTCAGGCCGGCAACCAAGTCGCGCACCGAGGTGATGCGGGTCTGGCCGTCGACTCCGGTGGCTTGGCTGGCAGGATCCTGCGTCATCGGGCAACCCAACGGAAGGGCAGGGTAGGGGCGCCGGGGGCGGGCGCGGATCGGGTCAGGCGTATAGCAGTACTTGCAATGCGTGGCAACTTATGAAGGCGGTCCATGCGCGCCCCCGATCGGCCCACGTGCGCCATTTGTCGCTGCATCAGTCGTCGCGGTCGCGCAGCCAGGCGACCAGGTTGTCGACGTAGCTGGCGACGGGCGGGCAGCGCAGCGCACCGAGCAACTGGCGGGCCCGCGTCGCGTCGAAGCGCACGTCGCTCTCGAACCAATCGAGCAGTCCGTGGTCGTGGCGCGCCTGCTTGGACCACGCCGGCATGCGGGCCAGTGCGTGGCCCAAACGGCTTTGCAGGGTGACGACCGGCCGCGGTCGGCCCGCTGCATCCGCGACCGCATCGAAGAACGCCCGCGCGGTCAACGGGGCCTCGTCCACCACATGGAACGTGCCACCGATGCCGTCTGGGTGGCGGGTGAGCGCCACGGCTGCCTGCACAGCGAAGTCGACGGGGACCACGTGCAGCGGGTGCGCGCCAGGCACCGGCAGGCGCACCGGTTCGGCATGGTGCACGATCGAACTGGCTACGGAATACACGCCGTCGAGGCGACCGGCCTGACCTGTGCGACTGTCGCCGAGCAGGTTCGGCACGCGCACGACGGTGAGCGGCAAGCGAGCCATCGCCGACCGTGCCAGCGCCTCGGCTTGGGCCTTGGTGCGCTCGTACGGGTTGCGGAACTGCTGGCCTTTTTCGAGCTGGTGCTCGTACACCGTGCCCGTGCGGTTGCCCGCCACGAACACCGTGGACCAGACGCAGACGCGTTTGAGTTGCACCATGCCGAGCGACAACTCCAGGGCTTCGCGCAGGCCGTCGACGTTGACCTGGCGCATGCGCGGAGCGTCGATTCCCAGGTAATGGATGGCGGCGAGATGGTGCACCTCGCCCACTTCGGCATGGATCCGGCGCACGGTCGCGCCGTCGAGGCCAAGGTCGACGGCCAAGATGTCGCCGACGAGCACTTCGATGCGGCCCGGGGTGGTCGCCGCCGTGATCTCGGTCAACCGGCGCGCGTCCGGCACGAACTTGTCACGGGCGAGCAGCAACACCCGGTCGCCTTGGGCCGCCAGTTCGAGCGCCACGCGGCGCGCGGCGTCCAGGGGAAAGCCAGTGACCAGGCAGGTGCGGCAGGTGGCAGTCATTCGTCCCGTTCCGGCACGGCAAGGCCAAGCGCCCGCCGCGTCGAGAGGTCGCTCCACCAGCGGGCCACAGCCTGCGCAAACTCGCCCAGCGAACCATCGTTGTCAATCACCGCCGACGCGCGACGCCGCCACTGGGCCGCGGCCGGTTGGGCTGCCACGCGATCGCGGGCTTGCTGCTCGCTGAGGCCGCGCGCGGCCGCGATGCGCGCCACCTGCACGTCCTGGCGCGCGCTGATCGCCAAGGTCTCGTCACAGCGGCTGTCCAGCCCCATGTCGAACAACAGCGCCGCGTCGACGACGAACAGCGCGGGCGCGGCCGGCGCGCTCTGCCACGCCTCGATCTGCCCGTCGATCCGGGCGCACATCAGCGGGTGGAGCAGGGCGTTGAGGACTGCCAGCGCGGCAGGGTCGGAGAACACCAGCGCGCCCAGGACTTTGCGATCGACTGTGCCCGTCTTGTCCAGGATGGAAGGCCCGAAGCGCGCCGCGACCGCCTGCGCACCCGGCTCGCCTCGGCCGAGAACCTGGTGGCCGATGGCGTCAACGTCGCAGTGCAGGGCGCCCCACTGCTGCAGCCACCGTGCAGCGGTCGACTTGCCGCATCCGACGCCGCCGCACAGACCAACGACGCACCGGCCGGGTTGGCTCGCGGTGCCTGGCTGCAGTGGCCCGCCCGCCGCGGTCGCCAAGGCGATCAACTGCCTTTCTGGAAAATGTAGCTTTGGCTGAAGGTCTGCGGGCTCGGCAGGGTCGGCAGGCCGCGAATCGAGGTGAACTTGGCCTTGATGCACTCTTCGAACGCTCCCTGGGCCCCCGAGACGCTGACATCGGTGATTGTGCCGGCGGTCCCCACCGTGAAGGTGACCTTGACCTTGCCGCCGACATCGGGGTTTTCGCGCAACGCCTGCTCGTAGCAGCGCTGCACGGCAGAATTCTTGCGTTGGATGACGCGGGCGACCTCGGTCTTGCCTTCTCCGTCGCCGTCCATGCCGCCCGACTTGAGGACGACTTGGACCGCCTTCTCTTCTTTCTTGACCTCGGTCTTGGCCACGTCGGTGCTGCGGTCGCCGAACCCGCCCGGCTTGCCGCCCTGGACCTTTTCGACGGTGCCGCCACCTGCCCCGGAACCAGCAGCGAGCTTGACGCCCGTTCCCGGACCGCCCTCCTTGTCGGCGTCGGCCTCACCCGATCCACTGAACGTGCGCGCGACGACATCGCCCGTCTCGCCCTCGCCGGCCTCGGCAAAGAACTTGCTCGACTGCTTGAAGGCGCCCGCCACGGTCTCCTTGTCGACGCGCGCGCGGGCCTGCGCCTTGATTTCGTCGGGGTTGAGTTGGCGTCCCTGCGACTGCGGCTTGTCCTCCTTGGGCGTCTTGTCGGGCTTCTTCTTGTCTTCCTTGTTCTCTTTTTCCTGCTCGGCTTTGGCCTTGTCGCTCAAGATGTCGACTTCGGGCTTCTTTTCTTCCTTGGGTTCCTCTTTTTCCTCCACCTGGACGTCGTAGATGGCTTGATCGCGTTCCTCTTCGGCCTGGGCGCGCTGCAGGAACTTTTCGTGCGTCTCGTAGTAGATGCGCGCCTGCGCCACGATCGACCCGAAAAGCAGGAACGAGATCGCCAGCGACGCCGTCCAGGCCGAATCGGCCCACAGCGATCCGAAGAGCTGACCGGCCAAGCTTTTGCGCGGCATCGCCGGCACGGTGACCGACTGCCGGACCACCTGGAAGAGCAGCGTGTAAGGACCGAGCGATGCGCGACCGCGGGACTTGAGCGGCAGCTTGAGGTGCAGCAGTTCGCCCTGTTGGGTGACGTGCTTCTTGGCCACGAGCTCGGCCTGGTCCATCGGCACGCCGTCGATTGCGACCTTGAGCTGGCAGTCTTTGGGCAGCTTGACGTCAAAGTTCTGGGCGTTCTTGGGCCCGAAGAACCACGCCGAGGGCCCCTTGTACTCGACGTCGGGCAGGACCAGGGTGTCGCGCGCGGCAGCCCCAATGGTCACCGGCCTCCCAAGTTCGAAGATCTGGTCCGACAGCAGCCTGGCATCGTGGACCAAGCCGATGCGCAGCACGGTTCGTTCGCGCGTGACCGTCGGCACCGCATCGCCGCGCACGAACTGGAACATCACGATGACATCGCCCAACGTGAGCGAGCCGCCGTTGAAGGGTTCGGCGGGCACCGCCTTGATGCCCTTGACGGTGACCGCCTGCTGCTTGATGGCGTCGGACGCCCCGGCCGGGCCGCCGCGCAGGTTGATGCCGTGGGCCGGATCGGCAGGCACCACGACGTGATAGGCACCCTGGTGAACCAGGGCGACCGGCACATGGGCGGGAAACTCCGGGTAGTCCTTCGATGTCACTTGCACGGTGCAGTCGGCGCGGGTGCCCACCGACACGTCGACGCGCCGGTCCAACACGCGCTCAGCCACCACGTGGCCGCGGTAGACGACACCAATGCGCAGTACGCGGCTCGTGTCCAGGCCCATGTCCTCTCGCTCCCGGCGGTGCCGGCGGGCAGGTGCGTCGATGGCGGCGTTGTCTGCCGGCAGCGTTTCCAGATTTTGCTATATCTTCAAGAGCTTGGCGTCATCAGGGACACGGCGACCACCGCCGCAGCCCAGCATGGTAGATGCGCCCGCAGCGCGGTGTCAAACGCACACAGCGCCACCGAGACCCCTCGGAGCGCGCGCCGCCTGGCTTGCCGTTGCCCGAACGCACCGCGGCAGCGCGGCAGATTCGACGCGCGGCGGCGCAGGCTGGTTCGCGAAGGCCTGTGTAGCTCACAATCCCACACGAAACGGAACGCGCACGACGCGCCGGGACGTGACCGGATTGTGGCGGGCCCGGCACAACCCGCGAAAAATGCGACGGCGCGCCGGGAACCAGATCCGAGCGCGCCGCGCGGGGTCGGGTTGGCGGTGAGCTACTGGCTCTTGCTGAACACGTAGCTCTGGTTGAAGGTCTGCGGACTGGATAGCGTCGGCAGGCCGCGGATGCTCTCGAACTTGCTCTTGATGCAGTCCGCGAAGCCGCCGGTCGCGCCTGACACGCTGACGTCGGTGATGGTCCCTTCGGTACCGACCGTGAAGGTGACCTTGACCTTGCCGCCGACATCGGGATTGTCGCGCAGGGCCTGCTCGTAGCAGCGCTGAACCGCCGAGTTCTTGCGCGAGATGACCTTGGCGACCTCGGCCTTGTTTTCGCCCGATCCGCCGGTCTCGCCGCTCATCTTGATTACCACTGCGTCTTCCTTCTTTGCGACGACCGTCTTGGTGTCTTCGGTCGACCGCTTCTCGAAGCCGCCGGTCTTGCCTTTGGCGACCTTCTCGACCGTGCCGCCGGCCTTGGCGCCCGCGGCCAGCTTGACGCCGCCGCCGCCCGGACCCTTGTCGGACCCGTCGCCTGCATCGCCGGTGCCGCCGAAGTTCTTGGCGACCACATCGCCGGCCTCGCCCTCGCCCGCCTCCTGGAAGAACTTGGTCGATCCGCCCAGGCCCTTGAAAGCGCCGGCCACGGTCTTCTCCTCGACGGCCTTGGTGGCGCGGGCAGTCTTCTCGGTCGGGTCGATCTTTTCTCCCACCGACTGCGGCTTTTCGGCCTTGGCGGTGTCTGCTTTCTCGGCCTTGCGCTCGACTTTCTCGGGCTTCTTGTCCACCTTCTCCTTGACCTCTTTGGGCACGATCTCGGTCTCGACCTTTTTGGGCTCCTCTTCCTTCTTCTCCTCGACCTTGATCTCTTCTTTCATCTCCAGGATCTGCTCAAAGCTGCCGCGCGAAGCCTGTTCTTCCTGGCGGGCCTTGAGGAACTTGTTGGTGGTCTTCTCGAAGTAGTGCGCCTGGAAGATGACGCCCAGGATGAGCAGGAACGACACGCCAAATGAGATCCACCACGCCGGCTCGGCGAGCGCGCCCGCCACCACCTTTTCAGCCAGACCGCGGCTGGGCATGGCCGGAATGGTCACCGACTGCTTGACCACTTGGAAAAGCAGGGTGTGCTGGCCCATGGTGGCGCGGCCGCGGGTACCCAGGCTCAGGTGGCACACCATGTCGGTGCCTTCCTTGCGGGCCTTGCCCTTGGCTTCCAACTCCTTGATCTCCATCGGCGCGCCGTCGACGGCCAAACGGATCTTCATGCCCTCGGGGGCCCGCATCGAAATCGAACCGTCCTTGTGGTTCAGGAAGGTCAGGCTCGGCCCCTGGTAGTCCTCATCGGGCAGCACAATGGTGTTGGCGCGCTGGGTGCCGACCGACACCAGCTTGTCGTCGGGGAAGATGCGGTCGTCGATGAGCCGATCGTCGTAGACCAATCCCAAGCGCAGCACGGTGCGTTCGCGGGTGATCGTGGGCGTCGTGTCGCCGCGGACGAACTGGAACATCACCGTGACGTCGCCCGACACCAGCGAGCCGGCGGTGACGCCCTCGACAGGGATGGCCCGCCGGCCTTTGACGGTCTTGGGCTCGCCTGGATTGGCTGCGCCGCGCAGGCTGATCTTTGCGTTGGGATCGGCCGGCACCACGAGGTGGTACTGGTTGTTGTCGATGACCAAAAAGTCGACGAATTCCGGGAAATCGGGATGCGATTTGGGTGCGACGTGGATGGTCGAACCCGCCCGGCGGCCGATCGAGATGTCGATGCGGCGATCGATCAGCTCTTCGTGGATGATGCTGCCGCGATAGACGATGCCGAGGCGGAGATGGCGATTGGCAGTGCTCATGGCGACCTCAGGTTGTGGCGATGCGCAGGTTGGGCTGGCTTGCGGTGGCGCCACGAATCCGCGATCGACGCACGTCCGACCGCCCAACCGCCATCGCGACCGGCGTTGCCCCCGCGCTCGCGGTGGCGACCATCCGGCGATGCTGCGACGCACGGCGACTCGGTTTGGTCCGCGATGCCGCGCGCAGCCTGGCGACTGCCTGCGTCTTGCGTCCCTGCCGCGCCTCCGCGCCTGCCCGATCGACGTACCGCAAGCCCCCAAGCTCGCGCCGACGCCGACACGCATCGCGCTAAACCTATGCCAGGTTGCAGTCCGGTGTCAATCGCGCCCGCCGTCATCGCCAGGACGATTCACGCCGTCGGATTGGTCCATGGCCGTGGCGGTGCGGCTCGCCAAGTTCATCGTCTCTGCGGTCGCACGGACGGCCCGCGCTCGCAGACGGCCCGAACCCGAGCGGCACGCCAGCCGTCCAATCTTTGTGCGGGTGGGCGGCCCATGCTACCTTGTCGGGTCGCGCTCGCGCTGCCTCTGCCGTGGCGAAGGCGGCCGCGCGACGCACCACGGAGATCCGATCGGATGCGCGTCTGCCCCCGGTGCGCCAGCGAGACTGAAGAAGCCGTCTGCCCGGCGGATGGCACGGCGACGGTGGCCGTCCAGGCCGATCAGCGCACCTATCCGATCGGCACGCTGGTCGGCGGGCGGTACCGGGTCGACGACGTCATTGGCATCGGCGGCTTCGGCGCCGTGTATCGCTGCACCAACCTCGCCATGGAGCAGACGGTCGCCCTCAAGGTGCTGCGCACCGAGCACCTGTCCAGCGTCGAGCACGTCAAGCGGTTCAGCCGCGAGGCGCAAGCGGTCAGCCGCCTCAAGCACCCCAACACCATCCACACGTTCGATTTCGGCACCCACACCGACGGAGCGCTGTACCTGGCGATGGAGTACCTCGAAGGCGAAACGCTGGCCGACCGCATCGACCAGAACCGCTGCCTCTATTGGGAGACCGCCGTGCACATCGCAGTGCAGGCGTGCCATTCGCTGACGGAGGCCCACGCGCTCGGACTGGTGCACCGCGATCTGAAGCCCGAGAACTTCATGCTCATGCCGGTCGCTGGCGATCCCAATTTCGTCAAGGTGCTCGATTTCGGCATCGCCAAGCTGCAGAAAACCCCGACGGAGGCCCGGCAGTCCAACTTGACCGAATCCGGCATGATCATGGGCACGCCGACCTACATGTCGCCTGAACAGGCCAAGGGCGAAGCGATCGACGCGCGCAGCGACATCTATGCCATTGGCGTCATGCTCTACGAAATGCTGACGGGCCGCCCTCCGTTCGAGGACGAGACGGCCATGAAGATCCTGGTCGCCCACATCAACGCCCCGCCCAAGCCGTTTTTCCGTGCGGGGGGGCCCGACGACGTGCCGGTCGAGGTCGAGCGCGTCGTCATGCAGTGCCTCGAAAAGGACCCGACGCGACGACCACAGACGACGGTTCAGTTGGTGGACCGGTTGATGTCGGCGGCGCGCAAGGCCCGCGAACCGGCGGAGTCCCGCAGCCGCCCTGCCGATCTCGGGTTGCCGGGCCCGGGCGACGACCTCGCCGAAGGCGCGACCTTGCAGTTGCCCGACCCGGGGCTTGGCGCGCTGGGCAACGGCCGGAGTTCGCGGCCGAATTGGCCTGTGGCGGCGGACGCTGCCCTGGCTGGGGAACTGCCTGCGCCCCGCATGGCCGTGGCACCATTGCCCGACCGCACCGGCCTGTGGGTTGCGGTGGGCGCCCTGCTGGCGGTTGCGCTCGGTGTCGGCATCGCGCTGACCGTCGGTGCTCCGCCGCAGCGGCAGCCCGCCGCGCCGGCCGCGAGCCCTGCAACTCCCCCTGCGACGTCCGTGCCAGAACCTGCGCCCCAGCCGGTCGTGCGCGGCGCTGCGCCCATGGCGGCAAAAGCGGACCAGGCACAGCCGGCGACGCCGGTGGCGGTGGCGGCCGAGGCTGCGCCCAAACCGCCTGACCCACTGCCGACGGTGGCCGCGGACAATGGCGCCCCTGCCGGGGACGGCGGCGCCAAGGCGGCGTCCAAGACGATGCGGCCGGCGATCGGCGCGCCGCGACCGGGCAAGGGCGCGACAGTCGGTGCGCCCGCCGGACCTGCTCCACCTCAGCCGGACAAGGCCGCAGCGGAAAAGGCCGCGGTCGAGAAGGCCGCTGCAGAGAAGACCGCTGCAGAGAAGGCCGCCGCAGAGAAGGCCGCCGCGGAAAAAGCTGCCGCCGACAAGGCTGCGGCGGAACGCGCGGACAAGGAAAGGGCCGGCAAGGCGCAACCCAAAGCGGCCAGGGATGACTTCCGCCTGGACGACGAGTCGAAGTAGGGCCATGCACAACGCAATCGGTTGGGGCCGCCGCGCCCTGGTGTGGTGGGTGCGGCTTGCGCTGCTTTGCGCGGCTGTGCCAGCAGTCGCGCAAGCCCAGGAGCCCTTGAGCGCCGAGGAGGAGAAGGCCCGCGAAGAGTCGCGCGAACTGTTCAAGCTGGGCAAGAACGCCTTCAAGGCGGGCGACTACGACGCGGCGCGGGACTACTTCCAGAGGGCGTGGGCGCGCTACGACAAGGAACCGCTCATCGCGCTCGCGCTCGCCAAGGCGTTCGATCGGGCGGCGCAGCTCGAAAAGGCGCGGATCTACTACGAGCATTTCCTGCGGCTTGCGCCCATGACCAAGGACTACCTGCAGGATCGCGAGCAGACCGTGGCGCGCGTTGCCGCGATCAAGGACATCCTCAATTCCAGGCCGGGCGTGCTCAAGTTCAAGGGCCTGCCGAGCGGAGCACGGCTCGAGGTGGACGGAAAGCCGGCCGACGTCGATGCGGCGGGCGAGCTCAAAGTGACGGCCGGCACCCACAGTGTGCGTGTGACCCTGGAGAAACGGCTGCCGTTCGAGCGCGCCGCCGTGACGGTGGGTCCGGGCGAAATCAAGGACGTCGAGGTGGTCATGGTGGCGCCGGTCGATCCGGCGACGCTGCCGCGCGATCACACGTGGACGTGGCGGCTGGGCGTGGCCACGGCCGTGGGCGTCGGCGTCACCGCGCTATCGGGCGCGCTGTATTGGGCCAACTACGGCACCTACGCGGATCGTTTCGATCCGGCAACCGGCCAGCCGCTGGAGGCAACGCGCGCCAAGTATCTGAATTCGGACCGAAAACCTTGTCGCATCGGCTACATCGACGCCCTGACCAAGCAACAGGAGTGTGCAGCGGCACTGGCCGAAGGCACGCAACTCAAGTCGACGGTGAGCACCTGGACCGTCGTGACGGCCGCCGCCGGCGGGGCCACCGCCATGATCGGCATCGCGACCGGGCTGGCCGCACTGGCCGCCCCGGTCATCGACCCGTCGCAGTCGGGGGCGGCGACATCGGCCGTGCGGGTCGCGCCGATCTGGCGGCCCGACGGCGCATCGGTAATGGTTTCTTTGGATTTCTGACTAGTTGGCCTGCACCCAAGGGCTCTGCCGCAAGATGGCGGCCTGCTGGGCGGTGATCTTGGTGCTGTGCGGCTGCGGCGACCAGTACATCAGGTTGGCGGCGTCGTTCTCGCCGGTGTCGGGCAGTTGATCGTGCAGTTGTGTGCCGTCGGGCGCCGCTGGATCGCTGCTGTGGTAGAGCCCAAGAAAGTGACCGATCTCGTGGGCAATTGCCACACCAAGCCGATCGGGCTGGCCGGCGTCGAGGCGCAGCGCCACCACCACGCCCGCCTGGGCGGTCCCGGCCGCACCAAATGGACCCGGTACGCCGCCCGACAGCCCGATCATGGGCAGGGCGTGCCCATCGTCGGAATACGTCAACTCCTGCACCAGGAACACGTTGACACCGGCCGGAGCCCCCAGGGCGGACAGGAAAAGTGCTGAAATTTCGGCGTCATTGGTGTCGTGAACCACGAACTGCGGGCCCGGCACGTCCAAATAGTTGACCGCGATGTCGATGGCGACCGCGGCGAAGATCTCGCGCACGGTGGCGATGGCCTCGGCCAACCGCGCGTGCCTGCGGGCCAACGCAGCGGTGAGGCCGGCGGCGCCGGTCAAGCACACGTTGACGGCAAGTCGGCCCGACGCCAGGGGTTGGGCGTGCAGGACGTCGACGGTGACGGACACCTGGGCTGCGACCGGCTTGGGCGCCGCCGCACCGTCCCAGGCGAAGGCGTGCACGATCACCTCGTTCGTGCCGCCCAATTGCACCGGCAGCGGTGCGTTGGGCGCAAGCGACACCTGCTGCGCAGGACGCGCCGACTGCCGAAAGGTACAGCCCTGGGTGCAGAGCAGCGGGGCGTGCGGCCCGGACACCCAGCCGGGCACCACCAGCAACGGCCCGCCGCCCGACTGCCAGCGCGACAGTGCCAGATGCGCGCCGGCGGGTCCGGTCAGCGTCACCAGCGCGGCGCGCGCCGAACCAGGCAGCACGAACGTGACCGGCGGCGACAACCCGGTCTGGGCGGAAGTCTGGACCGTTCCGACGTCCATCCGCTGGTGTCGCTCGGCGGCATCTGGTTCTGCGAAGCCGTCCGCATCCAGCGCAGGGGCGTGCAGCTCGCCGTAGGCGGCATCGGACCAGGGCGGGGCGTCGGCCCCAGCGGCCGATACGCTACATCTCCCAAAAAGCGCAATGATCAAGGCCGGTGCGAGCAACGCGACGGTCAGACGGGGCAGGATGGCGCAGCACACGGCCGCGGTCGCGCAGGTCATGGCAACATAGGATCGCGCGCCGGGCGCGCTGGGCAAGCGGCAGACTACCGCAGCCGCGGGCCTTGGGAATAATCGAACTGCGCCGGGTCTTGTAGGGGCGTGCCCGGTCGGATCCTCCCTCCCTTCCGCCGGGCGCTTCGGTGCGTCTGCTGGGCCCGGTCGCCCGCCTCCCCCCGACCCACATGGGCGGTCGGGCCCCAGACGCCATCGCCCGAAAGCCCACCAGAACACACGCTGTACGCAACCTGTACGGCCGCTGCGGCAACCAAGGTGACCGCGCAAGGTTGCCGGCGCTGCAGCGCAGCCTACCTTGGGCGCCCTTGCGGCGGCAGGCAACGGAGCCGCCGCGTCCCGCGTCAGCCAGGTGAAAACGACGATGCGCAGCGACCTCCGGATGGCAACCGTGGCAATTGCCGCCGCGACGGCGTGGCCGCAGTTGGCCGCAGCGGGCGACTTTGAGCGCAACGAGGTGCTCGGCCGCGAGTTGGCCGCTGGCGTCGCCGTCGTGCCCGACGACATCGATTTTCGCGCGCCGGGTCCGTGTCCAGGCGCAACCAAGGTGCAGTGCCTGAACCAGTCGTTGGCGGTCGGACCCATCGTTCGCGGCGCGGCGCGCCGCCACCGCGGCAACTTGTACCTGGGCTCGGAAGTCGTGCTCGGCATGCGCGTACCGCTCGGAGAATTCTCAGCATTCCCGATCATCGGCGCTGGCGCGGCGATCGGGTGGGAAACCGCGGCGGACAGCTACAAGCGCTTGCGCGGCTACGGCGAGTTCGGCGCGAGTCTGGTGTACAGCGGGACACGGGCGAGCGATCTGCTCAAGTTCCACGTGGAGGCCGGACTGCGGTACCGGGTCAAAACCTACGAGCGCCCCCACTCGTACATCCACATCGGCGCCCGCGTCATCAACAACTTCGCACACTTCGGCGCTGCGCTGTTCTCCGGGATTGGTTGGGCTTTCGACTGAACCCGGCGCGCGCCCAAAGCAGTCGCCCGAGGCCCAGGCACGGCAGGGCGATCGAGGCCGCATGGACGCACGCGGCGAGGTGCCCAGGACCCTCGACCGCGCGGGACGGGATGTCGGCTACGCCGCCTCCGCCCGGTGACGCTCGGCCGAGGCGCGCAGCGCCATCAGCTGCGTGCGGGTCGCAATCGGGTGCACCTCGACGCCCGCTGCGCGCAGCGCCTCGCTGCCGCCTTCTTCGCGATCGACCAGTACGATCGCTCCCGTGACCTCGAATCCAGCCTGGCGGACGCGGTCGACGGCCAGCAGCGTCGATTTGCCCGTGGTCAGCACATCGTCCAACACGGCGACCCGGCAGCCCGCGGGCAGAGCGCCCTCGATCCACCGTGTGGTGCCGTGCCCCTTGGCCTCCTTGCGCACCACGAACGCCGCGAGCGGCGTCGACCGCGCAAAGCTGTGGTGGGCGATGGCGCAGGCGATGGGGTCGGCCCCCAGCGTCAGGCCGCCGATGGCCTGAGCGCCCAGATCGCGGGCGATCTCGTAGCCGAGGGCGCCGACCAGGGTCTGGCCTTCGGCCGACAGGATGACCGGCTTGCAGTCGATGTAGTACGGCGAGGTGGCCCCGCTCGACAACTGGAACGGGGGGTCGACCCGATAGGCAAACGCCTGGGTCAACAGCAGCTCGATGAGGCGTTGTTTGCGCACGTCCATGGGTCAGGCCTTGCGGGTGGGGCCTCAAAGGTAGCCGCAGCCGCCGCGTCTGTCACGCCGAGCCCGTTTGACGAACTGCGTGCCAGCGTGTAGCAAGGCGCTTCCGCCCGACCCCGGGCCCTCCAGCCCATGCCGCCGACCATCGCCGAATTGCTCACGTCCAAGCGGGTGCTGTTGTGCGTTGGCACGGGCGGGGTGGGCAAGACGACGTTGAGCGCTGCGTTGGGCATTGCCGCAGCCCGCCTGGGCCGGCGCACCCTGGTCCTGACGGTCGACCCGGCGCGGAGGCTCGCCAACGCATTGGGATTGCAGGCGTTTGACGAGCAGGTACAGCGCATCGCAGTGCCGCGCGGCGGGGCCCAGCAGCCGGCTACGTCCCTCGACGCGTCGATGCTCGACGTCAAGCGCACCTTCGATCGCGTCGTGACGAGGTACGCGCGGTCGCAGCAGAGCGCTCAGCGGATCCTTGGACACCCATTCTACGTGCAGGCTTCGACCGCGCTGGCCGGGTCGCAAGAGTACATGGCCACCGAACGGCTGTACGAATGCGCGACCTGCGGACAGTGGGACCTCGTGATCCTCGACACGCCGCCGGCCGAACACGCCTTGGACTTCCTGGACGCCCCGCGGCGGCTCATCGACCTTTTCGGGTCGCCGGCGTTCCGCAAAGTGATCGCGCCCAGCCGGCGGCTCAATTCGGGGGTTTTCCGAAGCGGGTCGATGGTGATGCGCGGGCTGCAGCGGTTCACGAGCGTCGAGATGTTCTCGAATCTGTTGGAGTTTTTTGGGGATCTCTCGGAGACGTTCGACGGCTTCGTGCAGCGTGCCGAGCAGGTGCAAGCCTTGGTGACTGGACCTGACGCCGCGTTCATCCTGGTCTCCGCCTGCGACCCGACCAGCAGCGATCAGGCGGCGTCGCTCGGCCGACAACTGCGCGCCCAGCGGATGCTGCCTGCGGCCTGGTTGGTCAACCGGGTGTTGGCGCTCGACCCGGCACTCGACACCGACCCGGTCGCCTTGACCGCGGCCCTCGCCCGCGAATGGCGCACCCTGGGCGACGCCCTGGGCCGCGACGTGCCGCACCTGGCCGAGCACGTGGCGCAGACCACCGCAGCACTGGGTCGGTTGGCGGCGGCCGACCTCGCGGTAGTCCAGCGCGTGCGCGACCAGGCCAGTGCGGACATGGCCGTGGTCCCGGTCGCGCGCCGCGACGACGAACCGCACGATTTGATCGGCCTCTCGGCCATCGCGCAAGCGCTGGTCGCGCCGACACAGGCCTAGTAGGCGAAACCCCAAATTCGCGTCGGGATATGGGCCGTGATTCCTCAACAAACCCTCAATCGGTTTCGCCTACTAGCTGCTTGTTGCGTGAAGGGGGCTCGCAGCCCCCTCGCGCGCCCATGCGCGCTCACCCCCGCGGCCGGCCGCCGCCGCGGCCGGAAGTACCTCAGCCCTGTTGCGCGCCGGAACCCGGCGCGAATTTCGGGCCTGAGGTACTAGTCCATGGCCACCCAAGCAAGCCCGAAAACGCCGATCAAGCGCACCGCGGTCCTGCCGCCGCCGGCGCAGCGGTCGGAGCACCCGTGGATCGCGCCCACCGTCGCGGCGCTGATCGCCTTGCCCGGCCTGCTGTCGTGGTCGTCCGGCGGGGTCTTCGTCGGCAACGGGACCGACCTGTTTTCGTACCAGTTGCCGTTGCGCCAGACCTTGGCCGCCATGTGGGCCGCAGGTGGCGTGCCCCTGTGGAACCCGTACCTGTTGGGGGGCGTGCCGACGCTGGCGGGCCTGCAACTGGGCGTGCTGTACCCGCCCAACCTGCTGGCGCTGTGGCTCAGCCCGGTCAGCGGCACAGAGGGGCTGTTGTGGCTGCACCTCGCTTGGTTGGCGGCTGGAGGGGCCGTTCTCGCGCGCGCGTGGCGTCCCGGCCTGCCAAAGTGGGCGTGCGCGGCGATCGGCGGGTGGCTCGCGCTGACCGGCCAAACCTGGGGTCACCTCTGGGCAGGCCACGCCAGTTTCGTGGCGGCATGGGCGTGGTGGCCGTGGGTGTGGGCCCTTGCCATCCGGTTCGTCGACGAGCGGCGCTGGCGGTTGGTCCTGGCATGGGGCGTGGCCCTCGCCCTGCAGGGGCTGGCCGGGCATCCCCAGGTGGCATTCCTGTGCGCGGTTGGACTCGTCGGTGTGCTCGCAGTGCGCGCGGCGACGGCGGACAGGACTCCGCCCGCCGGTGCCGCGCCGTGGATCGCTCGTCAGTTGCACGTTACCGCCGCGGCCGTGGGCGGGGGGGCCGCGGCTGCGGTGGCCGCCTTGCTGACGTTGCCGCAGTGGCTCGCGACGGCCGAAATCGCCCCTGCGCTAAACCGGACGCTTTCCACGCCTCAGGAAATCGCCACGGCCTACTCCGCGCCAGCCGACACCCTGTGGACCGCAATCAGGCCGGGTCCGGTCGGCGGCGCCGCCGGAGTGCCAGGCGACGTCGGCTACCACGAGACGCTGGCGTTCGTCGGGCCGGCCATGATCGCTCTGGCCGTGATCGCGGTCTTGCGATCGCGGGGCCGCGCTGTGGCGTTGCTGGCCGTGGCCGCTGTGTGCGTGGCGCTGTCGCTCGGGTCGCATGGGCCGCTGTTGCCGGCGCTTGCCGATGTCGTCCCTGGCCTTGGTGCCTTCCGGGTGCCGGCGCGCTGGCTGCTGGTGGCGACCGCCCTGCTGGCACTGCAGGGCGCCGACGCGTTGGCACCCGCGCAGGCCCCAGACGGGCGGGCGCTGCGCTGGCTGGGGCCGGCTCTGGCGACGTTGGCGGTGGGCCATGGCCTCGCATTCGCGCTGCCGCACCTGGCCGGCAAGGCTCGCCAGCCGATGGACCGCGTGCAATGGACTGCGGCGGATCGCCGGGCTCTGCGGCAACTGGTCCCGTCCGCCCACCGCCTCGCCACCGCGCCGGCGCTGCGCATGGGCAATTGGGGCGGCCTGGCCGATGTGCGCGTGGCCGGGGGCTATGAACCGGCGATCACGGCGGGCGCCAACCGCTTCGGCAATGCCCTGGCGGGCCGGTCCGTCGACGGGTACGCGGTGCTTTTCCAGACACGCAAGCCGGGTCCGTGGCTCGATCGCATGGCGACGTCGCACCTCTTGCTCGCGGCAAACGACGCCGCGGCGGCCCGATCGTTTGCGGCGTGGCCGGTGGTTGCGACCTTGCCCTCAGGCATGCAGGTGCGCGCCCATCCCGCGCCGCGCTCGCGTTTCGAGGTGGCGAACGCCGTCATCGTCGAACCCGATCCGGCCGCCGCGGTGCTCCGGCTGCGTGACGTGGCCGCGGACGTCGTCCTCACAGACCGGCCGCTGGCCACGGGCGCGGCAGGGAAAGCAAATCTCTCGGTGATCAAGGACGTTGCCGATCACGTCGAGCTTGCCGTCCGCGTCCCCGCGCCCGCTGTCGTGGTGGTGCGCGACGCGTGGGCGCCGGGGTGGACCGCAACCGTCGACGACCGCCCAGCGCCGACGGCCATCGCGGATGGGATGTTCCGGGCCATCGCAGTGCCCGCGGGCGACCACCGCGTCGTGTGGCACTACCAGCCGCTCGGCTGGCCATGGGCGTGCTTGGTTGCCCTCGGCGGTTGGGTGGCGGTCGCCGCTGGCGCGTGGCAGTTGCGGCGCAAGCGGGACCCTTGACCGCGATCGCCCCTGTGCTATCACGGCGCGATGCGGCGGACCAGCGACAAGACCCTGCACGACATTGAAGCCAAGGGGCCACGTTTTCTGCCTTGTCCAAAACGAAAGGACCACGCCGACATTGCGGTCGAGGTCTGCAAGGGTCGGTGTCCGCACCGTCGTCGCTGCCCGGTATTTCAACGGTGGCTTCGGCCGCAGCTACCGCTCGGGTGAAGGCGTCCATGCCGCAAAGCGCGGCCCCTGGCGTAGTTCCACACGGTCCGGGCGCAGGGTGACCGTCACGGCCCCGTTTGCGGTCGACCACAGGGCGACGCCTGCCTGCCGGTAGCGTGCGCGCACGTCGCCGTGCGGAAAAGCCAGTTGCCCCCATGGGCGCGCGCCGGCAACGGCGTGGTGTGGCCGGAGCGCCGCCAGCAGCGCGGGGGTGCTCGACGTGCGGCTGCCATGGTGCGGGACCTTGAGGACGTCCACGGGGCGCAGCACGCCGGACCGCACGAGGTCTGTTTCGGCGGTGGCTTCGATGTCGCCGCTCAACAGCAGCCGCGCCGAGCCGACGGCGAGTTCGAGAACCAAAGAGTTGTCGTTGTGGCCGCGGTCGGTCGCCCACGGCCACGCATCTCCCGAAGGCCACAGCACCCGCACGCACAGGGGGCCTTGGCAGAGTTGGCCAGGAGGCGCAGGCACCGCGGTTCGGCGATCGCCCCACAGCCGCAGCAGCGCCTTGTGCTCTGCGCCTGCGGCGTGCTGCCCGTTGAACCAAAACGCCCCGACCTGCAGTTCGCGCGCGACGGCCAGCATGCCGTTTTCGTGGTCCGGGTGGGCATGGCTCAGGACCGCGCGGTCGATGCGGTCGATGCCGAGGGCCCGCAAGGCCGGCACCAGCGCCAGGTCGCCCAGACGTCCGTCGTCGGCCAATTGGCCACCGCCATCGACGAGCCACACAGCGCCGTCGCCGGACTGGATGGCGATCGCATCGCCATGGCCCACGTCGAAAAACGTCAGGCGGGCACCTTCCGCGGGCGGATTCAGACCGTGTCGTTGCGCGGCTGAGAAGGCGACGACTGCAAGCGCGGCCCAGGCGGCGCGAACCGGCCAGCGGCCGCCGTGCAGCCAGGCGCCGCCCACGGCTACCGACCACCCGGCCAGTGCCACCGCCTCTGCGCCGTGGGTGCTGCCGACGGCGAAGCAGTCCGTCGTGGCGCGAACGGCCTGAACCCACGGCCACACCACCCAACCGCACGCCTGGACAGCCGCAGCCGTCGCCCAGGGCCAAGGCAGGATCACACCGACTGCGACGGCAAGGCATGCCGGCAACAGCAGCACGGCGTAGGGCGCCACCACCAGGTTGACCGGCGCGCTGCACCACGCGATCTGCCCCAGGCGCATGGCGCAGACAGGCGTCGTCGCGGCCCAGGCCCCCACGGAACAACGCACCGCCGACCGCGCCATCTGCCACCACGGCGCGGCGCTATCGGTCGCAGGACTGGCAGCCCACGCAAGTCCGGCGACTCCGGCGACCGACAACTGCACGCCCAGGTCGTCGGCCGCCATGGGGTCGCACACCAGGACGCAGACGGCGGCAAACCCCAACAGTTCCCACACGCTGGCGCGACGCGCCGTGGCTTCGGCCAGCACCGCTGCGCAGACCATCCACGCCGATCGCACGGTCGCTGGCGCAAAGCCTGTCAGGGCCGTGTAGCCCCACACGGCGATCAACAGCGGCCCCGCCGTCCACACCGGCAGCGGGCGGCGCCGCAACAAGCCCGGCGCGCACCGCCGCACCAGGGTCCGCAGCAGCCAACGCAGGCCGCCGACCACGATGGCCAGGTGGCTGCCGGACACCGCCAGCACGTGCGCAGTGCCGGTCTGGCGCATCCAGCGATCCAGCGCTGGCCAACGGGTGGACTGGTCGCCAAGGCTCATGGCGCCGACGATCGCGGCGTGTTCCGCTGGCAGCGCTGCCGCAAGGCGCAAGGCCCAAGCGCGGCGCGCCCGGGCGACGGCGTCCAGCGCTGCGTCCACCGCAGAACCACTGCGGGCCACGACGGCGATGCGGCCCGGATGCGCGATGTGCAGGCTGCCCCAGCGCTGTTGGCGGTGCCAGTCGGCGCGCAGATCGAACGCGCCTTCGTTGCCAAAGCCCGGCGGGGGCGCAACGAACGCTGCGATGCGCACCACGTCGCCGCGCCGCACGCGCACCTGACGGCCGGCCACGTGCACGCGGAGCTGGCCCCACATGGGCATGCACCCGTGGCGCGCCGGCGGCGGCGGGCAGCGCTGTTGCCAGTCCAACGTGAAGCGATGGCCGTGTTCGGACCAAGCCGGGTCGTCGGCGACGACGCCCTGCTGCACCGGCGGCGTGCGCTGCGGCATCGGCAAGTCCAGGGGCGGCGGTTCGCGCAGCGCTTCGGCGCCGAGTCCGAGGCCGGCGGCCAGCACGATCATGCCCGCGCCCCATCGCGCGGCGAGGTCCCGTCTGGCGCGCCGAGCCGCCACCACCAGCACCAGGCTGGCGATCGCCGCGGTGGCCAGCGAGGGCGCATGGACCGCGATCCGCAGGCCCGTCCACACTCCGCCGCCCAGCAGCACCGCCGCCGGCCCCCACCACGCGCCGCGCAGCGCGCGGGCAAGTCCTTGAAACGTCGAATTCTCTTGACGACGGACGCGCGCTTTCAACCGAACCTACCCACCGGGCCGCGACGAGCCCTAGCAGGTGATCGGTTTCTGGCGGGAAAAACCGCGGCGCCGGCCGAAAATAAATTCGCGGCGGGCTCGGCGGATCGATCCCCCGAATTGCTAGAAACGATACTGCGCCGACAGCAGTGCTTCGCGCTCTTGGATGGGGCTCGTCGGATCCTTGGCGTTGGCGGTTTCAGAGATGCGGACCAGCGCCGACACCAGGCCGATGTTGCGGTAGACGTACCAGTGCGCAGCCGTGCGGAACTGCCACTGATCGACCTGCTTGGTCAGCATCGGGTCCAAGTTCGCGGGCAGGTTCTTCATCTTTCCGGCCACGAGGTTGCCGTAGTCCGCCGCAAGCATGAGCTTCTTGGGCACCGCCAAAAAACCCAACTGCACGTTCCACGCGTACGTCAAGGCCTCAAAATCAAGCGACTTCTTTCCGTAGACCTCGGCCTGGCCATACAAGCGTCCGGTGCGCAGCACGATGTTGGCGTTGAACGCCGGATAGCGCTCTTGGGCGCGCTGATCGAATTTGGCGCCAATCGTGCCGCCGAGCGTGGTCGCAACGGGCGTGTACAAGAACGGCGAATCGAATCGGTTGAGTACGCCGATCGCGTTGATGCCCAACTGGCCGCCAACCGTGTAGGTGTAGTTGCGTTGATCGTCGACGTAATAGGTGCCGCCAATGACGCCGGTCGACCGGCCAGATCCTCCCGCAGCGAAGGCCCGGTAATGCAGTTTGTAGTCGGGCGTGATCGGTCCCAGAACCTCCATGGCGGCCCCGTTGGGCTGCTCGAAGCTCGACGTCATGTAGTACGCGGGATCGAGCAACAGCAGCTTGGAGGTTGAGGTGATGAGGGCGGTCGACAACCCGCCACCGCCGGAGTTGATGTTGATGAAGTGGCCGTGGCGGCCGATCGGAACCTGGAACATCGCGAACGTCGCCCGCATGTCGCGCTCGGCACGAATACTCAGCAGGTAGAAGGAGTTCTGGATGAGCGGCATCGGCCCGAAGGTGCGCAACTGCAACCGCGTAAACTGCGTGCCGTACTGCGTCTGGACCGATTTCTGATCGAATTCCTTCTTGCTGCCTTTGTCGACCATGTTGGTCTCAATGCCCGCCACCACCGAAAACCGCATCCCGGGGTTGCCACGGCACACCGTAACATCCGGGTCGAATCGGCACCCAAAATCCGCGCAGTCCACTCGACCGTCGTTGTCGTTGTCCACGCCGTCCGAGCACACCTCGTCGGACCGCTCGCCGTCCTTGTCGCTCCCTTTGCCGATCAAATCCTCGACCGACTGGCCAGGCCCGAGTTCCGGCAGGTCGTCTCCGCCCGACGCCGCTGGCCCCGTCGGCTCCGAACCTCTCCACGATCCCTTGCAGATCGTCACCCCGCCCGCCTCGCAGTCGGGGTCGTCGCAGTCAATCAGCCCGTCGCCGTCGTTGTCGAACCAGTCGCTGCAGCGCGCATTGGTGTTCTCGGGGCCGCTGCCGATCTTGCAGGCCTCGTCTTTGGCGCAGTCGGCGTCGGCGCAGTCGACCATGCCATCGCCGTCGTCGTCCTTGCGATCGGCGCAGTTGACCTCTTTGCCGGCAGGAGCCGCGGCCGCCCCGGCAGTTGGCACGGCCAGCGGAGGCGCATCGCCCGCGGGGACAGTCTCATCGGCCCATGCGGCGAGCGCGCACAGCAAACCACACACCACGACCAGCAGTTGCTTCATCGCGTTGTTCCCTGCGCGCTACTTGGGCGCGCACACTTTGGGCCCGTTGCAGACCGTGACGGCTGGGTTCCAGGCGCAGTCCCAGTCGTTGCAGTCCACCGAACCGTCCTGGTCGTTGTCCAATCCGTCCCTGCAACGATCGTCGGCCGTGTCGCCGCTCGGCCAGCTCTCCTGGCACGCCTGGCGCACCTTGGCGTCCTTGGCCAGTCGGCACGAATAGTCGGCGCAGTCGGCGTAGCCGTTGTTGTCGTTGTCGATGCCGTCCTTGCAGCGCTCAAACGTCACCTCGAGCACGGTGCCGCAGTACTCGGCCACGGTCTTGCCGGCCTGGCCAGTCCACGACTTGCCCGATTCGGCGCAAGAACGGTCCCCGCAATCTGCATACCCGTCGGCGTCGTCGTCGGCCTTGTTGGTGCATTTTTCGTAGGTGTCCTCGGCGATCGAGGCGCACCACGCTGCGGCGTCCTCCGGGGCGCCGTTCAAGGTGTCGCTGCACGACCGGTCGGCGCAATCCAGGTACCCGTCGCCGTCGTCGTCCACGCCGTTCTTGCAGGTGGCCAGGGTGTTCTCGACCTTGGACTTGCAGTAGTCCAAGATCGCCTGGTCCCCCGACTTGGTGCAGGAGAAGTCGTTGCAGTCCGTGTACTTGTTGCCGTCGTCGTCGATGCCGTTGCTGCACAGCGCGAGCGTCGTCTCCTTTTCGCCCGATCCCTTCGGCTTGCAGGCATTCGCCCCTTTGCAGTCGTCGTCCAAGCAGTCGATGATCTTGTCGCCGTCGTTGTCCTTGCCGTCGCTGCAGGCCTTGTCGTCCTCTTCGACGCAGACTGTGACGTAGATGCCACCGCGGCAGCCGAAATCCTGGCAGTCGACATAGCCGTTGCCGTCATTGTCCTTGCCGTCGCTGCACAGGGCGTTGCTGAATTCGCGGCTGCAGCACGCCTCCATCACGTTCTGGCAGTTGCGATCGTTGCAGTCGAACTGGCCGTCGTCATCGTTGTCGACGAAATCGTGGCACAGGGCTGGCGTGTTTTCGGGCGCGAACGTCTCCTGCAGCGGGATCCATTGCCCGCACAACGTCGAGGTCCACAGGCAGTCGCGATCCTCGCAGTCGACCAACCCGTCTTGATCGTTGTCCAGGCCATCTTTGCAGTATTGCTGGCCGGTTTCGTATCCGAGTACCGGAAACTCGGGCTTCTGGTAGCAGCCGGCCGCGACGGAGGCGGCGGCCACGACCAGGGCCCACCTGCGCCGCAGGCACGGTGTGGGTGCATGGGTCAGTGTCCGAGGCATGCCGCCCGCTGCTGCCCATAGCGCTTGCTGAAGTGCACGTGGACCATGCACGAACCGGTTTCGTGGCACACTTCCTGGCAATCCCTGTAGTTGTCCTTGTGCAGCCATTTGCGCGACGCGCCGGTGCGGGTAGACACCAGGCGGTTGTAAGTTGCGCCCGGGTAACCCTCGTCGTTGCTGTGGGTGCTGGTCAGGATGAATTCGGGGATGCCGTGGGCCCAAATCCCGCGGCGTTCGGCCTGCGCGGCCGCCATCGCCTCCAACTGGTCCTTGGGCGCCGGTTCTTCGGTCACGGTCATGGCGTGCGCGAGGCCCTTGCGGATCTGGTCGATGATCAAATCAGGGCAGGTCCACAAGATGCGACCGTAGCCGTCGCGGTTGAGCTCGGAGTGACAGTGCCACACGCCACGCCGGGCGTTCAGCGTCGCCATCTTGGCCGTGATGTAGAGCTCATGGGGCGACCAGTTGCCCCAGCGGTGCACCGGGCCAAAGCTCTCCAGGGTGTTGAAGCCGGCCAGCCGCGCTTTGGTGCCTTCGAGCGTGCCACCGAGCACAGTGAAGCTGTCGCCGTCGTTGAAGAACACAGGGGCGGGAACGCCGTTCAGGAACACGCGCGACATCGGCCGTGCGTGGCCCGAACTCGCTTGGAACAACAGCGCGGCAGCCAAGAAAACCAAACCCGCTTTCGCCGCGGCCACCCCCATCGGGCACGGCGCTGCAAAAGCGGGTTGGCAGGACATGGGGGCAGGATCGCCGCGGTGTGAACCTACTTGGCGACCGCTTCGTCGCCGCCCGGCGCGACCATGATGGCGAAGTTCGGTTCGCGGTACTCGTTGCGGCCGCAGGTGGCCATGACCATCTTGATGACGCTGAACGGCACCGTGCGGTCGGCCTGGATGATGATCTTGCGGTTGGTGCGCAAGGCCTTGGTCTTTTCGGGCGTGGGGCCGTTGAACTTCTGCTGATTGGCCCAGTTCTTCTTGAGCACTTCGGCCAACGGCTTGATGTCCCACGTCGGGTGCTTGACCTCGTTGATGTCCTTTTGGCTCAGCACCTTGTTGTTCTCGAAAAGCAGATCGCCGGGGGCGTCCTTGCTCTCCCAGCGGGTCAGCGCCACGATCGGCGCGCGATCGAGTTCCTTCTTGGCGCCGGCCTTGGGCATGGCCACGTTGGGGTTGACCATCATCAGTTCGCCGGATGCGCTGAACTGCATGATGAGAAAGATCACGAGCATCGTGAACAAGTCGATCATCGGCACGACGTTGAGCGTGGCGAAAAGGCTCTTGCCGCCGCCGTGCGCGACTGAGTTGCGGATGGTCTTGAGCGCTACGCCGGAGCCAGCGCGGGAACCAGGGTGGTGGACGGACATGCTACCTCAGTGCGGGAGTGTTCCAGGGGTGAGCCAGCGCGAGGCGGCCCGATCTACTCAAAGGAGGTGAAGCCCTCAGCGCGCAGCAGGTTGACGTCACCGACGCTCGGGCTGTTCAGGCAGGTTTCCTTCTTGTCCTTGTCCTTGCAGGCCAGCAGGATCTGATCCAGCGTGCGGATCAGGTGCAGGTACTGGACCGAATCGACGGCGGCGACCATGACCTTGGTGTTCTTGCCGCCGACCTTGTTGTCGGTCGGCAGTTGGCAGTCGCGCAGGTAGGTCTCCAGCTTTTCGCGGAGCTTGGCGTAGTCGTATTTCTTGAAGTTTTCTGCGGCGGCGCCGGTGCAATCGCCGCCCGCGCGGCCACGGCAGAGCTTGAAGTCCCCCGTGACCGGGATCTTGGACACCGTGACGTGCTCGGGGTGCGGGCTGGCGATCTTGTCGGCGTTCCACAGGTTGATGAGGTGGCCGGTAGGCGTGATCACGATGTTGATCTTGCCCTCTGGCGCTGGCGGCGTCGGCGGCGGCTTGGGCGAGGCCTTGGGCAGCGCCTGATCGACGTCGATACGCGCCATTTGCGTCCAAGCTGCTGAAATCAGCAAGAAGCAGATGATGCAGGCGAGCAGATCGATGAACGGCACGACGTTCAAGTTGGCGTCCGCGACGCCACCTTTTCCTGATGAACCACCACCCATCGGGTACTCCTTGCAGCCGGTCGACTCGTCGGTCCCGGCTTCGATTCGTGTGCCGCGCTCCCTTGGCATTGAGGCCACGGGGCGGCGCGCGGTATTGGTTGCGACCGCCGCGCGGCGGCGGGCTGGCGATCCAGCCCTGGCCCGCGCGGCCCAGATGGACGGTCAGACGTACCGACAGCATCCGTGGGTTGAGCGCGGAAGATGTGCAAGCGTGTGCACTGGACGCCCGCCCAGCAGCCTGGTCCGAGAACTTGGCCTGGTCCGAGAACTTGGCCTGGTCCGAGAACTTGGCCTGGTCCGAGAAGTTGGCCAGCGCGCGGCGGCCAAACGTGCCCGGATGCGCCACCGCACGCCTGCGACCCTGGGTCAGGCCGGCATGCGCGGGTTCGCCGCACCTTGTGAACGGGACTCCCGGGCGCACGGCCACCCGGCGGGGCGAACCCCAGGCCAGAGCGCCGTGCGCCCGAAAGCGCGACACTGCAGAAGCGGCAAGCGAAGCAATTGCGACCCTCTGCGCGAGCCTGCCGGGCAAACCGGCGGCGTTGCGCGGACGGCTGGACGTCTCAGGAACCTAGGCCGCAGCCTCTTCCTTGATGTCGCCCATCTTGTTGCGGTTGGCCACGATGAGGTTGAGCACGCGAACCGTGCCCTCGTCGATGTCGGCCTTGATTTCCTTGCCCTTGGAGGCGAGGACCGCGTAGAAAAGCACGCCGATGATGCCGGTGCCCAGACCGAACGCCGTGCAGTTCATGGCCTCGGAGATGCCCTTGGACAGCAGGGTCGAGCGCTGCGAGGCGTCGACGTCCGGCTTGCCGATGGCGCCGAAGGTGTGGATGAGGCCGAACACGGTGCCGAGCAGACCGGCCAAGGTGGCGGTGTTGCCGAGCAGGTTCAGGTAGTCCACGCGCTTCTCGATCTGCGGGATCTCGCGCAGGTAGGCTTCGTCCATCGCCGCCTGCACTTCCTCGTCGGAGCGCTTCACCTTGAGCACGCCCGCGTGCACGATGCGCGCCAGCGGATACTGGTAGGTGGAACACACCTTGAGCACGCGGTTCAGGTCGCCCTTGAGGATCGGCACCTGCAGCAGCTTGATGAACTCCTCCTTCTTCACGCTGGACCGAATGTAGAGCACGAAGATGCGCTCGAATGCGATCGCCAGGATGAAGATCAGGTGGACCAAAATGAAGTACATGCCGATGCCGCCTTCCTCGAAGGCGGTGGAAATCGATTGAAACATCGCTTGCCTGCTCCCTGCTTGCGGCCGGTGCCGCGTTGATTTCGCCTTGAGGCCCTGTGGCGGGCCCGGTGATTCGCGCCCTGATGTCCGGGGCAGGACCGCGCAGGTCCTGCCGCGGCGCGACCGCGCGGGTCGCGAATGTGCACCAACTGCGGGGCGAAGTCCAGCGTCGCTCGTCAACGTCGCAGCAACGGCACCAAGACCGAAGCACGCAGGCCGTTGCGACGACGCCAGGTCCCCCTGGCCAGTGCGCCTTGTGGACTCGGTGGCCCGCTGGCCGCCAAGCCCTGACCGCGGCTTGCACGCCTTGGCTCCGATGAGGAGGGTAGGCGCACCGCGACCGCCCGGCGGCGAAGCCGAACGGGGCCGGTTGTAGCACTGGGTTCGCGCAGCGGTCAAGCGGGCACCGACACCAGAATCCACCGCCCCGCGCCGGCCAGCCGCGGAGCGGCGGTGCCGGCGCCTTTTTTCGCCTCCACGCCGTGCCCGGCAGCGCCCGGCGGACCTTTTTTGCCCCCGGTTTTGCCGCCCCCCGCT